>DASUNU010000054.1:0-21813 GCA_036276995.1 Solirubrobacterales bacterium
CGCCGGCGACGATCAGCGTCGTCGCGTAGCCGCCGACCGGAGCGAGCCCGCGCGAGGTCTCCTCCATGAACAGGCAGGCGTCGAGCATCGAGCCGCCGGAGCCGCCGTACTCCTCGGGGATCGTCACCCCGAGCCAGCCCAGCTCCGCCATCTGCCCGTAGAGCTCGAAGTTGTGGTGCTCCTTGTAGCCGTCGGTGAGCCGCTCGCGCTGATCCTGCGTGCCGCACTCGCGGTCGCAGAAGTCGCGGATCGCGGCGACGAAGTCCTGCTGCTCGTCGGTCAGGGCGAAGTCCACGCGGGCAGCCTATATATATGGGGCGGAAGCTGGCTGCTCAGCCAGGAGCGCCAGCGGCGCAACTTCGCGGTGAAGCGATGTTTAATGCTCCGATGATCTCGACGGGGGAGGCGGGCGCGGCGTTCCTGCGCGGGGCGGCCAGCCTCGTCCTGGCTTGCGTGCTGATCGCCGCCGGCGCGGCCACGACCGCGGCGGCGCCGGCCGACCTGGCCTACGACTTCGGCGACGAGGGGATTGCGGTGGTCGAGGGCGCCGGTGGCAAG
Organism: Solirubrobacterales bacterium; assembly: GCA_036276995.1. GTDB lineage: Bacteria > Actinomycetota > Thermoleophilia > Solirubrobacterales > 70-9 > VAYN01. The sequence goes on from DASUNU010000054.1 coordinate 559, forward strand.
CGGTTCGCCGAGGATGCGGCCGCGCGCATGGCGGTCGGGCCGGAGGACGAAGTGTTCGTGCTCTTCTCCGACTACGACTGCACCTGGCAGTGGCAGTGCCCGACGCATCTGACCCTGGCCCGGTTCGACGCCGCGGGCGCGCGCGACCGCTCCTTCGATGTCGAGCTGACGCTGGCTCAGGGCCCGGAACGGATGCCCTTCGACGTCGCCGTCGGACCCGACGGCAAGCCGGTGATCGCCGCCTACGACGTCAGCGGCGACGGCGGGGGCGGCCTCAGGGTCTTCCGCTTCGACCGCGATGGTCGCCCCGACCCGGGCTTTGGCGGCGACGGCGAGGCCGCGCCGGCGATACGGCCCGGCCACAGCGCCCCGGTTGCGGCCGCGGTGCAGCCCGACGGCAAGGTCGTGGTGAGCACCGAAGGGAGCCGGGTCGAGGCGGGGCAGGAACTGCGGGTCGCCCGCTACTCGGCCGACGGCACGCTCGACTCCGGCTTCGGCACCGGCGGCGTCGCGAGCATCGCCCTGCCGACCCAGACCCGGCCCGCCGACCTCCTCCTCGGCCCCGGCGGAACCGTCGTCGTCGGCAGCCCCTACTGCTGCGTGGGCGGCAGCGCGCTCTTCGGCGAGGGCTTCAGCCTCGCCCGCCTGCTCGGCAACGGGCAGCCCGATCTCGGCTTCGCCGGCAGCGGCGGGGTCCGCTTCCCCACCCCCGGCGCCGAGGGGCTGGTCGAGGCGATGGCGCTCGCGCCCGACGGCGGCATCCTCGTCCTCTTCGAAGAACGCACCGAAACGGTCTCCACCGTCGACAACCTGACCAGGTTCAACCCGGACGGCTCGCTCGACGGCGGCTTCGGCCAGGACGGCCGGCTGCGTACGTACTTCCGGGTCGGCCCGGTCATGCCCGGAGCGATCGCGGTCGACGGCCGCGGCCGGATCGTCGGCACCGGGTTCGATCCGCAGGTCCGCTCGTCCCGCCTCGCCGCCTTCCGCCTGCTCCCAGACGGCAACGTGGACCGGACCTTCAACGGCGGCCAGCGGGTGACGATGCCCGTCAACGCCAGGGTGACCGGGATGGGCCTGCAGTCCGGCGGCCGCATCGTCGCCCTCGCCAGATCGGGTGGGAATGACTTCTTCCTCGCCGCCTTCAGTGGCGGCGACAGCCACGTCCGCTGCCAGCAGCAGAAGGCGACGATCGTGGGCACCGCGCGCGCTGACGAGCTGGTCGGGACGAAGAACCGCGACGTGATCGCGGCACTCGGCGGCAAGGACAAGGTGCGGGGACTGAGCGGCGCCGATGTGATCTGCGGCGGGCCTGGTCAGGACACCCTGCTCGGCGGCCCCGGCAACGACGAAATCCGTCAATAGGAGACCGGGGAGAGAAGCCCGGAACGAGACTCGAACTCGTGACCCCTTCCTTACCATGGAAGTGCTCTACCAACTGAGCTATCCGGGCGGGCTGGCTTTGGAAACCCAAAGCACGATGGTGCGAGCAGCCATCGCTCCACGATCTTAGAGCTTATGAGCGGCCTCGACATCTCGGTCCCAGACATCGCCGCGCTGGCGGAACGGCGCAGCGAGAAGTGGGCGAGCGAGGGGCCCGGGGTGCTGGCGATGACGGTCGCCGAAATGGACTTCCCGCTGGCGCCGGCGGTGAGCGCGGTGCTGCGCCAGGCGCTCGAGCGCAGCGACGTCGGCTATCCGACCGCGGTGCCGGCGCGGCTGAACGAGGCCTTCGCCGAGTTCGCGCGGCGGCGGCTGGACTGGGAGGTCGACCCGGAGCAGGTGACGCTGGCACCCGACGTGGTGGTCGCGGCGATGACCCTGCTCGGGGCGCTGCTAAAGCCCGGCGAGGAGGTGGCGATGGCGGTGCCGGCCTACCCCCCGTTCTTCTCCGAGATCCCGCGCGCGGGGCTGCGGCTGCGCGAGCTTGCGCTGCGGCCGGCGGGCGAGATGGACCTGGACGAGCTGGAGGCGGCGCTGCGCGAGGGCGCTCGCGCGCTGCTGCTGGTCAACCCGCAGAACCCGACCGGGCGGGTCTTGCGGCGGGCCGAATTGGAACGAGTGGCGGAGCTCTGCGCCGAGCACGGGGCCTGGGTCCTCGCCGACGAGATCCACGCGCCGCTGACCATGCCGGGAACTGAGTTCGTCCCCTGGCTCGAGGTCTCCCCCGCCGCCCGCGAGCGGGGCTTCGTCCTCACCTCGGCCTCGAAGGCGTTCAACCTTGCCGGGCTGAAGGCGGCGCACATCGTCACCGCCGCAGACGGGCCGGCCGACGTCGTGCGCTCGCTGCCGCCGATCGGCCATGCCGCCGGGCTGTTCGGGGTGCTCGCCTCCGAGGCGGCATTCGAGCGTGGCGACGAGTGGCTCGACGCGGTGCTCGCGCAGCTGGAGGCGAACCGGGAGCTGCTCGGCGCCGAGCTGGCGCAGCGGTTGCCGGAGGTGCGCTGGACACCGCCGCAGGGCACCTACCTGGCCTGGCTCGACTGCCGTGCGCTCGGGCTCGGCGCGGACCCGGCGGCCGCCTTCCTGGAGCGTGGCCGGGTGGCGCTGGGCTCCGGCCCGCGCTACGGGGGCGCCGGCTTCGTCCGGCTCAACTTCGCGACCTCGCCGGAGCTGGTGCGGGAAGGGGTGCGGCGGATGGCAGCGGCGCTGCCGGGGGCGAGCTAGTCGGACTCAGGGAGTGGCGACCGGCGTCGCCGGCGGAGCGCCGGCCTTCAGCAGCGTCGCCAGGTAGATCACAACCGGCACGCTGCCGTTGTTGGCCGCTTCGTGGATGTCAGAGGGCTGCTCGACCAGCCACTGTCCGGCCTTGATGCGGGCGGTCTGGCCGGCCTTGATCTTGCGGACGAGGCGCGGGCTCTGGTCGGACTCGCCTTCGCGGACCACGGCAGAGCCTTGGCGGACTGTGTAGGTGAGGGTGCCGGCCTCGATGTGGGAGATCTGGGTGCCGAGGTGGTGGTGAAGCGCCAGCTTGGCGCCGGGCGGGACCTCGACCCGGCTGAGGACCATCGTCCGGCTGGGAGCGCCCTGGACCTTGCCCGACTGGGCGAGGGCGTTGCGGACGACGGTCGGGGCGGCCTGGGTCTGGGCGAATGCGCCAGGGAGGGTCGCGCCGAGCGCGAAGGCAACGAGGAGCGCGGCGAGGAACGAGAGCTGGGTCAGCGACTTGCGCAAGGTGCCGCGCAGCGTAGGCGGCGAGACGGATGCCCTACCCCTCCCCCAGCGCCGCGAAGCTGAACGTCCCGATCACCTCCCCGCCCCTGAACACCTCCCCCTTGCCGAGCGGCTTGGCGAAGACCTCATTCAGCGTCCCGGCCAGGCCGCTCTGCAACTTCAGGGTCGTGCTGGCCAGTCCGACCTGCAGCGCCTTCGGGTCCGAGGAGGCCGTCGCGGTGGCGAGGTCGAGGTCGGCGACGGCGACCCGCCCCTGCTTGCCCGCATAGGGAGGTGAGGGCTGGACCTCGACTTCCGCCGTGAGCGCCTTTGCCTCTAGGTCGAGGATCGGTTCGCGGAGGAAGACCTGACCGCCGTTTTGCTGCACGCCTTCCACCGCACCGAGGGTTTCCAGGGTGCCCGAAGAGGCATCGGGGGCGAGCTTGCCGTCGAAGATCGGCAGGGTGAAGATCCCGCCCGAGGGCCGTTCGGCGGGGAAGATCGGGTTGACCGCGACGAAGAGGGAGCCAAGCTTGGCGGAGAACTCCGAGGAGAGGGCCAGAGTCGCGTTGCCGCCTTCCTTCAGCGCGACCGTCGCCGGCAGCGCCTGGGTGCTCGAGGAGCCGACGGGTTGACCGGCTTTGAAGACGCCCTTCAGGCGCAGCTTCTTGTTGAGGCGCACCGCGACCTTGTCGGTCAGCGCCAGGGTGGAGGCCTTGACCAGCTCGCCAAAGCCCTGACGAGAGACCTTCAGCGTCTTCGCGGTGATCAGTTTCAGCTGTCCGCCGCCGACCTTGGCCGAGAGCGGGCTCGCTTTCTGGGTGGTTTTCAGTTGCAGGGCCTTGATCGGGATGCTGCGGCCGGCGGCCTTGAAGACCAAGGCGCCGTCGTGCTGGACGGTGCCCTGACCGCTGACGGGATCGAAGCGCCCCGAGACGGCGGGGAAGGTGACGGTGTTGGCCTTGAGGGTGGCGGGAGCGGTTGCCTTTAGGCTCACCCCATTTGCCGCCAATAGGGAGAGGAAGCCCTTGTCGAGGCTGAGCTTGGTGGCGCCCGCGGAGATCGGGTTGTAGGTGGCGTTGGCGGGCGCGGCGCTGAGGGCGAGGGCGCTCAGGGCCACAGCCAGGATCGCGTCTCTCTTTTGCTTGCTGCTCATCGTCTCTCCTTGCTCTTGGGTCATTCCGCCACCACGCAGCTCTTTTGCACCGTCGCCGAGATCTCTTGGTTGCCGGCGAAGGAAAGGGTGGCGAGGGCCAGCGGGTAAGAAGCGGTCTTGGTCCCCTTCGGGGCCGGGCAGCCGGCGTTGAAGTAGCTCAGCTTTTGGCCCCGGTAGTCGTATTTGCGGCGCAGGGTGAGCTTGATGCGGTCGACGAAGCCCCAGTTGCCGAGCGCCTTCGGCAGCGCGGTCGAGAGCTCGGTGCCGTAGGTGCCGCCCGTCGTCCTCTTGATGGCGAAGGTGAGCACGAAGGAGGAGCCGAAGGGCTGGGTGGTGTAGATGTGGGCGAAGAGGACCGCTCGCTTGCCGACCTTGCCGTTGAAGACGAGGAGGCGGCCGGTGGTCTTGTAGGGGGCCTGGTCGGGGAAAATCACCGAGGCCCAAAAGCGCCCCGAGCCGATCAGGGCGTCGGCGCAGTTGTCCAGGGCGTGCTCGGTGGAGCCCGGCTGGATCTCCGGGCGGCTGCAGGTCGGCAGGCCCTTGGATTGCAGGAGACCGTGGCGGTTGACCTTGATCGTCATCTCCCGCAGTTGGGGGGGCACCTTGCCGTCGACGCTGCCGACGTGCCCGGCGATGAAGACGGCGATCGGGGCGGTGCCGGTGCGCGGCAGCTTGTTGGGGGCGACCTGGGCGCGGACGGTGACCCGCAGGTTGCCCTGCTGGATCACCGTCGCGCCGGCCGCGGCGACGATCAAGAGCGCGAGCGCCAGAGTCAGCGCCCCCGCTTTCGCTCGCACTAGCGCCTGGCCTTCTTCTTCTTAGCCTTCTTGCAGGAGGCCTTCAAGACCGGGTTGAACTCGTGCAGCTTCCCGTTCTGCCCGGTGAAGGCGGCGATCGCCCGGTGGGGTCGCTTGCAGAGGTCGGTCGAGTTGGTCAGGAGGCTCTTCTTGCCGCCGAACATTTCCAGGGTGAACTTGGTCACCGGGGCATCGGGGACCGTTTCGAAGGTGTTGCGGATGCGACCGCCTTCGACGGAGTCGATGCGCCCGGCGAGGGCGATGTTGATCTGTTTGTTGTTCAGCGCCGCGACCAGGTCGGGCAGCTTGTTGGAGGAGGAACGCAGGTAGACGGGGCCCTGCAGTGGTTCGTCGAGGATCGGGGTGATCGCCTTGGCGCGGCCGTAGATCGATGCTGCCGGGCATTTTTCGCCAGGCACGTTGCCCGCTTTGAACTGCACCCGGGTGCAGATCGTCTTGATGTGGGCCTGTTCGAGGAACTCCGAGCGCGGCAGGGTGACCTGGGCTTCGCCGATGTTGGCGTCGCCCTTGCGCGCGGTCAGCACCGCTTTGAAGGCGGGGGTGGCGCCGCGCTTGGTGCCGCCCTTGAGGCTCAGGGCCAGCTTCGGCTTGAAGCCGAGGTTGGCGCAGTCGGCTGCCTGGAAGGGCGAGGTGACCGTGACCGGGACGTCGTCGAAATCAGAGGCGAAATCAAGCCCGGAACCAAGCACCGTCGACGCCGTCGAGGTCCGTTCGCAGCTGGTCGGGTTGATCACGAACTCCGGGCGGTCCATGTAGACGCGGATGTCGCGGGCGTGGACCGGAATGCCCTGGATGATGTGGGGGATCTGGTCCGATCCGACCCCGTCGACGAAGACTTCGGCGGTTTCGGGGTCGACTTTGAGCCCGAGGCGGACGGCCACGGTGCCGATGTCGAAGGGGCCGACCTTGGCCGAGGTGATCGAGACCACCGAGAGCGGGGCCCCGTTGTAGGGGCCGGCGAGATAGACCTTGCCGGGGACGTAGACCAGGACTGAGCCGACTCCGGCTCCGACGAGGGTCCTTCCTACCTCTGACGCAGCCGGGCAGGAGGGGCTCTGCTGCTCCGCGCTGCCGCTCTTTGCCTTGGCCTCGGCAATCGCCGCGTCGGAGCAGTAGGGGACACCGGCGAGCTTGCCGATGATGCCCGGGGGGAGCTTGATCGAGAAGCGGGTGAACTCCTGTTCGCCGTCGTTCCTCGTCAGTCGCACGTCGAAGGGCGAGTAGGAGCCCGCGGCGTTGTTGCGGGTACCCGCGATCAGACCCGGCTTGAAGGGCGGGGTGCCGCCCGAGCAGGCGTCGCCGCCGACGCCCTTGGTGACCTTGAACTCCGAGTAGCGGGTCTGGATCTCGCTCGGCAGTGGGTTGTCGGGGTCAGCGGCGGACCAGGGGACGAACTCGGACCTGACCGCGTAGGTGCCGCAGGTCCTCGGCGTGCTCAGGGGCGAGCGCTGGCCCTCCCTGAAGCTCAGCGAGAACTTCGAGAACGGCAGCTGGGGCAGGTTGTCGAAGGTCGTGGTCAGCTGCCCGGTCTTCGGGTCGGGAGTCACCTTGCCGGCGACTTTGACCACGACGCCCCGCTCGGGGATCTTGGCCACGATGTAAAGGGCGAGCAGGGAGTTGAACGGGTTGTCGTTCTGCTTGGCGATGTAGAGGGCGCCGGTGGCCTCCTCGTCGAGGAGCGGCGTCTCGATCTTCACCGTGCCGACCTTCGAGTCGTTGGGGCAGCCGGCTCCCTGCGGAGAGGTCGCGGTCTCACTGTTGAACTGGGCCGGGCTGCAGGAGCCGAGGCCTTCGCCGGCCGAAGGGTTGATCGTCATCCCCTCGGGCAGGGTCACGGTCGCCTTCTTCACGTGGGACTGGCCGAGGCCGGTCGGGTTTTCGATACCGGTCGAGGGAATCTCCAGGTCGAAGTTGAGCCCAGTCGGTGATTCGGCCCTATCGGAGGTCGGCACGACCGTGGTCGACGGCGAGAAGGGCACCGCGTTGCAGCCGTCGGGGGCGACCGGATTCGGCGGCACCGCGTCGTCGTGGGCGACGAAGCTCGCGGCGTCGAAGAGCCCCGGGTTGAGCCAGGAGTCCGCTATCGCGGAGGTTCTGGCCGGTCCTGCCGAGCAGTTGGTGACGTTGGTGAGGAAGGCCTTGACGGGGATGTCAGCGGAGGCCGGCTCGACGCAGACCCCGGTCGCGGAGATCGGTTCCTGACAGCGTTGCGCGTCGTGGCTCGGATCGGCGGGGACGCCCCAGACCGTGGTCTTGACGCTGAGGATCGACAGCGTCTGGTTGATGTCCGGGGAGTCGACGCTCAGCCCGTAGTCGCCGTCGCTGCGCACCCGCGAGTAGAGGTGCACGGGCACGCCGAAGACGCTGAACCCGAAGCTCGAGGGCTTACCGGGCGGCGGCACCATGTTGAAAAGCGACAGGTAGACCGTTTGCGGGGCGAAAACGTTGATGCGCAGCTCGACGGTGCCGATCTGCGAGGACTCAGGGCAGAGGACTTCCACGCCCCGTCCGGCCAGGTCGTACTCCGTGCATTGGCTGACCGTGGTCGGGTTGCCGACGAAGCCGGGTGCGAGGTCGAGGAAGACGTCCTTGACGCTCGCGTCGGGCATCTCGCCCCATTTGGTCGAGATCGTGTTGAACGCCGTGGTGGTCGTGATCTCGTCCGGATGCGAGGCGGCCTGGGTCGTCGGACTGCCGTCGACATCGGTCAGGGTGCCATCGAGGCTGGAAATCCCGAAGGCGGCCATCGCCGGCGCGGCGAACACGGCGGTCGCCAGGCAGGCAGCCGCCGTGACCAGCAGGGCGATCCGACGGGCGCGGCGCGAAGGAGCGGCGTCGTTGCTGTCGTTCATCTTCATCGTTCCCATCGTCTCCTTGCTCTTCTCTCGCTCAGCCATGGCGGCGGGTCGTGGTGCGGTGGGCGGCAGCGCGCTTCTGGGACTGGCGACGATGGCGTGCCTTCTTGCGCTTCTTCTGCTTCTGCTTCTTGCCCTTATGGCGCGCCTTGGCCGAGCGCGGCTTCTGGTTGCCGGCGCCGCGAAAGCCGGCGCTGGCCGGAGTCGCATCGTTCGGCGGGTTCGGCGGGCTCTGGCAGGCATCGCCTTCGCAGGGCGCCCCCGGCGCCGGCGGCAATGGGAAGCCGCCGTTGACGCGGGCGTCGTAGATGTCGATGTTGTCGTCGAGGTCGTCGGGCAGGATCCGCTCCGCGGTGGCAATGAAGACGTCGTCGCCGCTGGGGCTCGCGTCGACGAAGTCGGCGCCCTCCGCCCCCTGACCGGAGCTGACCAGGCGGATCGCCCCGTTCTCCCATTCGTAGACGTCGTTCTGGCCGTTGTTGTCGCGCGGGTCGAGCGCCTGCGCCGTCTGGAAGAAAACGCGGCTGCCGTCGGCGCTGATGTTGTTCGGTTCGGCGTTGGCGAGGTGCCAGAAACCGGTCATGAAGCCTTCCGGCGCGGCCCCCGCGACCGGGGTGCGCCCGGGCGGACAGGAGATGCAGTCGATCGCGCCCGACGGCTGGTCGTAGACGTAGGCCTGGTCGAGGTCACCGGTGCTCTCATCGGTGAGCTGCTCTCTGGTGAAGAACAGCACCCGCTTTCCGTTCGCGCTGACAAAAGGCCTCTGGGCGCCCCAGCTGACACTCAAGCTGGCTGGGGCGACATAGGAGATCTCGCCCTCGTGCAGCACGTATATCTGGAAGCCGTTCGGGGTGGCGCCGGGAGCCAGGGCACCATCGGCGATGAAGTAAAGATGGCTGCCGTCGGCCGTGGTTCTGAACCACGCCGAGCTGACCTCAGCGCCATCTGGGTTTACCGGATCTTCGTTGGCGGTCAGATCTCGCAGCTCACCGCTGGCCACGTCGTACTCGTAGAGATCCGCGCCTTCCTGGGTCGGGCCCGTGAAGGCGTCGTCGGTCAGCTCGGTGGAGCTGGTGAAGTAGAGCTTCGAGAATCCCTTGCCGTCGGGGCTGGCGCCGGCGAGGAACCGGGCGCCGGTCGCCGCCGGGTCGCCCACCGATCCCGCCTTCTGGGAGAGGCTGATCGCGGTCGTGGTGCTGGCATCCGAACGCAGGTAGATCTGCGACGGGGTACCGCTCTGGAAGACGACGTCGCTGCCGTCGGGGGAGACCGACCACTTGCGTTCCTGCCTGGAGACGTTCCCGTCCAGGAACGAGGTGGAGGCCCCTTCGGGCGCGACGGAGCCGTCGGGGAGGATGCCCACGACCCTGACCTCGCCGTTGGCCCATTCGTAGACCTCGCTGGTTTCGACCGGAGGTGCATCGGGGGTCCGGCGCTGGTCCGATTCGAAGAAGACCCGGCTCAGATCGGTCGAGGCGCCCACGAAGACCGGGTCGAGCCTGGAGATCGGGAGCGGCGGCGAGGCGACGAGGGGCGTCAGATTGGTGAACTTGCCGCCGGCGTCGCGCAGCGAGAGCTGCCTCTGGTCGTTGTCCAGCTCGACGTTGCGTTCGCTGGGGTCGTGCCAGCCGGCGAAGATGCCGCGCGAGAGGTCGGGCGTGAACATTTCATAGCCGCGGGCCCCCCCTTCGGCAATCGGGTCAAGGCTGTAGGGCGTCTGGTAAGGGGCGATCGCGGAGGTGGTCCAGCCACCCGGTCCGCGGCGAGCGATGTAGTCGTCCACGTGGCCCGACCCTTCCGCCCCCGCGAAGGCGCCGGAGGACTGGAAGTGGACCGCGTTGCCGTCCGGTGAGCTCTGGCCGGGGGCGAGCGAGACGTTGGACCCGTTCTTGTCGGCCGGAGAGACCTTCTCGAAGGCCCGGCAGCGGCCGAGCTGCGTCGCCGCCTGCGCGGCACGGATGGCGGCGTTGGGGCAGGTGTCCACGCCCGAGTACGAGTAGGTGGTGAAGGTGCCGTCGGAGCCCTGCGCCACTCCCAGCGCGTTCTCGGCGACGACCCTGAAGTGGTAGGTGGCGCCTGGCACGAGCCCGAAGATGCTCGCCTTGGCGAGCGCGGGCAGGCTTCCGGTGGAGCCGAGCGTCATCGGCGCGGTGCTCTGGCCATAGCCCGCCGTCGGGCCGTACTCGAAGTGGTAGGTGGTCTGCAGCCCGCGGGGGTTGATCTGCGCCTGCAGCGCGGCTTCGCTGGAGAGCGGTGCCGCCCGGGCGCTCAGCACCTCGGGAGCCATGGCATCGGTCGTGAAGCTCTCCGGCCCGGCGCTGACGGAGCCGCCGGCGTTGGTGGCGATCAACGTGACTTCGTACTCGGTATCCGCCAGCAGCCCCGTCGCGTCCACTTCGACCGTGTGCGAGTCGTTGTCGGCGGGGATCGTGCCGCTGAGGCCCGGGCACTCGGGCGTGCACTCGAAGCGCCAGGTGGTGTCGAAGGCCGCAGGCTGGGGAGCGGCACCGGGCGCGTTGGGATTGACCTGGCCGGAGAAGTGGGCAGCGGAGCCGGTGACCTGGGAGGGGTCGTCGATCGAGACGGTAGGCGCGGCAACCGGGTCGGTGGTGAAGGTCGGGTGCGGTTCGGGGGAGTAGTTTTCGACCCCGTCGACGTAGGCGTCGAGACGGGCTTCGTATTCGGTCCCGGGTTTGAGCCCCGTGAGATTTCCCCCGACCGCGATCGGGCCGGTGCCTTCTGCTTCGGCCCCGCTGATCTGACCGGCTTCGACGTAAGTCCAGCCCTGGTCACCCACCGCCCTGTATTCGAGGTAGTAGGTGATCGGGGAGGGACCGCCGTTGGGGTTGATCGTGCCCGAGATATGGGCCGAGGTGTAGGAGACATCGGAGGGCGCGTCGATCGTCACCGAGGGCGCGGCGGCCGTTGCGAGCGTCGAGCCGATGGTTACCCCCAGCAACAGCAATGCCGAAACGGCGGCAACGATGACCTTCGCGTGGCGTCTCACGTATCGCTCTCCTTGTCCCGTGAGCCCCTCTGCCGGCCGTTCCCTGAAACGGCCCCCTTGGGCTCGGTCTGTGTCCCTGTGAACTGCGTTCCCTGTGGCCTTCTGAGAAGGCGACGGCGGAGAGAATAAAAGATCTCGTTTTTAAATGCAAGCGTAGGTTTCTAACAAAAATGCATTTGATTCCAAACGGATCGCTCCGGCCCGCTTCCGAAGCGGGATCGCGGTGGATTGGAGAGCGGCGAGAAAGTGCCTAGGCGGCGGCTTCGCGGGCGAGGCGCTGGGCCTCGTGGCGACCGAGATACGAGGTGAGGACGAGCTCGTGGAGGTCGGGCAGGAGCTCCAGGAGACGGTCGGCTTCGCCGGCCTTGAGGCGGCGCACGACGAGGCTCGAGAGGCCGCCGACCAAGGCCTGCTCGCGGGCCGCGGCGAGGGCGTCGTCGGCGGGCGGGTCGGCGGGGCGCAGGAGTGCGGCGAAGCAGCGCAGGGAGGCGCGGTGGCGGGCGGCCACCTCTCCCCCGGCCGCCAGCGACTCGAGCAGGACGCAGCGGGCGACGGTCGGGTCGGCGACGAAGATCTCCAGCAGGGTCGCCAGCAGGACGCGGACGCGCACCGGCCACTCGGGCTCGGCCTCGGCCCCGGCCAGCGCCCCGGCGAGGTGGTCGGCGATCATCTCGTAGGCGGCGAGGAAGCAGTCCTCCTTGCCCTCGAAGTGCTCGTAGAAGGTGCGGCGGGAGACCGAGGCGGCCTCCGTCAGCTGGGCGATCGTGGTCGCGTTGTAGCCGTGCTCGCCGACCGCCTCGACGACGCCGTTGAGCAGGCGCTGGCGCTGGCTCTCGGAGACCGCGTCGCGCGAGAGGCCGTGGCGGCCGGGCGGCAGCCGCACCACGTTCGGCGACTGCTCTTCCTCTCTGCCAGCCACTTTCTAGCCCTCCGCGGCCTCGAGATGGCGCTCGCCGGGAGCATCCAGATACGGGCGCAGGGCGATGTCCGCGAGCTGCGGCAGCAGCTCCTCGATCCCCTCGGTACCGGCCGCTTCGAGATGCTCGCGCAGGAGGAAGGCGAGACCCCCTGCCGTGGTCTCCTCGAGCGCGGCCGGAAGCTCCTCATCGGCCCGGTCGAGCCGGCGCCCCTCGCGCAGCTTCAGGGCGACGCCGTCGAGCACGGTCTCGTAGTGGGCCAGCATCTGCCCCCCGCCTTTGGGCGCCTCGACCAGGCAGAGACGCGCCCGCGCCGGGTTGGCGACCGCGATCGCCAGCAGCACGCGCAGGCCTTCGCGGATCCGGTTCGGCCAGGGCTGGTCGGCGGGGACCTCCTCCCGCAGCCGCGCCAGGGTCTCCCTGACCGCGTTGTCGAAAGCGGCGACAAAGGCCTCCTCCTTGCCGGCGAAGTGTTCGTAGAAGCTGATCGAGGAGACCTTCGCCAGCTTGTCGATGCGCTCGATCGAGGTCCCGGCGCAGCCGCGCTCGGCGACGAGCTGCTCGGTGGCGGCAAGGATCCGCTGGCGCTGGTCGTGGGCGATCGATCGCTGCCGGTCGCTGCCCTCCGGCGCCCCCCGAGGATGAGTCGCGTGTAGCCGCTCGGAGAGGTACCGCATGGGGCCGAGAATAGAGCGCGATTCCCGGCCTCAGGGGAAATACCGGCGGCGCCCATAAAAGCTCGCTTTTTTAGCTTAAAAGAGCTAGTTTCTATATGTGGCCTCGCAAGCAACCGCAGCGAGCAGGCGAATGCACGAACTGCCCAGCCGCCGGGCGGAATCGGCCGAGCGAGGCGACGACCCGGTGCGGGCGGAGATCATGGAAGCGATGCTGGCCGCCTGCGGCGAGCTCGGCTACCGCGAGGTCGCGGTCAAGGACGTGCTCGCCCGCAACGGCGGCCACCGGGTCCAGTTCTGGCAGCACTTCGCCAGCAAGGAGGAGTGCTTCGCCCTCGCCTACGAGGCCTGGGCCGACCGGCTCGTCGCCGAGCTGCTCGACGCCGCGGCCGGCGCCGCCGACTGGCGGGGCGGGATGCGGGCGGCGCTGGTCGCCCTCTTCCGCTTCGTCGACGCCCAGCCGGAGCTGGCGCGGGCGCTGCTGCTCGACGCCGACGTCGCCGGCGACCCGGCCCTGGCCCAGCGCGAGGCGGCGCTGCAGGTGCTCGGCGAGCGGATCGACGCGGCCCGCGCGCAGGCCGACCCGACCGACGCCCCTCCCCCGCTGACCGGCCTCTTCGTCGCCGGCGGCATCGCCAACCACTTGAGCGAACAGCTGACCGCGGGCGCCGCCGCGCCCTGGCAGGGCCTGCCGGAGCTGCTGCGCTTCGCCACCGCGCCCTACTTCGGCGAGCAGGCGGCAGAGGCCGAGTTCGAGGCCGCACAGTCGGAACTGGGGCGGTGGCAGGCCGGCGAGGAGCCGGCTTGAGCGAGGCGGGAACCGCCGCGCGGCCGCAGCGCCTGCCGCCGGGCCGCCACAAGCTCACGCGTGAGCAGGTGCGGGAGAGCCAGCGCCGGCGCCTGCTCAGCGCCGCCGCCGCGGAGCTGGCCGAGCACGGCTACGGCGCGATCACCGTGACCGCGGTCGCCGCCGGCGCCGAGGTCTCGACCGCCACCCTCTACAAGCGCTTCGACGGGCTCTGGGATTGCCTGCTCGCCGCCTACGAGGCGGGGACCGACCGCCTCTGCGGCGAGATCGAGCTGGCCTGCGCCGCGGCCGGCGAGGATGCCCGGGCCGCGGCCGGCATCGCCCGCGGGCTCGCGCTGCTGGCCGCCGAGCCGGCCCTCGCCAACCTCCTGCTCACGGTCCCCCCGAGCAACGCCGTCGCCCTCGGGCAGGCCCGCGCCCGCCTCGCCGAGCGCCTCGCGGCGCTGCTGCGCTCCGCCCGGCACGGGCCCGCCGCTGAGGACGACCGCGAGCTGCCGGCGATCGCCGGCGCCCTCGCCCTCGCCTCGATCCAGCTGCGCTCCGGCGGACCGCTGACCGACCTCGCCCCGACGCTGGCCCAGGTCCTGCTCGGGCCGGCGCCAGGGGGTCGTCGCCGCTCGCCTCAGCCGGCGACCTCGCAGGTCCGCACCAGGGAGCCGGTCAGCACCGTGCCATCGCGGTAGCGGAAGCTGCCGCGGGCGAGGAAGCGGCCGTCGGCGCAGCGGCCGGAGAGCAGGCTGCGACGCTCGCCCCTGTGGGTGTAGACGCGGCGGGCGCTGATGTGGCCGGCGACGACCGAGCCGGCGCCGCCGGCGATCCGCGGGACCTCGACCTCGATCCGCGTGCCGTAAGGCCCTTTGCTCTGCCTGGTGATCCGGACCGTGGCGACCACCGCGGTCGGCGCCGGCACGTTGACGTAGGCGTGGGCGAAGAGGGTGATCGCGCCGCCCCGTTCGCCGCCGTTGAAGAGGACCAGCGGACCGGTCGAGCGGATCGGCGCCTGTTCGGGAAAGCTGACCTGGACGGTGGCGCTGCCTTTGCCGAGCACCGCCCGGGCGCAGGCCGCTTCGGCGTGCTCGGTGTCCCGGGCGACCAGGGCGGAGGGCCTGCAGGCCGGCAGCCCCTCGACCCCGACGACGATGTCGCGGTCGGTGTCGAAAACGGCCTGCTTCAGCGCCGGCGGGTGGGAGCCGTCGGTCGTCTCGAGCGAGCCGCTGGCGTGGAAGCCCATCGGCGCCAGCTCGCGCTTCGGCAGCGCCTTCGGGGTGACGCCGCCGTTCAGCCGCAGGACCATGTTGCCGACGCGGACGACGGTCGGCGGCTCGGCCGCGATCGCCGCCCCTACCCCTGCCATCGCCAAGCTCGCTACTGCCGCGATCGCCCAGATCAGTTGCCTTCTCATCGTTTCTCTCCCTCATGCATCAGGTGGGTTGCGCTCCTCCAATTTCGCGTTAATCTTATTCACATGAAATTGAAAAGCGCAACCGCAGCGGTGCCGGCGCCGGTTCGGAACGCCGCCAGCCGCGCCTTCGTCGACGCGCTCAGCCGCGGCGACCTGGAGGGAGCCAGCGCCTGCTTCGCCCGCCACGGCTGCCTGCTCACGCCCGACGCGACCGCGGTCCACGGCCGCGAGCGGATCCGCCCCCTGCTGGCGCAGCTGATCGCCCGCCGGACCCGGATCGAGGTCGAGCAGAGCAGCGCGATCGCGGCCGGCGACATCGTCGTGGTCCGGGAGCGCTGGCGCCTCAGCGCCGGCGGCGCCGAGGGCGCGCGGGTCGAACAGGCGCTGACCGCGACACTGGCGATCAGCCTGGTCGAGGAAGAGTGGAAGCTGGCCGTCGTCGCCCCCTGGGGCTGGGGGACCGGCGCGCCCTGAGACGCCGGCCGCTGCCCCGGTCTACCTTTCCGGCATGGCCGAGGGGAAAGCCGACAAGCGCGCCTACCGCATGGACGCGCGGGCGAAGGCGACCGAGGCGACCCGCGAGCGCATCCTCGAGGCGTCGGAAGCGGTCTTCGACGAGCTCCCATTCGACGAGATCACGCTGGCCGAGGTGGCCAAGCGGGCGGAGGTCTCGGTGCAGACCGTGCTGCGCCACTTCGAAAGCAAGGACGGCCTCTTCCTCGCCTCGGTCATGCACAGCGGCGCGAAGATGGCGGCCAGTCGCGAGCTGCAGCCGGTCGGCAGCCCGGAGGAGATGGTCGACTCCCTGATCGACCACTACGAGGAGTTCGGCGACCGGATCATCCACGTCCTCGCCCAGGAGGACCGGGTCCCGACCCTGCGCCTGTTCACCGACCTCGGTCGCCAGTTCCACCTCGAATGGTGCGAACAGGCCTTCGCCCCGGCCCTGAAGGGCCTGCGCGGGGCCAAGCGCGAGCGTCGCATCGCCCAGTTCGCGACCGCGACGGACATCTACGTCTGGAAGCTGCTGCGCCGCGACCGCCAGCTCGGCCTGGCGCAGACCAAGCTGGCGGTGCGGGAGCTGCTCGAGCCGCTGCTGGCCTAGATCGACTACCGTCGTCGGGTGATCTTCGACTTCCGCCACAAGAACACCGAAGGCAAGTGGAAGTCGAGCGGGCACCGCAAGGGCGAGACCCGAGACGCCGCCTTTGCTGCCCTGGAGGCCAAGCACGGCCCCTTCCCAGCCGGCCAGTACATGTCACGACCGCGTGACGGCCGGACCAAGAACTGGGATCTGTTTACGCGCCCTCAGGCGTGAGCCCGAACTCCGCGGCCAGCAGCTCGTAGGAACGAAGCCGGGCCTCGTGGTCGTGGGTGATCGTGACCACGATCGCCTCCTCGGCGCCGTAGGCGGCGGCGAGGGCCTCGATGTCGGCGCGGACCTGGGCGGGGGTGCCGGTGAGGCGGCGGCGCTCGCCGGCGCGCTCGCGTTCCTCGGGGTGCAGCTCGAAGTAGCGCTCGGCCTTCTCGGGCGGCGGCACCGGGATCAGGTGGCCGCGACGCAGCAGGTCGAAGGCCATGCGCCAGCTGGCCGAGAGGCGTTCGGCCTCCTCCTCGCTGTCGGCGACGATCGCGCGCACGGCGACGGCGACCCGGGGCTCGGCGAGGCGGACACTGGGGTCGAAGCGGTCGCGGTAGGTCGCCGCGATCGGGGCGCCGCGGGGGTTGATGAAGTCGGCGAAGGCGTAGCGCAGGCCCATCTCGCCGGCCCAGATGGCGCTCTGCTCGGAGGAGCCGAGCAGCCACGGCTCCGGCTGCTCGGGCTCGCCAGGGAGGTTCTCGGCGAGGCGGGCGAGGTGGCCGGCCGGGAAGCCGCGCTCGAAGTAGGCGAGCAGCTCGGCCAGCTGGTCGGGGAAGTCGTCGGGCAGCGGATGGGAGCGGTCGCGCTGCAGGGCGCGGGTGGTCAGCGGGTCGGTGCCGGCGGCGCGGCCGATCCCGAGGTCGATCCGCCCCGGGAAGAGGCCGGCGAGGACGCCGAAGCTCTCGGCCACCTTGAGCGGGCTGTAGTGGGGCAGCATCACGCCGCCGCTGCCGACCCGCAGCCGCTCCGTCGCCGCCGCGATCGGCCCGATCAGCACCTCCGGCGAGGGCCCGGCGACGAGGCCGCCGCCATGGTGCTCGGCGACCCAGTAGCGGTGGTAGCCGAGCCGCTCGGCCAGCTGGGCCAGCTCGACCGAGTTGCGCAGCGCCTGGGCCGAGGTCGAGCCCTCGGAGACCGGCGTCTGGTCGAGGACGCTGAGGCGCAAGGCGCTCAGCTGCCGCGGATCGCCTTGCCGGCGATGTTCTTCAGCCGCGTGCGGTCGCGCTGGGAGAGGTTGTCCGGTTTCCCCTTCGACTTCTTCAGCAGGGACCAGAACTCGCCCTGCTCCTTCTGGGTCAGGTTGCCTTCGACCCGCTCCTTGCCCTTGGCGCCGAGCCAGACGACCACGGTCCAGACCATTTTCCAGGGGATCCGCCTCCAGATGGCGGGGGCTGCCTTGGCGGCGATCCAGGCGGGCATAGGCCGACTCTACCCAGGCCCGATCCCCGGAGAAACCCGCGGGCGTAAGCTGGGGCGATGGGAACGGTGAAGGGATCCGCCAGCGCCGAGATCGAGGCGCCGATCGCGACGGTCTACGCGGTCGCCGCCGACGTCGAGGGCTCGCCGCGCTGGCAGCCGGAGATCAAGCTCGCCGAGTGCGTCGAGCGCGACGGCGAGGAGCAGGTCCTGGTGCGGATGGAGACCGACGCCAAGGTGCGCACCCTCGGCTCGACGATCCGCTTCTCCTACGACGAGCCAACCCGGATCAGCTGGAGCCAGGAGGAGGGCGAGCTGAAGGCGGTCGACGGGAGCTGGGAGCTGGAGGAGATCGACGCGGGCCGAACCCGGGCGACCTACCGGCTCGAGGTCGACCTCGGCCGGATGCTGGGGATGGTGATCCGCGGCCCGGTCGTCGGCGTCCTGCGCGGCCAGCTGATCGACACCATGCCGGACAAGCTGAAGCGCTTCGTCGAGTCCGCGGAGGGCTAGATTAGGCCTCGACCGGCGCCCCGTTGGCGCTGAGCACGACCTCGATGTTGCCGCGGGTCGCGTTGGAGTAGGGGCAGACCGCGTGGGCGGCGCGGACCAGCTCGACCGCCTCCTCGCCCTCCAGAGTAGGCAGGGTCACGTGCAGCTCGGCGGCGATCGTGAAGCTGCGGTCCTCGCCGGCGCGGAGCATCACCTTGGAGTCGATCGCGACCTCGCCGAGCTCGAGCTTGCGGCGCCGGGCGATGGTTTCGAGCGCGCTCTCGAAACAGGAGGCGAAGCCGACGGCGAAGAGCTGCTCGGGGTTGGTGCCGCCACCCTCGCCGCCGAGCTCGGGCGGGATGCGGATGTCGACCTCGAGGGCGCCGTCGGAGCTGCGGCCGTGCCCGGCGATGCGGCCACCGGTGACATGGGCTTCGGCGGTGTAGAGGTCCTTGGCCACGCCCGACGGAGCCTAACCGGCTAGCGCGGCCGGACCCGGACCTTGGCGACGACCGGGGTCGGGTCGGCATTGCCGCTGGCGTCGACGGCGCGGATGCGGATGCGGTGCTTGCCGAGGACGAGGGAGTATGCGCGCGGCGATTTGCAGCGCTGGAAGGGCAGCCGGTCGAGCTGACAGCGGAAGCTCGAGCCGCGCTCGCTGGCGGCGAAGCGGAGGACGACGCGACGACGCGCCCGCTCGGTGAACAGCACCGGCCGCGGCCGGGCGAGGATCTTGGTCTGCGGCGGCGTGCGGTCGCCGGCCGCTTTCGCTTTCGCTTTCGCTTTCGGTTTGGGAGCGACGACCGGCGCCGGAGGGGGCGGCGGAGGCGGGGTCGGGAAGGCGGGCAGGATCTGGAAGCTGTTCGGCTCGGCTTCGCGCACCGCCTCGCAGTTGACGGGAGCGGGATCGCCGTAGGCGGCGAGATCGACCAGGGCGCGGTCGATCTCGGCGCCGCAGTCGATCACCGAGTCGGCGTCCCCGGAGTTGGCGAGAATCGAGTCCGCGCCGCCTTCGGCGTGGTAAATGTCAGAGCCGGGATGGCCGAGGAGCTGATTGGGACCGCCGTCGCCATAGAAGACGTCAGCGGATTCGCTCCCCTCCAGGTCCTCGATCTCGGCCAGTGAGTCGGTCGGGCCAGGGCAGACCGGATCGGGGCCGCTGCCGGGGCGCCCGGCGCGGCCGCTGCCGAGGTTGGCGCCGACGCCTTCTTTGAAGCGAGCCCAGGAGGCGTTGTCGCGGCCGGGGCCGCCGTTGAGGTAGTTCCCGTCGCAGACCGAGTCGGAGAGGAAGAGGTCGTTGCCGTCACCGCCGAAGATCTGGTCGGCGCCGCCGTTGTGGAGCAGCGCGTCGTCGCTGGCCCAGGCATTGAGGCTGTCGGCCCCCGCGTCGGGGCCGTCGACCAGGACGTCTTCGCTCTCGTTGCCGCCGCCGAGCGCGTCGTTGCCGTCGCCCCCGAGCAGCATCACGGTCACCGTGGCCGGAAAGCTCGGCGCGTTGAGCGTGTCGTTGCCGCCCAGGCCGGCGAGCACGATCGAGTCGAGCGGGGCCGGCAGCGGGCAGGTGGCCTCGGTCGGGGTGGGAGCACTGCAGCCGGCGGCCGCGGCGGCGGCCTGGTCGAAGCTGCCGGAGGTGAGGGCGAAGGAGACGGCGCTGCCGAGGTAGGTCGCGGTGACCGCGTCGTCGCCGGCGCTGCCGGTCAGGTAGAGCTGGGTGTAGGGGCCGCCGGGCGGCATCATCGCGCCGACGCTGACTTTGTCCGCGGGCGGCAGCTCGACCCCGCCGGCATCGCCGCTGTCGCCGGCCGCGCCGCCGTCGAAGTTGCCGCTGCCCGTCGCCACGTCGGCACCGCCACCCCCATAGAAGGTCTGTCCCGTGACGGTGCCGGCGACGTGATCGGAGAAGGCGGTGCCGACCAGGGTCTCGAAGTCCCGTCCTTCGACGCGGTCGACGCCGCCGCCGTGCGCCGCGACGCCGTTGTTGCCACTGAGCTCTTCCGGCGCGGCATTCAGGTTGAGAAAGACGCCGCGGTCGGCGGTCGGCGGCAGGAGGTTTTCGCCCGCGGGCACGGCGGCACCGCCGAAGCCGGGCGTGATCCCGCTCGCGTAGCTGAGCGTGTCGCTGCCGCCGCCGCTGTCGCGGATGCGGTCGATCGTGCCGTCGCCGTGGACGTAGTCGTCGCCTTCTTCGCCGTCGATCGCGTCGGCACCGTGGCCGCCGGCGAGGCGGTCGTTGCCGGGCCCGCCGCTGAGCACGTCGTCGCCGATGCCGCCGAAGAGCTGGTCGTTGCCTTCCCCGCCCTTGAGGTTGTCGTTGCCGCGCTGGCCGAAGACGATGTCGTCGCCGGGGCCGCCGTCGTAGGTCTGGCTGCCGATGCCGAGGAAGCAGGCAGCGGGACAGGGCGGGCTGGCGGCGGTGATCGGCGCTGGGACGATGACGTCGTCACCGGCGCCGGCGTGCACGGCCGTGACCCCGGGCTGGACCACGATCGTGTCGGCGCAGGGGGTGCCATAGGTGGTGGCGCCAATCGTCTCCGGCCCCTCGGCGCAGGTCGGCGCCGCGCTGCCGTCGGCGGCCGAGCCAGCGGCCGGCAGGCCGAGCAGCAGCAGCAGGGCGACGCCCAGGCTCCCCAGAAGAGATCGCATCACCCCACAACTACCCGCGACCGGGCGGATCGATTCGGTCCGGGTCGGCGAATTCGGTCCGGTCATAGCTCGCGGCGGGCACTGCGCAGCTCGAGTGGGCCAGCGACCGTGCGCAGGCGGTCGTGACAGCGGATGCCGCCGAAGCCGGCCGCCTCGATCAGGGCCGGGAGCCGCCCCTCCGCGTGGTCACGGATGCCGTCCCAGCCGTCGAACAGGGCCAGCGCGCGCAGGCTCGTCCACATCAGCGGGTCCTGCGGCGGCCCCCAGTCGGCGATGTGGAGGCGGCCGCCGGAGCGGAGGACGCGGTGGGCCTCGGCCAGGGCGGCCCGCTTCCCCGCCTGGTCGAGGTGGTGGAGCAGCAGCGACATAGTCACCCGCTCGCAGCTCGCGTCCTCCAACGGCAAAGCGCCGGCCAGGGCCTGCTTCCACTCGACCGCCGCCGCGCCCGGCTTGGCCCGGGCCAGCGCCAGCACCTCCGGGTCGCCGTCGATCGCCACCACCTGCGCCGTGGGCACTGCCGCGGCGAGCCCGATCGCGAAGGAGCCGGTGCCGGCACCGACGTCGGCGACCCGCCCGCCGGCAGGCAGGCCCGCCAGCACCTGCTCGGCGAGGCGGCCGCGGAACAGTCGCTCGCGCATGGTCAGGGCGATGATCGGGTCGTAGAAGCGGGTCAGGCCGCGCAGGCCCGCCGCGGTCACGTATCGGTCTTCGGTCGCCATCGTGGGCCATACTAGGTGATTATTCGTTTAGACGATTAAACGTTTAATCGTCTA
>DASUNU010000055.1:0-10645 GCA_036276995.1 Solirubrobacterales bacterium
CCCCCCCCCCCCCCCCCGGCTCCCCCCACGCATCCCTCAGTCAAGACCGGGAGAATGCGCTGCTCTGACCAAGCTATTCGGATTCGCCCAGTTCGATTTTGCCGGCACCCTCCCCCTCGGCGACGGCCGCTACCTCGCCCGTGACGAGGATGGCGAGAGCGTGCTGGTGGTGCTGACCATGGGCGCGCCGCCGGCTCCCTCGCGGCGGCGACGGCGGGCGCGCCAGGTTGAGGCGGGCTCAGAGCCCTCTTCACTGCCGCTGACCCGGGTGACCGCGATCCGCGCCCATACCCCCTTCGACAGTGAGGAGGCGGCCGCACACTGGCTCGACGGGGCGACCGAGGCCGAGGAGACCGCCGACGTCCTGGTCGAGGAGGGAATCGACCTGCTCAACCGCGCCCTGTACGCGCGCGCCGTGGCCGCCGCGGACCCAAGCGGGGCGGAGCTGGCGGCGGAGCGGGCGGTGGCGGTGCGGCTCGGCTACGGCGAGGGCGAGGAGGTCGCGGAGAGCCAATTCAGCGCCGCGCGCGAGATCGACGTCCGCGGCGGCGCCTCACGCCGGCAGCGGCGCGAAGAGGATCTGCGGCCGCAGGAACGGCTGGCGGCGATCCTGGGCGGGCGGGAACGGGCCGACGCCTGCGAGGCGCTACTGCTGCGGGCGAGAGCCGACCTCGATGCCGGGCGCTTCCGCGAAGCGGCGCTGCAGCTACGGGTCGGCTTCGAGGCCCTGCTGGTGGAGCTGCGGGACGCCGTCGCCGACCCCGGCCACCGCAGCGACATGGAGACCCTCGGCGAGCGGCGCACGGAGGTTGGGGAAGCGGCCAATCGCGCCCTGCGTGGCGATCTCGATCCCAAGCAGGTCGAGCAGGTGGGGGAACTATTGGAGATCTGCGAACGAATCCTGCGCCGCCGGCGTGTACTGCGGGAATAGACCCCGTATCTAACCCTCAAGCTGAGAGTTAGAGTTAGCCTTAAAGCACCAGCTGAGCGGTGACTATCTCGTCCAGCAGCGACTCGGCCAGGTGGTGGGCCTCGTCGAGCGCGACGCCCTCGATCGAGGGCACGCCGATCACCGTCAGTCCGGCCGCACGGGCGGCGGCCACCCCCGTTGGCGAGTCCTCCAGCGCGACAACACCCGGACCCGGCTCCACTCCGAGCCGGCGGCAGGCCTCGAGGTAGGGGTCCGGCGCCGGCTTCGGCGCCGCCACCTCGTGGGCGCTGAGGATGACGTCGAAGAGGTCGGTGAAGCCGGCCAGCTCCAAGGAGCGGGTGACGAAGACGAGCGGTGAGTTGGAGACGAGCCCGGTCGGGGTACCGCGGCGGCGCAGCGCGGTGAGCAGCTCGCGGGCGCCGAGCATCGCCTCGACCCCGTGCTCGAGCTCGGCGACGACCAGCGCATTCAGCTCCTCGATCAGCTCGGCGGCGCGGCCGGGCTCGCCCAGGCGCCGTTCGAGGACGGCGCCGGCAATCTCGGCCGAGGTGCCGACCAGCTCGCGCTTGTCGGCTGGGGTGAACTCGGTGCCCCGCTGCTCGAACAGGTCCTGCTCGGCCCGGGTCCAGACCGACTCCGTGTCGAGCAGCAGGCCGTCGTTGTCGAAGACCACGGCTTCCGGGGTGACGGCCGATTTCATCCGCCGCATCATCGCGAACCGGCTAAGTTCGCGGGGTGCCGTTTCACATCGAACTCTCTTCAGCGGTCAACCGCGCTCGTTCGTTCAACGTCAGCGAGGCGGAGATGCGCAGCGCGATCCTGGAGCCCTGGGTCACCGGACTTCCCTTCGAGTTCAGTGGACACGAGTGGCGGCCGCGGGAAAGCCGGCTGGCGATCCTCTCCGGCCCGGCCCTGGAGGAGCCGTCGGGCGATCCGACCGAGGACTGGCTGACCGCGCTGCGGCGGGGCGAGGACGTGACCAGGCGCCTGCTCGAAACAGCCGAGGAGGAGGCGCCCGAGCAAGCGGCGATGGTGATCGAGGCCGACTCCCTGCAGTCGGCGCTGAAAAGCCTGCGCAGCGGCCGCGAACAGCGGCCGATCCAGTGGTCGGCGGCGCTGGAGCGGCTGAACAGCCGCGACCCCGACGTCGCCGCCGTGATCCTCGTCGTCAAACGCCCCGAGGCCGGCTAGGCCAGTGCATCGAGCACGGCGTCGAGCTCCTCGACCACCTCGCCGCCGAGCTTGAGCTCGGCGTCGGCGTCGTAGGGGGTCGGCCCTTTGGTCACGATCGCCAGCCGGCCACCCTGCTCCAGGGTTAGCTGGGGAAGTCCGGCAACCGGGTACACGGCAAGCGAAGAGCCGACGCAGATCATCAGCTCGGCCCGCGCCGCCAAATCCTGGGCTTCCAGCATCGCCCGTTCGGGCAGCATCTCGCCGAAGAGGACGACGTCGGGTTTGACCGCGCCGCCGCAGCCGGAGCAGACCGCTACCCCGGCGGCGTCGAAAAGGTCGTCCATCTGCTCGAGACCGAAGGAGGCGGCGCAGCTGCGGCAGGAGGAGGTCTCGATCGTCCCGTGCACCTCGATCACGTTGCGCGAGCCGCCAGCCCGGTGCAGGCGATCGATGTTCTGGGTGATGACGCCCTCGATCAGACCGCGCCGCTCCAGCTCGGCCAGCGCCTCGTGGGCGCCGTTGGGCCGTTTGTCGCCAAGCGTTTCGAAGCGCGGCCGGTAGTAGGACCAGAAGCGGGCCGGGTCGCGGTCGAAGACGTCGATGTGGGCGACCTCCATCGGGTCGACGTTCGCCCAGAGGCCGGTCTCCGGGGTGCGGAAGTCGGGGATCCCGGAGGGGACCGAGACTCCCGCCCCGGTTAGGGCGACGGTGCAGCGCGACTGGCGGATCAGCTCCGCCAGTCGCTCCGCTGCTACCGGTGTCGCTACTTGCCGCTCCACTTCGGGGTGCGCTTGGCGAGGAAGGCGCCGATGCCCTCCTTCGCGTCCGCGCTGGCGAAAACGGCCTTGAAGCCCTGCTTCTCGACCTCGATGCCCTCGTCGAGGTCGCCCTGGTGGGAGACCCGCTTGATCTGGCCGACCGCGACCGGGGCCTGGGAGGCGAGCTTGCGGCCCCACATCAGCGCGGTCTCGAACAGCTCGTGGTCGGGGACTACGCGGTTGACCAGGCCCCGTTCGAGCGCCTCCTCAGAGAGCATGGCGTCGCCGACCAGGTTCATCTCCAACGCCTTGTTCTCGCCGACCAGGCGGGGCAGGCGCTGGGTGCCGCCGAAGCCGGGGATGATCCCCAGCTTGATCTCGGGCTGGCCGAAAACGGCGGCCTCGGCGGCGATCCGCACGTCGCAGGCCATCGCCAGCTCGCAGCCGCCGCCGAAGGCGATCGAGTTGACCGCGGCGATCGTCGCCACCTCGGAGCTCTCGAAGTCACGCAGCAGGGCGTGGGCCTTGTCGACCAGCTCCGCGCTCGCGGCCTCGTCGAGGCGGGTGAAGGCCTTGATGTCGGCGCCGGCCGAGAAGACGACCGGGACCGAGGAGGCGATCACCATCGCGCCGACGCCGTCGGCGGCCTTGACCCGCTCCCAGACCGTGCCGAGATCGCGGATCACCTCCGGGGAGACGGCGTTCATCGGCAGGTTGGCGAGCCAGGCGACCGCGACGCCGTCCCTGGTCTCCAGCTTGACCTTCTCCGGCTGCTCGCCCTCGTCCGGCTGTGGGTAGGGGTAGAAGCCCTGGCCCGCGGCGAGCCCGAGGCGGCCCTGGGCGACCAGGCGCTTCAGCGTGACCGGCGGCGCGAAGCGGTCGCCGTACTTCTCCTGCAGCTGCTCGAGCTGCTCCAGCACCTTGCCGAGGCCCTCGACGTCGGCCCGCCAGAACGGCGGCAGCAAGCCTTTGGTCGGGTCGAGGCCGGCGCCGGCCATCATCCCGAGGTCGATGTCGCGGACCGAGCAGACGCCTTCCTCGACCAGCAGCAGCGCCTCGATCAGCGCCCGGCCGGTGAACATCGCGACCAGCTCCTCCGTGTCCGGGGCGGCGTCGCCCGGGATCGTCTGCTCGCCGTCCTTGAAGAAGCCCTCGCCGCCGCTCTTCATCCCGAGCTTGCCGTCGGCGACCAGGCCCTGCAGACCCTTGTGGACGTAGAAGGTCTCGCCGTATGACTCGTTGAGGTGTTCGGCGACGTGCAGCACGGTGTCGAGGCCGAGCAGGTCGGTGAGGAAGAAGGGACCCATCGGGGCGGCTTTCGCCTCCGCGATCGCCTGGTCGATCTGGGCCAGCGAGAGGCCCTGCTCCTCCTGGGCGCGCCAGATCTCGCCGATCGTCGCCATCAGGATTTTGTTGACGACGAAGCCGGGAACCTCGCCGCAGACGATCGGCTGCTTCTTGATCGCCTGGGCGAAGTTATAGGCGGCGGTGGCGGTTTCCTGCGAGGTGTCCTCGCCAACGATCACCTCGACCAGCGGCATCACCGAGGCCGGGTAGAAGAAGTGGAAGCCGACGACCTTGTCGGCCCGCAGCGTCGCTTCGCCGATCTCGGTGATCGAGAGCGAGGAGGTGTTGGAGGCGAGGATCGCGTGTCCGGGGGTGGCGGCGTCGATCTCCTGGAAGACCGCCTGCTTAATCGCCATCTTCTCCGGCACCGCCTCGATCACGAAGTCGATGTCGCCGAACTCCTCGTAGGTGGTCGTACCCGTGATCAGCCCCAGCACCTCGGCCAGGCGGGCGTCGGCCTGCTCCTGGGTCAGCTTCTCCTTCTTGACCAGGCGGGCGAGCTGGCCCTCGGTGACCGCGCGCGCTTTCTCGACGGCGGCGTCGACGAACTTCTGGTCGATGTCCTTGACGACGACAGGGATATCGGCGGCGGCGATCGCCTGGGCGATCTCGCCGCCCATGGTGCCGCCGCCGACGACGGCGGCCTTGGATACGAACATTCGGGGGAATCCTCCGGAGTTTTGGCTTGGCAGTGCGGCGTGGACCGCGGAAACCGCAGGCTATACAGATGCCTGCGGCTGCCGCTCCTCGATCTCTTCACCTTCCTCCGGCTTGAAGCGCTGGTAGGCGAAGGCGCCGGCAAGCAGGAGCAGGCCGAGGGCGACGAAGGAGAGCGCCCGGGGCAGCTCTTCGAGCTCGGCGAGGTCGTAGGTCCAGACCTTGCCGATCACCAGCGCCAGCAGCGCGAGGCCGCCGAGGCGGACGTTGACCGACCGCCGCACCATGCCGACGATGACCGCGCCGAGCCCGGCGGCGGCCCAGAAGGCCGAGAGCCAGGACTGGCCGATCTCGCGGGCTTCGCCACCGGCATCGGCGCCGATCACGTCGATGATCGCGACCGAGCCGAGGTAGACGAGGCTGACTGCGCTGACGAATCCCGCTGCCGTCGCGATGCGGCGATCGACCTGGCGGCCGAAGTGCCAGCAGGCCAGCGCCGCGAGGGCGCAGGAGGCGATCGCGACCAGTGAGCTGCCGAGGTCGCCGACACCTTCGGCGATCGCGACCGGCGGCGCCTCGACGACGAGGACATGGGCGATCGCCAGGCCGAGGAAGCCGCAAGCCGTGAGCAACAGGCGCCTGGCGTCGGAGAGCGTCGGGGTCGGGGTCGCGTCGACCCGGGTCGAGACATACGCGAGCGCCGCGGACGCGGCGGCCCAGGCGGCGACGACCGTGGGTCCGTCGAAGGCGTTGGCGACCCCGAATGCCGCCAGTCCGATCCCGCCGCCGGTCAGCAGCGAGCCGATTTCGCGGTGGAAGCCGAAGCGGATCGCCGCTCCACCGAGCAGGAGGTGGGCCGCGGCGAAGCCGAAGACCCAGGCGTCGAGGGCAAACGTCGAGTCCCAGTCGCTGCCGATTACGACCGCTCCGGCGAGAACGATGAAGAGGCTGCTGCAGAGGAGCAGCAGCCAAGAGGAGACCGGCAGGCGCTCCTCGCCGCGGCTGCGCAGCTCGTAGCCGAAGGCGGCCGCCGCGTAGAGGAGCCAGAACCCGGCCAGGACAGCGAGGACGAGCGGAACCGGCTGACTCGGGTCAGCCTCCCCCTCGAAGGTGATGAACCCGCTTTCGACGATCCAGGCGACGAGCTGGTACGCCGAGACGGCGAAGGCGCCGAGCGCGAGCCAGTCCCAGCGCTGCCAGAGGAGGACGCCGACCCCAGCGGCGAGCGCCACGGCGACGAAGGCGATCGAACCGATCTCGCCGATGTCGCCGACCATGATCGGCGCGGCCAACGCTCCGAGTATCCCGACGCTGCCGACCAGCATCGAGGACCAGCGCACGGCGACGGCGATGCCGATCAGCCCGACTACCGCGGCTGCCTCGAGACCCAGGACCGGCGAGATCAGGTCGTAGGTCTGGGTGGCCACCACCGTCGTCGCGTAGAGGCCCGGGATCGCGACCGCGGCCAACAGCCTGCCCAGCTCCAGGTGCCCCTTCCGTTCGTGCAGCCAGACACCGAAACCAAGCAGCAGGAGAGAGCCGACCGCGGCGAGCAGAGCGCGTACCTCCTCGGTGAACCAGCTGCTGTCGACGGCGCTGCGCATCAGGAAGATGACTCCGAGCAGGGTCGCGAGCCCGCCGACCCAGGCCAGCACCCGGCCGCCGAAGAGGCGCTCCAACTCGATTCTCGACATCGGGTTGAAGGACCCCGGCGGCGGTCCCTCCCCCTGTCCCGGCTGCTGATCCAGTCTCTCGCTGTACATCGGACTCCCCTTCCGTTGCATTTCCGTGTGCTTGTTGACCGCTGGTCGATAACCGTGGCAGCATTATTGACCGCCGGTCAGCAAGGTCGATAGAATCTGGGGATGGGCCGACCCACCTACACCCGGCTGGACGTCGACGAGCGGCGCCGCCAGCTGCTTGAGCTGGGCGCCGAGCTGTTCACCAGCAATCGCTACGAGGACCTCTCGATGAGCCGGATCGCGGCCGACGCCGGCATCTCGAAAGCGCTGCTCTACCACTACTTCCCCAGCAAGCAGGCGTTTTTCGAGGAGACGCTCAGCGCCTGGGCGGAGCAACTGCGCGAGCGCACCGAACCGGACCCGGGCCTGCCCGCGGCCGAGCAGCTCGCGCACAGCCTCGACGCCTTTCTGAGCCTGGTCGAGGAGAACGCGGTCGCCTATCGCAACCTGATGGACAGCGCCACCGGCGTTCCCGAGATCCGCGACCTAATCGATCAGGTGCGGCGACAGACGGCGCAGCGGATCCTCGACGCCCTCTATCCAGAGGGCGCCCCGCCCAAGGCTCGAACCGCGGTCAGCGGCTGGCTCTGGTTCATGGACGGCGCCTGCCTGAACTGGATCGAGCATCGCGACATCGAGCGCGGAGAGCTACGCGATCTGCTGCTTGGCGTCCTGCTCGGCTCGCTGGTCGCGGCGGACGCGCCACCGGATCTCGCTCAAGCTCCCTAACGACGCTGCCGATATACGGATTTCATGCGCAGGGGAATCCGACTTGCGGCGCTCTGCGCCGCGCTGACCTTGAGCGCCGTGGCGGGCGCCGGCGCAACCGCCGCCCAGGCCCAGGCCCCGGACGCGACCCTGACCCCGGGCGGGCGCGCCGTTGCGCCAGCCTCCGCCCCTCCCTCGGTCAAGGCGATGATCGAAGCGGCAAACCGGATCCGCCACCGGCCCTACCACTGGGGCGGCGGGCACCGCGACTGGAACGCCCGCGGCTACGACTGCTCGGGCTCGGTCAGCTACGTCCTGCACGCCGCCGGTCTGCTGGAATACCCGCTCGACTCGACCGGGTTCATGCGCTGGGGCGGCGGCGGAGGGGGTAGTTGGGTGCGGATCTACGCCAACCGCGAGCACGTCTTCATGATCATCGCCGGGCTGCGCTGGGACACCTCCTACAGCGAAGACGGCGACCGCTCCGGGCCCGGCTGGAGCGAACAGATGCGCCCCACCGGCGGCTTCCGCCTGCGCCACCCGCTCGGGCTCGAAGCCGCGGTCCCGCTCTCGGCCCGCTGACACCGGGGATAACCCGGTTCGCCCAACGCTGTACGCAGGTACAAAGGCGCGGCTTGCCGGCGCCGGTTAGGCTCTTTTGGCTCTTCATAAGGGAGTTAGACCGGTAATTCGATCGCGCTCGGGAGAGAGCGCGCGCCAAGTGAGGGACTAGCCAAGCGATGACTCGTATCCGCCAGCAGAACGTGACCGCCGCGCAGTGGAGCTCCAACGGAGAGGCCCTCGGCGCATTCGACCTGACCCAGCCCGAGAACAACCCGTACGGGGATAACGTCTTCTCCGTCGCCGTGCAGCGCGAGCGCCTGCCCGGCGACGTCTTCGAGAAGCTGCAGGCGACGATGAAGGACGGCGAGCCGCTCGACGCGAGCCTCGCCGACGCCGTCGCCGAGGCGATGAAGGAGTGGGCGCTGGAGAAGGGCGCGACCCACTACACCCACATGTTCCAGCCACTGACCGGCTCCACCGCGGAGAAGCACGACTCCTTCTTCGAGCCCGCTGGCGAGGGCGGCACCCTGGCCGGGTTCTCCGGCAAGGAGCTGATCCAGGGCGAGCCCGACGCCTCCTCGTTCCCGACCGGCGGCATCCGCGCCACCTTCGAGGCCCGCGGCTATACCGCCTGGGACCCGACCAGCCCGGCCTTCATCCTCGAGAACCCGAACGGGGCGCTGCTCTGCATCCCGACCGCGTTCGCGTCGTGGACCGGCGAGGCGCTGGACGCGAAGATCCCGCTGCTGCGCTCGATGGACGCGCTCTCGCGCTCCGCGGTGAAGGCGCTGCGACTGCTCGGCGACGAGCAGACCCAGCGGGTCTTCACCACCGTCGGCCCCGAGCAGGAGTACTTCCTGATCGACGAGCAGTACTTCTACGAGCGGCCCGACCTGATCGCCACCGGTCGCACCCTGTTCGGCGCCAAGCCGCCGAAGGGGCACGAGCTCGACGACCACTACTTCGGCTCGATCCCGGAGCGGGTGCTCGCCTTCATGATGGAGTCCGAACTGGAGATGCGGAAGCTCGGCATCCCGGTCAAGACCCGCCACAACGAGGTGGCGCCGGCGCAGTACGAGATCGCGCCGATCTTCGAGAGCTCCAACGTCGGCTCCGACCACCAGCAACTGCTGATGCAGACGCTGGAGAGCGTCGCCCGCCGCTACGGCTTCGTCTGCCTCCTGCACGAGAAGCCGTTCGCCGGCGTCAACGGCTCCGGCAAGCACAACAACTGGTCGATGGGGACCGACTCCGGCAGCAACCTGCTCAACCCGGGCGACACGCCGGAGGACAACATCCACTTCCTGTTCTTCTGCGCAGCGGTGATCCAGGCGGTGAACAAGCACCAGGGTCTGCTGCGGGCATCGGTCGCCAACATCGGCCAGGACCACCGGCTCGGGGCCAACGAGGCGCCGCCGGCGATCATCTCGGTCTTCCTCGGCGCCGAACTGGAAAAGGTGTTCGAGGCGATCGCCAGCGGCGAGGGCGACCCGAACACCCCGGCCTCCTTCCTCGACCTGGGGACGACGGTGCTGCCGCCACTGCCGATGGACGGCGGCGACCGCAACCGGACCTCGCCGTTCGCCTTCACCGGCAACAAATTCGAGTTCCGGGCGCTCGGGTCGAGCATGTCGCTCGCCTTCCCGAACACGGTCCTGAACACGATCGCGGCCGAGGCGATCGACGACCTCGGCGACAAGCTGGAGGCGAAGCTCTCCTCCGGCGCGGGCATGCCGGAGGCGGTGATGGAGATCGTCAAGGACTCCTACCTAGCCAACAAAGCGGTCTGCTTCAGCGGCGACAACTACTCCGAGGAGTGGCACGCCGAGGCCGAGCAGCGCGGGCTGAAGAACCTGAAGACGACGCCGGACGCGCTGCCTGAGGTGCTCGCCGACGACACCGTCGCCGCGTTCGAAAAGTACGGCGTGCTCTCCAAGCGCGAGCTCGAGTCCCGCTACGAGGTCTGGATCGAGCAGTACTGGCTGCGCGCCAACATCGAGGCCGAGACGGCGTTCTCGATGGCCCAGACGATGATCCTGCCCGCCGCCCTGCGCCACCTGGCGCTGATCGGGCAGGCCGGGGTCTCCAGCCTCGAAGGCGAGACCCGCGAGCTGGTCGACGAGCTGGTTGCGGCGCTGGCCGAGCTGGCTCAGGCCAACGCCGACCCGGGCCTGGAGGGCCTCGAGATGGCGGTCCACGCCCGCGACAATCAGCTGGCGGCGATGGCCAACGTGCGCGAGGCGGCCGACAAGCTGGAGCGGGTTGTCGCCGACGACCTCTGGCCGCTGCCGAAGTACGAGGAGATGCTGTTCATCAAGTAGCCGCGGGGAGGCCCGGGCCTCCGTTCAGCGGATTGAGATCGGCGAGGAGCTCCAGCAGGACCGGCTGGGGCTCCTTGTCGTCGATCAGGACCGCGGTGCCGGGCCAGGCGTAGCGCAGGTAGCGGGCGTAGGCCTGGCGCGAGCCGAGGTCGGGCTCGTAGATCCACGAGCCGGTGTTCCAGTAGCGGTTGCTGCCGTCGCTGGCGCAGCGCACGTCGGCCAGCGGCTGGTGGGTGTGGGCGAAGATGATCTGCTGCCCCTCCCCGCCCCAGCCGAGGTTGCGGACGACCTGGGCGAAGGCCTCGAGCGCGTGCTCGGATGGGTCGCTGCGGGCGATCACGGTCGGCTCGGGGTAGAGCGGCCGCGAGAGCGCCTCCCCACCCTGGGGCTGCTCGCGCGTCTGGCGCCGGGCCTCGTCGCGGACGACGGCGTCGAAGTGCTCCT
>DASUNU010000056.1:0-14267 GCA_036276995.1 Solirubrobacterales bacterium
CCCCGAATCTCCTGAGTTCGCTGCGTGACCGGCATGCTCCGTGGCGGGTAGCTCGCCCTCGATTTCGCCGTTTGCCAGCTCGTTCAGGCGCTTGGCGAGGCGCTCGGCGGCTCTCCGGTTGTTGACGAAGATGATCGTCGAGGTGTGCTCCTGGACCAGCTCCAAGAGCTTCGGGTAGATCGCCGGCCAGATGGAGCGCACATGGGCGGAGGGCTCGATTTCAGTGGGGGGAGGCCCGTCCTCACTCGGATACGCGGGTGCCCCCGGATCCGACATGTCCTCGACCGGCACCACGATCTCGAGATCGAGCTTCTTCTTCCGCCCCGCATCGACGATCTTGCACTCCCGCTTCGGCCCGACCAAAAACTGCGCAATCCGCTCCAACGGCCGCTGCGTCGCCGACAACCCGATCCGCTGGATCCCCGGGCGGTCGGAAGCCTTGACCAGGTCATCCAGCCGCTCCAGCGTCAGCGCCAGATGCGCCCCCCGCTTCGTTTGAGCGACCGCATGGATCTCGTCGACGATCACCGCCTCGGTGCTCGCCAGGATCGACCGCACCGAGGAGGAGAGCATCAGGTACAGCGACTCCGGCGTGGTGATCAGGATGTCGGGCGGGTTTTTCTGCATCGCCCGCCGCTCCGACTGCGGCGTGTCGCCGGTCCGCAGCCCGACCGAGATCTCCGCCCCGATCCCCCGCAGCGGCGCCCGCAGGTTGCGCTCGATGTCATAGGAGAGCGCCTTCAGCGGCGAGACGTAGACCAGCCGCACCCCGGTCCCCAGCTCCGGCGAGCGCGCCAGCTTGTCGATCCCCCAGAGGAAGCTGGCCAGGGTCTTGCCCGACCCGGTGGGCGCGCAGATCAGCGCATTGTCCCCGCCCGAGATCGCCTCCCAGCCCCCCGCCTGCGCCGGCGTCGGCCCCTCGAAGGAGGCCTCGAACCAGCGCCTGACGGCATCGCTGAACGGCTTCAGCGGGTCAGACTTCGCCCTCGGTTTTGCCTTAGTCGCCAACCCATCGATTCTACGCAGAGCGGAAAATCAGCCCCCCGGCGCTGCCGAAGGGCCTACGGGGTGCCGCCGGCGAACTTGACGTATTCGAACCAGGACTTCTTCGGGACGAAGCCCTGGGCAAAGAGGCCGGAGCCGTCGCAGAAGTTGCAGACGCCGGTCTGGTCGTCGACCGAGAACCAGTAGACCCGTTTCAGCTTCCAGGCCACCTGCTTGCGCTGCAGCAGCGCGAAGGAGCCGCGGAGCTGGGCCGCCTGGCCGGCGAGGCCTTTGGCGAAGAGGTTGGTCTGGGTCGGCGGCTGCGAGCTCCAGCCGAGCTCGGTGATCCAGAGACCCTTGGCGGCGTCGCCGTTGGCTTTCAGGACCTCGCGGAATTCTTCGATCCGCGGCGTCAGTTCCGGGTAGAAGTAGCTGTACGGATGCAGGGCGACGGCGTTGAACTTGGTCTTCACGCCCGGCGTTTTTTCGTACATCGCGTCGAGGAAGTCGGTCGCGCACCAGACCTTCTTCGGTTTCGCTTTCGAGAGGCAGCCCTTGGGCAGCGCGAAGAGGCCGCCGAGAACCGCCTGGGCGCCCGGATCGGAGCTTTTCAGCGCCGTGTAGGAGAGCTTTACGAGCTTCCCGTATTCGGCCGGGTTGGGGTTGGCGACGAAGTACTTGAAGTTCGCCTCGTTCCAGATCTGCCAGGTGCGGATCGGCCGTTTCGGGACCCCCGGGTTCTCGGCCCAGAAGGAGCCGTTGGGGCCGTAGCGGGCGACCGCGGCTTTGACGAAGCCCGACCAGGCGCCGGCGGCGGCACCGCTGACCGGCAGGCGGGCCGGCGCTTTCGAGGTTTTGCCGGTGCCCGGCACGAAGATCGACGGGACCGCCCAGGTCGGCGCCCCGGTCAGGAACGGGAGCACCTCGACGCCGGCGGTGGCGGCCTTGGCGATCATGCCGTCGGAGCCGGCCCAGTTGAGCGGGGCGCCCTGGACCGACTGCACCCCACCCCACTCGATCGGGATGCGGATGCTGTCAACGCCGCCGCCTTTGAGCCGCTGGAACTGTTCGGCGCTGGGCGTTTCCTGCGGGACCGCGCCCCAGAAGGTCGCGGGCAGGGCCTGGGCGCTGGCCGCGAAGGCGGTCAGGCCGAGCATTGCCACGGCCACGATCGCCGTCCAGGCGCGCACGCCCCTGCTGAGCTGCATCGTCGCTTTCGACATCGGCTAGCCCGCCTTCGGCGAGGTGGCCTTGGGCGAAACCTGGGCGCCCGGCCCGCCGCGCTGGCGGCGCTGGCGGATCACCACGGCGGCGATCGAGATCGCCGCCAGGGCCGCGACCGCGATCAGGATCGGGACCAGGGGCGAGGAGCCGTCGTCCGAAGATGCCTGGGTGCCGGTCACGTTCTGCGGCTGCGTACCGCTCTGGCCGGTCTGGGCGTCGTTCTTGCCCGCGCCGGTCGGACCGTTGCCTTGGCTACCCTGACGGGTATTGCCGTTGCCGGCCGTGCTTGGATTGTGGTTCGCCGATGAGCCCGACGGAGATCCAGACCCCGTGTTACCGGAGTTGCTGGAACCATTGGTCGAGCCGCCGCCCGTGGCAGAAGAATGGGCGGGGGTTCCGCCCGAGGCTCCCCCTTTCGGGGGCGAGGTATGCCCGGTAGCGGTGGGCACGGCAGTTTCGTACTGGACCCCACTCGATTCCTCCGCCTGAGCAAGAACCGGAAAGCAAGCCAATGCCAGCAGAGCAAGCACTGACAGCAGCGCGAAGGAGGGTCGGCGGGCCGAGCTATGGGGGTGGGGGGGCGTCCCAGTCATGGCGCGCAAGGTTAGAGGAATCATCGGCGTTGATCGCTCCGCTGCTCCTGATCGGCGCTCTGGCTGCAGCCGGAGGCGGTTTTGACCTGAGCCCGCGCCACTTCGCCGGGCTGGCGGTCTGGCTGGTCGTCGTCGGCCTGCTGGCCTTTGGAGCCGCGGCTCGAGCGAAGCTCGGGCGCCCCTTTTATTGGACGAGTGGGTTGATCTTGGGGCTGGCGCTTGTCTCAGCAATCTCTTCTCTCTGGTCGGGATCGGTCGAGCTCAGCGTCACCGAGGCGGACCGGGTTCTGGTCTACCTCGGAGTCTTCCTTGCCGCATTCCTGATCGCCCAAACCGAGCAAAGGCGCCAACGTTTCGCTGAAGGCATCGCAATTGCCCTCGCTTTGATCGCATTTGCCGCTCTGGCGAGCCGTCTGCTGCCACACGCCCTGAACGTTGGTCCAGAGCTGGGCACGGGACCGCGACTGCGCTACCCGCTCGGCTACTGGAACGCGAACGGGCTCGCCTTCGGGATCGGCACCGGGATGATGCTGTGGCTGAGCCGCAACTCGCTGACCGCCTGGCTGCGCTGGTTCGCGGTCGCGGCGCTGCCGGTCCTGCTGCTCGCCCTCTACCTGACCTACTCGCGCGGCGGCCTGCTGGCCCTGCTGGTCACGGTCGGCTGCCTGCTTGCCCTCTCCCACGACCGCCTCTGGCTGCTGGCGACGCTGGCGATCGGGGCGCTGGGAGCGCTGCCGGGGCTGCTGGCGCTGCAGGACCGGCGCGGCATCGCCGACTTCGTCGACGCGGCGAACCTCGCCGGCCAGGGAGTGACGGTGCTGCTGCTGACCCTGGCCGGGATCGCGCTGGCGCTGGCGCTGTTCGCCGGCCTGCGGCGACTCGAGGGGCGCGGCGGCGGGATCACCGGCCGCGCCGTCGAGTTCTCCCGCAACCCGGTCGTGCTGAAGCGGATCGCCCTGGCCGCCGCCCTGGTCGCGATCGGGGTCGCGGTCGCGATCGGCGGCCGCGCCTGGGACCAGTTCACCGCCGAGGACGTCCAGTTCCCCAACGACCCCCAGCACCACTTCGGCTCGCTCAGCGGCGCCAACCGCGACGAGTTCTGGAGCGTCGCGGTCGAGGCCTTCGGGGAAAAGCCGGTGCTCGGCGACGGCGCCGGCACCTACCAGTTCGCCTGGCTGCAGCTGCGCTCGATCCCCGACCCGGTGCGCGACGCGCACTCGGTCTACCTGGAGGCGTTCGCCGAGCTCGGCCTGGTCGGCGGCCTGCTCACCCTGGCCATGTTCGGGACCCTGCTCGCGACCGGCTTCCTCGCCTGGCGCCGCGCCCGCGGGTCCCAGCGGGAGCTGTTCGCGATCCTCTTCGCCGCCGCCCTAGCCTTCGCGGTCGGCGCCGCGATCGACTGGTTCTGGGAGATCGCCGTACTTGGCGTGATCTTCTTCCTCGCCACCGGCGTCCTCGTCGCCGGCCGCTGCGCTCAGCTCTGGGAGGCGAGGGCGGGCGCCAACGGGAAGGCCGAGAGCCGCCGCTTCGGGCTCGCCGTCGCCGGGCTCGCGCTCGCCTGGATCACCGCCCTGGCCCTGGTCGGGCCGCTGCTGGTCGACCGCGAGATCAAGGCCAGCCAGAGCGACGCCGCCGCCGGCGACATCGCCGGGGCGATCGAGCGCGCCGACTCGGCCCGCTCGATCGAGCCCTGGGCCGCCTCCCCCTACGTGCAGCTCGGTCTGCTCGAGCAACTGCAGGGCGACTACGCGGCGGCCGAGCAGCGCTTCACCCAGGCGATCGACCGCGAGGACCGCAACTGGCTGCTCTTCTACCTGCGCTCGAAGGTCGAGCACGAAGCCGGCGACCGGGCCGCGGCCGCAGACGACCTGCGCCGGGCGCAGCAACTGAACCCGTTGCAGGACTGTTTGTTCGAAGGATGGGACGGTTGCGGATGAGCCGGGCCACGAAAGCGCAGCAGACGGGGGCGCGCGAGGCCGCACAGGCGCCGGCGGTGCGGCCACAGCCGCCCGCGGCCGGGCGCCTTGGGCTGAGCGGCCCGGAAGGCTCGCGCCGGCGCGGGGCGATGCTGCGGCGGCTGCTCGCGGCCGGCGACTGGACGGCCCTGGTCGGGGCGCTCTGCGTGGTCACCGCCACCACCTCGACCACCGACATCGGGACCCTGTTCTGGGCAGTGATGTTCAGCCCGGTCTGGATCCTCGTGGTCAAGCTGCACGGCCTCTACGACAACGACCACCGCCGGATCCGCCACAGCACCCTCGACGAGCTGCCCTCGCTGGTCTCGGCCAGCGTGCTCGGCACCCTCGTCCTCGACGGCCTGCTGGCGCTGAGCCCGGTCGGGCCGCTCTCGCCGATCAGCGCGATCGGCGTCGGCCTCGGCGCCCTGGTCGGCAGCTTCGTCCTGCGCGGCGTCCTGCGCTTCCTCTGGCACCACCTGACCGGGCTCGCGGCCGGGCTCGTGATCGGGCCGGCGGCGACGGTCGACATGGTCGCCCGTCGCGTCTCGACCCACCCCGAGACCCGCCTCGCCCTAATCGGCTACCTCTCCCAGAGCGAGGACCAGGCGAGCGAGCTGCCCCGCCTCGGCGGCCTCGTCGACATCTCCAGGGTCGCCCGCGAGTACGAGATCGAGCGGGTGGTCGTAACCGAGCTGGAGATGAGCGACCCGGCTGCGGAGAAGCTGATCGAGGAGTGCAAGGGCGCCGGCCTGGCGCTGACCTTCCTGCCCCAGCACTACGGCCTGCTGGGACCGGGGATCGAGCTCAACCGGCTGGCCGAGCTGCCGGTGCTCGACTTCCGCTTCAGCGACCCCTCGCGCTCGACCGAGGCGATGAAGCGGGCGATGGACGTGGTCGTCTCCGGCACCCTGCTGCTGCTCCTCTCGCCGCTGCTGGCGGCGATCGCGCTGGCGATCCTGCTCGACAGCCGCGGCCCGGTGCTGTTCCGCCAGCGCCGCGCCGGGCTCGAAGGGGAGCCCTTCAACGTGCTCAAGTTCCGCACCATGGTCCCCGACGCCGAGCAGCGGCTGGGCGAGCTGGTCGACCTCGAGAAGCTCGAGCAGCCGGCCTTCAAGATCCGCGACGACCCCCGCGTGACCCGGGTCGGGCGGCCGCTGCGGCGCTTCAGCCTCGACGAGCTGCCGCAGCTGTTCAACGTCCTGCGCGGCGAGATGTCCTTGGTCGGGCCGCGCCCGGAGGAGGAGAGCGTTGTCGCCCTCTACGACGAGCGCCAGCGCGGCCGGCTCGCGATCAAGCCGGGGATGACCGGCCCGATGCAGGTCTACGGCCGCAGCGACCTCACCTTCGAGGAGCGGCTGGCGATGGAGCGCGACTACCTCGACAACCTCTCGCTGCTGACCGACCTGGCGATCCTGCTGCGCACGCCGCGGGCCGTGATCCGCGGCGAAGGCGCCCACTGAGCCCTCCCATGGAGCTGGAGGTCGTGATCGTCAGCCACGGCGCGGAAGCGCTGCTGCGCAACTGCCTGCGCTCGCTGCGCGAGCACCCGCCGGGGGACGGCGCGATGCGGGTCACCGTGGTCGATAGCGGCAGCCCCGACGGGACGCCGGACATGGTCGCGCGCGAGTTCCCCGAGGTGCGCTTGTTGCGCCGCGCCAACATCGGCTTCTCGGCCGCCAACAACCTCGTCCTGCGCGGGAGCGAGGCGGCGGCGGTGCTGCTGCTCAACCCCGACACCGAGGTCTACGCGGGCACGCTCGACGCGGCCCTGGCGCGGCTGCGCGCCGAGCCGCGGATCGGCATGGTCGGGGTCAAGCTGGTGCTCGAGTCCGGTGAG
This sequence comes from Solirubrobacterales bacterium, assembly GCA_036276995.1. Lineage (GTDB taxonomy): Bacteria > Actinomycetota > Thermoleophilia > Solirubrobacterales > 70-9 > VAYN01. The sequence continues at coordinate 6,597 of DASUNU010000056.1, forward strand.
CTCGACCACGCCTGCAAGCGCTCCTTCCCGACCCCGCTCAGCGCCCTCGCCCACTTCACCGGGGTCGGCCGCTCCGCGGATGCGCCGGAGGCACTGAGCCAGTACCGGGCGACGGCGCTGGGCGACGACGAGGCGGGCGAGGTCGACGCGGTCAACGGCGCCTTCATGCTCTGCCGCGGCGAGGCCGTCCGCGAGGTCGGGCTGCTCGACGAGGGCTACTGGCTCTACATGGAGGACCTCGACTGGTGCCACCGCTTCTGGGACGCCGGCTGGAAGGTCTTCTACGAGCCGGCCGGGGTCGCTCTCCACGTCAAGGGCGCCTCCAGCGGCAGCCGCCGCAGGGCGAAACAGGAGATCGCCTTCCACCGCGGCATGGCCCGCTTCTACCGCCGCTTCGAGGCTCCCGGGCACAACCCGTTGCTCAACGCCACCGTCTACGCCGGGGTCGGCGCCAAACTCGCGCTTGCCCTCGCCCGCACCGCGCTCTCGCGCTAGCCGCAGCGCTCGGCGACGACGATGTCCTGCAGGGTGAGGCCGGCCGGGGCGTTGGCGGGATGATGTTGGCGGTCATCAGCCACTGGCCCTCGGCGACCCCGCCGCCGAGGTCGTGGATCGCGTCGGGGCTGGCCAGCGGCACCGCCGTCTGGTCGACCAGGACCATCGAGCTCGCCAGCGTCATCGCGGCGAGCGTGATCCCGGGGCGCTTCACCTCAGCTCACCAGGGCAGCGTGTCAGCGATCTCTGAGAGCTTCGGGGCGGTCTGGTCGCGGGCAGAGAGGACCGGCTCGGCGACCCCCCACTCGACCCCGACCTCGGGGTCGTCCCAGGCGATCCCGGCCTCGGTCGCCGGGTCGTAGACGCTGGAGACGAGGTAGGCGACGTCGGCGACGTCGCTGAGCACGACGAAGCCGTGGGCGAAGCCGACCGGGACGAAGAGCTGGCGGTGCTTCTCGTCGTCGAGCACGTACCCGTCCCACTGGCCATAGGTGGGAGAGTCGCGGCGCAGGTCGACGGCGACGTCGAAGATCGCGCCGCGGGCGCAGCGCAGCAGCTTCGCCTGGCCCGGCTCGGTCTGGAAGTGCAGCCCGCGGAGGATGCCTTTGCCCGAGCGTGAGTGGTTGTGCTGGACGAACTCCGCGTCGACCCCGTGCTCGGCCCAGGACTCCCTGCTGAAGGTCTCGACGAAGAAGCCGCGCTCGTCGCCGAACACCTGCGGCTCGAGCAGGACGACCCCGCCGAGCTTCGTCTCCAGCCGCTCGGGCACTAGCCGAGCGCCTTGCCGTACTGCTTTTCGTAGTACTCGCGGTACTCGCCGGAGCGGATCGGTCCCCACCAGTCCTCGTTGTCGCGGTACCAGGCGACCGTTTTCTCCAGGCCCTCGGCGAAGTGGACCTCGGCCTCCCAGCCCAGCTCCTCCTTCAGCTTGGCGCTGGAGAGCGAGTAGCGGCGGTCGTGGCCGGGGCGGTCCTTGACGTACTCGATCAGCGACTCGTCCTTCCCGGTCAGCTCGATCACGCGCTTGATCACCTCGATGTTCTCGCACTCGTCGGGACCGCCGACGTTGTAGGCCTCGCCCGGCTTGCCCTTCAGCAGCACCGTGTGGATGCCGCGGCAGAAGTCCTCGACATAGAGCCAGTTGCGGACCTGCTTGCCGTCGCCGTAGACGGGCAGCGGGTCGCCGTGCATGGCGTTGAGCGTGATCAGCAGGATCAGCTTCTCCGGATACTGGCGCGGGCCGGAGTTGTTGGAGCCGCGCACGATCGAGGCCTCGATCCCGTAGGTGTGGACGTGGGCGGTGACGAGGAGGTCGCCGGCGGCCTTGGTCGCCGAGTAGGGCGAGGAGGGGTCGAGCGGCGAGGTCTCGGTGAAGGAGCCGGAATCGATCGAGCCGTAGACCTCGTCGGTCGAGACCTGCAGGTAGCGGGAGACGCCGAGCTCGCGGGCGGCGTCGAGCAGGGTGCCGGTGCCGATCACGTGGGTGCGGGCGAAGGCGTCCTGGTCGTCGATCGAGCGGTCGACGTGCGACTCGGCGGCGAAGTTGACGACGGCGTCCTTGCCCTCCATCGCCTCGCGCACGATCTTCGGATCCTCGATCGCCCCCTCGATCAGCTCGACGCCGTCGGGCAGGTTCTCCGGCCGGCCGGCATAGGTCAGCTTGTCCAGGACCGTGATCTCGTGCTCGTCGCCGGCGATCCGGACGTAGGTCGAACCGATGAACCCGGCGGCGCCGGTCACCAACAGCTTCATGAGGCTTCCTCCGCTTGTCGTTGGGTGAGATAGCCGGCCAGCCCGTCCTGCCAGGAGGGCAGGCGGATCGGGTGCTCGCGCTGGCTGGTCAGGGCCGAGAACGGCGGCCGGGGGGCCGGCCGGCCGAATTCCTCGGTGGTGATCGAGAGCACTTTGCACTCGACCTTGGCCTGCTCGAAGATTTCGCGCGCGAAGTCGTACCAGGAGCACTGGCCGGCGGCGGCCATGTGGTGGACGCCGTACTCGATCCCCTCGATCAGCCTCACCACCCCGTAGGCGAGGTGCCAGGTGTAGGTCGGCGAGCCGACCTGGTCGCGCACGACCAGGACCTCGTTGCCGGAGCCGGCGAGGCGCAGCATCGTCTCGACGAAGTTGGGGCCGCCGATCCCGAACAGCCAGGCCGAGCGGACGATGAAGTGGCGCTTGTTGGCGGCCGCGGTCGCCTCCTCCCCGGCCAGCTTGGTGCGGCCGTAGGCGGAGAGCGGCGCGACCTGGTCGCTCTCCACGTAGGGGGCGCCCTTGGCGCCGTCGAAGACGTAGTCGCTGGAGATGTAGACGACGCCGGCGCCGACCTCGGCCGCGGCGGCGGCGACGTTGCCGGCCCCGGTGCCATTGACCGCGAAGGCCGCCTCCTCCTGCTCCTCGGCCCCGTCGACGTCGGTCCAGGCAGCGCAGTTGATCACCACGTCGGGCCGCTCGAGGTCGAGCTTCTTCCTCAGCGCCTCAGCGTCGGTGATGTCGAGCTCGCCGCGGCCGTAGCCGACCACGTCGTGACCGGCGTTGCCGGCGGCAAGCAGCACGTCGCGTCCGAGCATTCCGGCGGCGCCGGTGACGAGCAGCTTCATCTAGAGGAGGTTCGTGACTTCGAGTTCTGCACGGGCCGCAACAGGCTACTCACCAAACCACCACTGACTGCGCGCGGTCGTGATCGCGAATTGCTCGGTCCTTGCTGACCAGCTTCAGGCCGTGCTCGATTGCCGTCGCGTAGATCAGTCGGTCGGCGGGATCGCCGGGAAACGACGAGGGCAGGGCGACAGCGGTGTCCGCGATCGCCGGCGTGACCCCAAAGGTCCGGATCTGGGCCGCGAGACCCTGCAGCCAGGTTCGGGTCGGGACGTTGACGGTGATTCGCTCGTGCCTGGCCAACCAGGCCAGCTCGTACCAGGAGATCGCCGCCACCGCGAGCTCGTCCGCTTGATCGAGCGCCTTGCGCGCCGCTGCGCTGACCCGCTGTGGCTCGGCCGACCACCAGTGGACCACGTGGGTATCGAGCAGGAGCGTGCTCACGCCTCAGGAGGCGTTCCAGGACTCGCCGGTGGAGAAGAGCTCGTCCTCGTCGACCACCGTCGCCGCAACCCCCTCGAACGACCCCTTCAAGGAACGAGCACCCGACGGCGGCACGAGACGCGCGACGGGACGACCGTGGCGGGTGATCTCGATTTCCTCACCAGCGGCGGCATCGTCTAGAAGGCGAAGGATCGAAGCCTTCGCGTCGGTGGCGGTCACTTGCTTGGCCATATGACCAGAATAATAGCCAGAGGGCGCCGGCAGCGCCCGGGCTAGACGATTTCGATCTCGCAGTTGTCGCCGACCAGGAGGCGCAGGGTCTTGGGGACGCCGGCGCTGCGGGTCAGCTTTACGTTGCGGCCGAGCAGGCTGGCCTCCATCCGCGTCTCCAGATCCTCGACCACGGAGTCGGCGAGCACGATCGAGTGCTCGACCTCGGAGCGGCGCACGTGGACGCCGCTGCCGATCGAGGTGTAGGGGCCGATGTAGGCGTCCTCGATGCAGGCGCCGGCGCCGATCACGGCGGGGCCGCGGACGACCGAGCGGGTCAGCTTGGCGCCGGGCTCGAGCACGACCCGGCCCTCGACCCGGGAGCCCTCGTCGACCTCGCCCTCGACGCTGCTCTCCAGCTCCTCCAGCACCAGGCGGTTGGCCTCGAGCATGTCGGCGAGCTGGCCGGTGTCCTTCCACCAGCCGCGCACGACCTCGGACTGGACCTTGTGGCCGTCGTCGATCAGGCCCTGGATCGCCTCGGTGATCTCGAGCTCGCCGCGCCAGGAGGGCTCGAGCGCTTCCGAGGCGGTGAAGATCGAGGGGGTGAAGAGGTAGACGCCGACCAGGGCCAGGTTCGAGGGCGGATCCTTCGGCTTCTCGATCAGGCGCACGATGCCGCCCTCGCCGTCGAGCTCGGCGACGCCGTAGTGCTCGGGCTCCTCGACCGGGGTGAGCAGGATCAGCGCGTGCGGCTCGTCGCGGCGGAAGGTCTCGACCAGCGAGCGCAGGCCGTCGCGCAGGAGGTTGTCGCCGAGGTACATGACGAAGGGCGAGTCGCCGATGAACGGCTTCGCGGTCAGCACCGCGTGGGCCAGCCCAGCCGGCTTGTCCTGGACGATGTAGGTGATCTTCGCCCCGAACTGGGAGCCGTCGCCGGCGGCCGCGCGGATCTCGTCGCCGGTCTCCGGGGCGATGATGATCCCGATCTCCTCGACCCCGGCGTCGACCAGGGCCTCGATCCCGTAAAAGAGCACGGGCTTGTTGGCAACCGGAACCAGTTGCTTTGCCGAGGTGTGGGTGATCGGGCGCAGCCGGGTGCCGGCGCCGCCCGAGAGGATGAGTCCCTTCAGAGGCTCCATCGAGGCCGCAAGCCTACTTACTGAGCGCAGTGGCTGTGCGGGCGCCGGCCGGCCGCGCCGGCGACTTGAATAAGTTCAGGGTTGTGAGCGAGACGGCGCCACCGATCCTGGGCAGTGGCCTGGACCCGGACCTGCGACATGACCTCGAAGCCGTCAGCGCCGGCGTCCCGGTCGACGACGGCGGCGGCGCCAGCCTGCTCAAGGTCTTCCTGCTGGCCGAACTGATCGTCGCCGAGCAGCTCAACCGGGTGGTCGAGATCGGCGTCTACCGCGGCCGCCTCTTCCTGCCGCTGGGCCGGCTGATGGCCCGGCTGGGCCGCGGCGAGATGGTCGGGATCGACCCCTACTCGGCGGAAGCGGCGGTGCAGCGCGACGTCGAGCTGGAGGCGATCGATCTCGTGCAGTGGCCGAGCACGATCGACTGGGAGGGGATGTACCGCGACGTCCGCGACGCGGTGGAGCGCTGGGAGATGGGTGAGCGTGCACGGCTGATCCGCAAGCGCGGCGAGGATGCCGCCGGCGAGTTCGCCGATGCGCCGATCGACCTCCTCCACGTCGACGGCAACCACGATCGCGAGGCGGTCAGCCGCGACGTCGAGCTCTACCTGCCGCACCTGCGCGACGGCGGCCTCCTGGTCATGGACGACATCGCCTGGCCCTCGGTCCGCCCGGTTTACGAGGAGCTGCGCAGCCGCTACGAACTCGTCTTCGAGCTGGTCGAGAAAGGCCTCTACCTCTGCCCGCAGGGCGGGGCCAACGACTTCGCGGTGCTGCGGGTGCGCAAGGACGACGCGGGCTGAGGCGATCGTTGGAGGTCGGACCCCAGGACAAGGACGAGCTCTTCGGCCGCTTCCACGCGGCCTACACCGTCGATGCCGATCCCGACCAGCCCTGGCCGGTGTTGCAGACCCCGGGGCCAGTGGCGCGGCGGGCCGCCGCGGCGCGCGGGGCGTGGCGGCGGCGGCGCCACGGCCGCCGCCTCGCCTACCTCGACAGCACCTTCCCCTGGGAACGCAGCGGCTTCCGCTACCACGAGGCGCTCGCCCTGCACGAGCTGCGCCCGGACACGCTCTTCTTCTCGATGTGGGAGATCAACGACCCCTTCCCGGCGCCGGTTCACCCGCTGGCCGAGTTCCCGGCGCGGGCGCTGCGCGGCGGCGTCACCGACGTCTACGCGGTCTTCTCGCTCTTCCTCGAGAGCCTCGTCGGCATGCGGCCGGACGGCAGCGTCTGGGCGCACCCGATGGAAGGCCTCGACATCTCCGGGTTCTGCCGCGAAGCGGGGATCCGCCTGCACGGCACGATCTTCCCCGGCGGCGGGCTGACGGTCACGCCGGAAGGGATCGAAGCGGCGCGCGAGCTGACCGGGCGCCTCGACAACACCTTCTCCTACGTGAAGGAGGTGCTGGAGAACGTCCCCGGGGTCACCTACGTGCAGCAGGCGCTGACCGAACCGCGCTTCTACGCGCAGAGCGAGGAGCGCTGGGAGCAGCCGCTGCCGCTGCAGTGCCTGTTCGCCGCCGACCCCTCGAAGCGCAAGGGGCTCGACGTCGCGCTCGAGGCCTTCGCCGGGCTCGACCCCGAACGCTTCCACCTGCACCTGGTCGGCCCGCACGAGGAGCGGCGCGGGGAGCTGCCGGTGGAGCTGGCGACCTTCCACGGCTGGCTCTTGCCGGCCCAGCTGCGCGACCTGCACCGCCAGGTCCACGTCTTCCTCTCCCCCGTCTCGGCCGAACCGCCCGGGCCGCCCGGCAGCTTTCAGGGCGTTACCGACGGCTTCCCGACCCAGGCCGCGGCCGACGCGGTCAGCAGCGGCGCGCTGCTGATCTCGGCCAACCCGGCGGAGGACCACCGGGTGCTGACGCCGGAGGTCCACTACCTGGAGCGGCCGGCCCACCCCGCCGCCTTCCGCGAGACGCTGCTGCGACTCAGCGCTGACCCCGAGTGGACGCGGCGGATCGCCCAGCAGGGCTCCGACCGGGTGCACGAGGAGATGGACGTGCGCAAGGGGATCGGCCTGAAGCTGGCGGCGATGGGGCTGGAGCCGGTCGCCGGATGATCCGCTTCCAGCGGCCCGCGCTGCCACCGACCGCGGAGATCGACCGCTACCTGGAGCTGGCACGGGGCGAGCGCTGGTTCAGCAACGGCGGTCCCTGCTGGCGGCTGCTGCGGGACCGGCTCGGCGAGCGAGCCGGCGCCTACTGCGTCCCGGTCGCCAGCGGCACGCTGGGGCTGATGGCGGCGCTGGCGGCGGTGCTCGGGGAGGGCGGCGGCCCGAAGCGGGGCGCGCTGATGCCCTCGTTCACCTTCCTCGCCACCGCGCAGGCGGCGCACTGGGCCGGTCTGCAGCCGCGCCTCGCCGACATCGATTCCGGCCACTGGCACCTCGACCCCGAGCTGGTCGAGCGGGCGCTCGCGGGCGACCACGAGCTCGGCGCGGTGCTCGCGGTCTCCGCCTTCGGCACCCCGCCGCCGCCGGCGGTGCGCGAGCGCTGGGAGAGCGCCTGCCGCGCGGCCGGGGTGCCGCTGATCGTCGACTCCGCCGCCGGCTTCGGCGCGGTCGCCGCCGACGGGGTCCCGATCGGCGCCCAGGGCGACGTCGAGGTCGTCTCCTTCCACGCCACCAAGCCGTTCGCGATCGGCGAGGGCGGCGCCGTCTTCACCCGCGACGCGGCCCTGCGCGACCGGCTCGAGCTGGCGGTCAACTTCGGCTTCCGCCCCGACCGCACGGTCGGCCTCGCGCACGGGCTGAACGCGAAGATGAGCGAGCTGCACGCCGCCACCG
>DASUNU010000057.1:0-2711 GCA_036276995.1 Solirubrobacterales bacterium
GGGCGCTTCGAGGACAGTCCGCGCCATGGCCCACGTCGTGTGTCTGATTGCCGATCCCGAGCGCTCGCCGCTCGATCGGGTGATGGTCGCCACCCTGGAGCGGACGCTCGGCGCAACGGCGCGCTGGCTCGCGCCGGACGAAGCCTGCGAGCTCCCGGTCGACCATCATGACCCTGTCGAGCCCCGACGACGGATAGAGGCCATACTGTCGCCCGAGCTGCCGCATGACGTCGTCGTCCTGCCGGCCCACAGCCGACGCAAGCGCCTGCTGGTGAGCGACATGGACTCGACCATGATCACGGTCGAGTGCATCGATGAGCTCGCGGATTACCTCGGTGTAAAGCCGGAGGTGAGCGCCATCACCCGGCGTGCGATGGACGGCGAGCTCGATTTCGTAGCGGCGTTGCGCGCCCGGGTCGCCTTGCTGCAGGGCTTGCCGGTCAGCGTGTTCGACGAGGTCTTCCGCGAGCGCGTGCGGCTCATGCCGGGCGCCCGGGCCCTGGTAGCGACCATGCGGTCGTGGGGCGCGTGCACGGCGCTGGTCTCGGGCGGCTTCGTGCCCTTCGTCGAGCGGGTGCGCGGCGCGATCGGCTTCGACCTGGCGCAGGCGAACCGCCTGGAGAGCCTGAACGGTCACCTGACCGGGCACCTGCTCGGGCCGATCCGGGGGCCGCAGAGCAAGCTCGCCCGGCTCCGGCAGCTGACCCGGGTGCTGCGGCTGCCACCGGAGGCGACTCTCGCGGTGGGCGATGGCGCCAACGACCTGCCCATGCTGCGGGCCGCAGGGCTCGGCGTGGCCTTCCGACCCACGCCGCGCGTCGCTCAGCTCGCCCCTGTGATCATCCGATGGGGCGATCTGACGGCGCTGCTCTACCTTCAGGGCGTCCCAAAGAGCAACTTCGTCGCCGGGTGAGGATGGTTTCGGCGCAGTACCAAACTCACCAGTCAGGCGCCGCCTCGCCCGGCGCCGGCTTGGCCGACCGATCCGGCTACTGGAGCTCACCTTCTTCGGGTTCGGCGCCCTCACCGCCTCCTTCGGGTTCGGCGCCCTCACCACCTCCTTCGGGTTCGGCGCCCTCACCACCTCCTTCGGGAAAGCGCAGGGCTACGAAGCGAAGGTCGCCCTGGCGGTCGATCAGCAGCAGGACCGACTTCTTGTTCTCCTGCTGGGCCTGATTGACCTTGGCGGCGACCTCCGGCGGCGAATTCACCTCCTCCTGGCCGACCTCGACGATGACGTCGCCCGGACGCAGGCTCTCGGCGCCCGCCGGGCTGCCCTCAGCCACCTCGACGATCAGCACGCCGTTGACGTCCTGGGCCAACTCAAAGCGGGTCCGCAGTTCCTCGGTGATCGTCGCGACGGTGACGCCGAGCGACTCGATCTGCCCGGACGTGGTGTCGGCGCCCTGCTCGGTCAGCGCCGCCAGCTCGTCCTCCTCCGGCAGTTCCCCGAGCTCGACCTCGACCGTCCTCTCCTCGCCCCGGCGCCAGATGCTGACCTCGACCTTCTTGCCGATAGGCGTTTCGGCCACGATGCGCGGCAGCCCGCGCATGCGGTCGATCTTCTTGCGGTCGAACTCGAGGATCACGTCGCCCGGCTCGATCTCGGCCACTTCGGCAGGTCCGCCCGGGGTCACGCTCGCCACCAGCGCGCCTGCAGCGTCCTCCAGCCCGAGGCTCTCGGCGATCTCGTCGGTGACGGTCTGAATACGCACGCCTAGCCAGCCGCGTTTGACCCGGCCGTCCTCTTTGAGGGACTCGATCACCGGGACGGCGAGATTGGAGGGGATCGCGAAACCGATGCCGACGTTGCCGCCGCTTGGCGAGAAGATCGCCGTGTTGATGCCGATCACTTGGCCGTCCAAGTTGAAGCTCGGACCGCCGGAGTTGCCGCGATTGATCGGGGCATCCACCTGCAGGAAGTCGTCGTAGGGTCCGGCCCTGATATCGCGCGAGCGCGCGGAGACGATGCCCGCGGTTACGGTGCTGCCGAGACCGAAGGGGTTGCCGATGGCGATGATCCAGTCGCCGACCCGCACGGTGTCGCTGTTGGCGAAGGTAACCGCCGTCAGCGGATGATCCGCCTCGATCTTGAGCAACGCCAAATCGGTCTTGGTGTCGCGCCCGACCAGGGTGGCGTCGTAGGTGGTCTCGTCATTGAATACGACCTGGATCTCGTCGGCTTCGGCGATCACGTGATTGTTGGTGACGACGTAGCCCTGCGGATCGACCACGAATCCCGAGCCCAACGAGGACTGCCGCCGCGGCATCTGCTCCGGCGACCGTTCCTGATCGAAGAACTCCCGGAAGAAATCCTCGAACGGCGATCCCGGAGGGGGCTGGGGGAACGGAAAATCAGGCATCTCGCCCCGCGTGATCGCCTGGGTGGTGGAGATGTTGACGACCGCGGGCGCGACGCGCTCGACGATCTCGGCGAAGCTGACCGGCGGGGGCGCGGCCGGCAGTGCGGATGGGACCGCGACCAAGCCGAAGATCGCCAGCAGGATGAGACCACGCTCCGGCCGACCGCCGAAACTGACCACCACTGGCGCAAGGGCTCTCACCAGGCGCATCATTGTTCTCCGCCAGACCCCCGGTCGGCAACGGCCGCACCGACTCCGCGCGAGGGGAGGCAAACGAACGTTGCCAGCCCACAGCTTGTCACGGCGCGATCGGAAGTCAATGCCGATAGCCCCGATCTTCGCGCGTGC
>DASUNU010000058.1:0-22848 GCA_036276995.1 Solirubrobacterales bacterium
GAAAGCGTCGGGGGTCGCGGTGCCGCCGCAGGTCGCCCTGGCCCCGGCGCCGCCGCGGGCCGCGCGGGTGGCGGTCGTGCGCTCCCCCACGCTGGACCAGATCGTCAACGTCACCGACGTCTACTCGAACAACTTCTTCGCCGAGATGCTGATGAAGCTACTCGGCGACCGCTTCGGCAGCGGCGGCACCACTGCCGCCGGGGCCGCCGTGGTCGAGGACTTCGCCCGCGGGCTCGGCTCCGGCGTCGACGCGATCGACGGCTCCGGCCTGACCCGCTCCAACCTCGCCTCGCCGCGCCAGGTGGTCGACCTGCTGAGCTCGATGCGCGACGACCCGGCCGGCGAGGAGTACATCCAGGACCTCGCCCTGACCGGCAAGGAGGGCACCGTCGACGACCGCATGCGGGGCACCGCCGCCTACGCCCGCTGCCGCACCAAGACCGGCACGATCAGCGGCGTCAGCAACCTCTCCGGCTACTGCTTCAACAAGAGCGGCCGGATCATGCTCTTCTCGATCCTGATGAACGGCGTCGGCGACCTCGGCTACGCCCACCTCCAGCAGGACCGCATCGCCGGCCTCGTCGCCGGCTACTGATCAGCGCTGTTCACGCCGCCAGTTGCGGTCGCAGAGACCAATGCAGACGGCCAGCCCCAGGAAGAAGCCGACCAGCCCGAGCGTTCCAACAACCGGCTCTCCGGCGTCCCCGAAGAGAAGCATGCTGGGCACCAGGAACGCAATCGTCATCACGAGACCGATATGCGCGTAGCGAATCTCTTTCATCGTCCAATCCTTTCAGACAAAACCTCTCATCGACTATAACGCCAAGATCAGGTCGAGAGCGAAAAGGACCACTCCGACGAGGCCGCCGTGGTACCCGCAGGCAAGCACACTCGTCTCCAGGATTTGAGGTGAGCGCCTGGCGAAAAGCCCGAATGCACCCGCCCCGAAACTCCCGAGCAGCATCCCGGCTCCGACGGTCGTTGCCAACGCCTCAGCCGTACTCGTCAGCGATCCGATCTGACCCACAGCGCCATGGAAAAGATGCTGGCGCCCAGGGGCGCACGCGTGGCGCGCAGATCGCCCCAACTCTGCGCCGCTCTACGACCGAATCAGCGCCAGCAGGCCGGCTTCGTCCAGGACCGTGGTCTCCAGTTTCTCGGCCTTGGCGAGCTTCGAGCCGGGGCTCTCGCCGGCGACCACGAAGTCGGTTTTCTTCGAGACCGAGTTGACCACCTTGCCGCCCGCCGCCTTGACCAGGGCGGCGGCCTCCTCGCGGGTCAGCTCGGGCAGGGTGCCGGTGAGGACGACGGTCTTGCCTTCGAGCGGACCGCCCTCGACCCGGCGTTCGGACTCGTCGGCTTCAAGTTGCAGGCCCTTGCTCTCCAGCTTCTCGATCAGGGCGCGAGTCAGGTCGTCGGCGAGCGACTCGGCGATCTGGGTCGCCATGATCGGCCCTACGCCCTCGACTTCCTCGATCCGCTCCGGATCGGCGTTCTGCAGCTTCTCGATCGTGCCGAAGTGGTCGGCCAGGGCCTCTGCCGTGACGTAGCCGACGCCGGGCAGGCCGAGCGCGTAGAGGACGCGCTTGAAGGGGCGCTGCTTGGAGGCCTCGATCGCCGCCACCAGGTTGCGGGCCGAGGTCTCGGCGAAGCGGTCGAGCTCGACCAGCCGCTCCTCGCTGAGGTCGTAGATGTCGGCGACGTCGCCGATCACCCCCTGCTGGAGGAAGGTCAGCGCCTGCTTTTCCCCCAGCCCGTCGATGTCCATCGCGCCCTTGCTGACGAAGTGTTTGACGTGCTGGAAGGACTGCCCCGGGCAGCCGGCGCGGTTGGGGCAGATCGTGAAGACGCCGTCGCGCTTCTCGGTCGGGGTCCCGCAGGCGGGGCATTTCTTCGGCGGTTTCGGTTTGCGCGCGCGCGGGTTCTGGCGCGGAAGTTTCGGCGAGACGACCTGGGGGATCACATCCCCCGCCCGCATCACCACCACCTCGTCGCCCTCGCGCACGTCCTTGCGTTCGAGGTCCTCCTCGTTGTGCAGAGTGGCGGTGGTGACGGTGACGCCGCCGACGTGGACCGGCTCCAGCATCGCGAACGGCACCAGGTGGCCGGTGCGGCCGACGTTCCAGACCACCTTGTTCATCCTCGTCATCGCGGTCGTCGGCGGGAACTTCCAGGCGATCGCCCAGCGCGGCTCGCGCCCGACCACTCCGAGCTCCCGCCACAGCGCCCGCTCGTCGACCTTAACCACGACGCCGTCGATCTCGTAGTCGAGCCGGTCGCGCTGCTCCTCCCACCAGTGGCAGCGCTTGACCACCCCCTCGACGCCCTCGTGGTGGCGGGTCTCGGGGTTGACCTTGAAGCCGCGCTTGCCGAGCCACTCGATCTCGTCCATGTGGGTGGCGAGGTCGAGCCCGCGCACCGCCCCAATCCCGTAGATCCAGGTCGAGAGCGGTCGTTCCGCGACCAGCTTGGGGTCGAGCTGGCGGATCGAGCCGGCGGCCGAGTTGCGGGGATTGGCGAAGGTCGGCTCGCCGGCCTCGGCCCGGCGCTCGTTCAGCTCTTTGAAGGCGGCGATCGGCAGGTAGGCCTCCCCCCTCACTTCGATCAGCTCCGGCGCGTCGGGGATCCGCAGCGGCACCGAGCCGATCGTGCGCAGGTTCTGGGTCACGTCCTCACCGACTCGGCCATCGCCGCGGGTGGCACCGCGGACGAGGACGCCGTTCTCGTAGGTCAGCGTGATCGCCAACCCATCGATCTTCGGCTCGCTCGTGTAGCTGAACTGGGAGGCGGTGATGTCGAGGCGCTTGAGGTAATTGGCGAGGCGGTTCTCCCAGGCCCGCAGCTCCTCCTCGTTGCGGGCGTTGCCGAGCGAGAGCATCGCCTCGTGGTGCTCGACCGGCTCGAAGCGGTCGAGCGGCGGCGCCCCGACCCGCTGCGTCGGCGAGTCCGGGGTGCGCAGCTCGGGGTTCTCGGCCTCGATCGCGCGCAGCTCGTCGAGCAGCTCGTCGTAGGCGTCGTCGCCGACCTCGGGTTCGTCGAGGACGTAGTAGAGGCGGTTGTGGCGCTCCAGCTCCCGCCGCAGCTCGGCCGCGCGCTCTGCGTCGCCGGCCGGGCTCACGCTGCCGGAACGCTCGCGGCCAGCATCTCCTCGAACCCCCACCCCCGCAGGCGCTCGATGCCACCGTGGTCGGTGAGGTCGAAGTGGATCGGGGTGACCGCGATCCGGCCGTTGGCGACGGCGTTGAGGTCAGTGCCCTCGATCTCCTCGTAGCCGGGCTGCCAGCCGTAGATCTCGTAGTGGCGGCGGCCGCCGTCGGACTCTTTGACCAGCTTCAGCTCGTCGTTGTAGATGCGCTTGCCGAGCTTGGTCACCTCGACCCCGCGGGGCTCGCCGGCCGGGCAGTTGACGTTGATCAGCGTTGCCGGCGGCATCGCCTCGGTCAGCAGCCGCGAGACCAGCTGCTTGGTGAAGGCAGCGGCATGGGCGAAGTCGAATTTGCCGCTGACGTAGCCCAGGCCGCCGGCCAGGGACTGCTGAGAGAGCGCCACCGCCGGGATGCCAAGCACGATCCCCTCCAGCGCGGCCGCAACCGTGCCCGAGTAGGTGATGTCGTCGCCCAGGTTGGCGCCGTGGTTGATCCCGGAGACGATCAGGTCGGGGCGGCCACCGACGAGGCCCAGCTCGGCGAAGCGGACGCAGTCGACCGGGGTGCCGTCGGTGGCGTAGCCGCGGTCGCCGTCACCGAACTCGACCTCGTCGATGCTGAGCGGCGAGCGGGTGGTGATGCTGCGGGCGGTGGCGCTGCGGTTGGAGTCCGGGGCGATCACCTCGAGCTCGACGCCCTCGATCTCGCGCAGGGCGCGTCGCGCTGCCTGCAGGCCGGGGGCGGAGATGCCGTCGTCGTTGGTGAGGAGGATGCGCACGGGAGTCCCGATTCTAGGAGTAGCCGACGGACTCCAGATAAAGCCCGTGCGGAGGGGCGGTATCGCCGGCCGCCGTGCGCGGGGCGCCGGCCAGCAGGGACGCGAACTGCGCCGCCGTGCGCCGCCCCGAGGAGACCTCGAGCATGGTTCCGACCAGGACCCGGACCATGCTGCGCATGAACGCGTCGGCGGTCACCCTGAAGGCGAGGATGTCACCTGGTTCGTCGGTCCAGAAGGCGGCGAGGATGTCGCGCTCGAAGCGGACATGGTCGGTCTGGGTGGGCGTGAAGGCGGTGAAGTCGTGCGTGCCCGGCAGCGCCGCGGCGCAGGCGTCAAGCGCCTCCCGGTCGACCCGGTGCGGCCACCAGAGCGCCTTGCCGCGCTCGAACGGACTCGAGGACGAGCGGGCATGAACCCGGTAGCAGTAGCTTCGCGAGGTGGCATCACCGCGGGCGTCGAAGCCAGCGGGAGCCGGCCCGGCGGCGCTGACGGCCACGTCCTCGGGAGTGAGGCCGTTGAGGCGCCGCGCCAGGTCGGCCGGCACCTCCGCCCCGGTCGCGAAGCTGGCCACCTGACCCCAGGCGTGGACACCGGCGTCGGTGCGGCCGGCGACGGTCAGTTCGACCCGCTCTCGCAGCACTGTCTCCAGTGCCACCTCGAGCTCACCCTGGACCGTGCGCTGCGCGGGCTGAGCCGCCCAGCCAGAGAAGCCGGAGCCGTCGTATTCGATATCGAGCCGGTAGGAGCCGGGGCTCAAACCAGCTCGAGGTACACCATCTCGGTCGAGTCCGAGCGGCGCGGGCCGAGCTTGACGATGCGGGTGTAGCCACCGGGGCGGGTCGCGTAGCGCGGCGCCACCTCGTCGAACAGCTTGTGCACGATGAACTTGTCGTTGTGCAGGGTCGAGAGGGCCTGGCGGCGGGCGTGCAGGTCGCCCCGTTTCGCCAGGGTGATCAGTTTCTCGACTTCGGGCTTGACCGCCTTGGCCTTGGCCTGGCTGGTCTGGATCCGCTCGTGCTCGATCAGCTGCTTGGAGAGATTGGAGAGCAGCGCCTCCCGGTGCGAGGCGCTGCGACTGAGCTTGTTCCGCTTCTTACGGTGGCGCACAGTTCTCTCCGCTCGCTCTCGTCGGTCCTTAGTCCTGCTGGAGATCGAGGCCGCGGGCGTGCAGGGTCTCGATCACTTCCTCGATCGACTTCGAGCCGAAGTTGGGGATCGCGTTCAGTTCGCCGCGCGACTTGCGAACGAGGTCGCCGACGGTCTGCACGCCGGCGCGCTTGAGGCAGTTGTAGGAGCGGACGCCCAGTTCGAGCTCCTCGATCAGGATTTCGTCGAGGCCGCTGTCGCCGCCGGCGCCGTTGCCGCCGGCTGGGGCGGAGAGCGGATCGGCGGCGATCGCCTGGACCGGTTCACGCGCGGTCAGCTCCTCGACCCGGTCGGCGTCGGTGAAGATCGCCAGGCTCTTGATCAGGATCTCGGAGGCCTCGCGCAGCGCCGCCCCGGGCTCGATCGAGCCGTCGGTCTCGAGGTCGAGCTCAAGCTTGTCGAAGTCGGTGCGCTGACCGACGCGGGCAGCGGAGACCGCGTAGGAGGCGCGACGGATTGGCGAGAAGATCGAGTCGATCGGGATCACGCCGATCGGCTGCTCGTCCGACTTGTTCTCTTCCGCCGGCGAGTAACCGCGGCCGCGGCCGATCGTCAGGTAGACCTCGAGTTTGGTTTTTTTCTCGAGCGTCGCGATCGGCGCCTCGGGATTGAGGATCTCGACGCCGGAGGGCAGATCGATGTCCTTCGCCTTCACCTCGCCGGGGCCGGTGGCAACCAGCGGCGCCTCGACCTCGTCGGCGTCGGTGTGCATGCGGACGACGAGATCCTTGAGGTTGAGGATGATGTCGGTGACGTCCTCCTTCACACCCGGCACGGTCGAGAACTCGTGCGCGACGCCCTCGATGCGGACGCTGGTGATCGCGGCGCCGCCCAGCGAAGAGAGCAGGACGCGGCGGAGGCTGTTGCCGAAGGTGTAGCCGAAGCCCTTGTCCAGCGGCTCGATGGTGAAGGTGCCGCGGCGGTCGTCGATCTTCTCGGAGGTAATGCGGGGGACCTGGAAATCAGTGGTCATGAGTTCCTTGCGTATGCGTGTTCAGAAATTTCGGGTTCCGGACTACTTGGAGTACAGCTCGACGATCAGCTGCTCCTGAACCGGCGCCGAGATCTCGGAGCGCTCGGGGTAGCGCAGGATCTTGGCGGTGAGAGCGTCGTGGTCGGCCTGCAGCCAGGCCGGCACGGTGGAAACAAGTTCCGTCGCCCTCTGGATCGTGTCGGTGGCCGACGATCCGGGCTTGATCGAGATGATGTCCTCAGGACGCACCTGGTAGGAGGGGATGTCGACGCGGCGGCCGTTGATCATCCAGTGGCCGTGGTTGATCAGCTGCCGGGCCTGGCGGCGCGAGGCGGCGAAGCCGAGCCGGACGAGGACGTTGTCGAAGCGCGACTCCAGCAGCCGCAGCAGGTTCTCGCCGGTGACGCCGTCCTGGCGCGAGGCCTTCTCGTAGTAGGCGCGGAACTGTTTCTCCAGCACCTGGTAGTAGCGGCGGGTCTTCTGTTTCTCGCGCAGCTGCAGTCGGTACTCGGACTGACGCAGACGGCCGCGGCCGTGCTCGCCGGGCGGATAGGAACGACGCTCGACGCCGCACTTGTCGGTGAAGCAGCGCTCGCCCTTGAGGAAGAGCTTCTGGCCCTCGCGCCGGCACTGCTTGCACTGAGGGGAAGTGTCGCGGGCCACTAGACGCGCCTCCGCTTCTTCGGCCGGCAGCCGTTGTGGGCCTGCGGTGAAACGTCCTTGACCGTGGTCACGTCAAGTCCGGCCGCCTGCAGTGAGCGAATCGCCGTCTCTCGACCCGAGCCAGCGCCCTTGGCGAAGACTTCGACGCGCTCGAGGCCGTGTTCCATGCCCTTCTTGGCGGCCGCATCGGCGGTCACCTGGGCGGCGAACGGGGTCGACTTGCGCGAGCCTTTGAATCCGGCGGAGCCGGCTGACTCCCAGGCGATCACGTTGCCGTCAGTGTCGGTCAGGGTGACGATCGTGTTGTTGAAGGAAGTCTTGATGTGCGCCTGCCCGTAGGTGACGTTCTTTTTGACACGGCGGCGGGCACGGCCCTTCGCGGGTTTTTTCTCAGCCATCTCTCTTACCTATGCCTTGCGCTTGCCGGCGACGCTGAGGCGACGCGGCCCCTTGCGCCCACGGGCGTTGGTCTTGGTGCGCTGACCGCGGACCGGTAGGCCGCGGCGATGCCGCAGGCCGCGATAGGAACCGATCTCCATCAGGCGTTTTACGTTCTGGGAGCGCTCGCGCCGCAGGTCGCCCTCGACCTCGCGTTTCTCGACCGCGTCGCGCAGTTTGATGACCTCGTCCTCGGTCAGATCCTTGCCCTGCGTGCTCGGATCGATCCCGGTCTCGGCGACGATGTCTTTGGCGGTCGAGTGGCCGATCCCGAAGATGTAAGTGAGGCCGACCTCGATCCGTTTATTGACGGGGATGTTGACCCCAGCGATACGTGCCATGCGCTAGCCCTGCCTCTGCTTATGGCGCGGGTTTTGGCAGATCACAAGGACCGCCCCATTTCGGCGGATTACCTTGCACTTCTCGCACATCGGCTTTACGGAAGCTCGAACCTTCATTGCTCCGGTCTCGTATCGAAAACAGGATTCCCACACGCCCCATGAGTCGGACGGCAGGCAAACAACAGCCCACTGGGCCGACCGGGAAAGATAGCAGGGGCGGGCGGGTGGGCGTTGCGTGAGGATTGCCGTCCCCCGCTTCAGATGTCGGAGCACCGGGGCCTCGCCACTACTCGCCCTCGACTAGGGCGATCGTGAAGCCGTCATAGCCCTTCGAGCCAACGGTCTGGATCGTCGTCGCGCTCACCCGCGGCTCGTCGGCGAGCGTCTCGTGCAGGGCCCGCTGGGCTTTGGTCGCGGGATCCACATCGTGGGCGTCGCCCAGCGTGCCGTTGCGGACCACGTTGTCGGCGATGATCAGGCTGCCGGCGCGGGAGTGGTTGAGCGCCCAGGCGAAGTAGTGCGGGGTGTTGACCTTGTCGGCGTCGATAAAGGTGAGGTCGAAGGGGCCGGCGCCCTCCTCCTCCAGCGTCGGCAGGGTCTCCAGGGCCGGGCCGACGCGGAGGTCGACCACCTCGGCCAGCCCCGCTCGCTCGATGCTGCCGCGGGCGACCTCGGCGTACTCGGCGTTGGACTCGAGCGTGTTCAGCCGGCCGCCCGCGGGCAGCGCCCGGGCCAGCAGGATCGCGCTGTAGCCGCCGAGGGTGCCGAACTCCAGCACGGTCTTCGCGCCCTGCAGCCGGGCGAAGATCTGCAGCAGCTTGCCCTGCGGCGGCGAGACCTGGATCTGAGGCAGCCCTGCGGCCTCGGCATCGTCGAGCGCCGCCTGCAGCGCCTCGTCGTGCTCCACCAGCGTCCCGCCGACGAACTTGTCCACGGCAATCCAGGCATCGCCCATGGAGAGATCGTCTCAAACCGTGGGGGCGAGTTTCTCCCTCTGATCCCTTATTACAAGTAGTGGAATCAATCGATGCCCTCGACCTCCCCCTGCAGCTCTTTGCGCTGGGAACCGCCCTGGGGATGACCAGCGGCCTGATCGAGCATCTTCGTACGGGAGACGTGGACCACTGGTCGCTCCACGTTGCAGCGCCAGCGGTTGCCCTGTTCTTTCTCGGTATCTTGCAGACAGTTGTCCGAGCTTTGCTCTAAGGAGAGACCCATGAAAGCTTCACCGATAAAGCGGTTCGCGATCTCGATGGGGCTCCTGACCCCTGTCGGGCTCCTCGTCTCCCTGATGAACGTGTGGATGGACTTCAGCTACGGAGTCTCGTTTCTGACCCTCGCGGCGACGGGTGTCCTCTTCTCGATGATCGTCCTGCACGGGAACCCTCGCTACTGGTTCCACCGCCGACCCCGACAACAGCGAGGCGCCATCTCCAGGTAGAGGCGCTAGTCGGCTTCGTGCCAGGGGGTGAGGACGCGGGGGCCGTCGGGGGTAACGGCGACCGTGAACTCGAAGTGGGCGGCGAGGGAGCCGTCCTCGGAGTAGACCGACCAGCCGTCGTCGTCCATCCGCACCAGCGGGCCGCCGACGTTGACCATCGGCTCGATCGCCAGCACCGTGCCGACCTCGAGCTCGGGGCCCTTGCCGGGCTCGCCGAAGTTGGGGACCTGCGGCTCCTCGTGCATCTCGCGGCCGATCCCGTGGCCGACCAGGGTGCGGATGATCGACATCCCCTCGGCCTCGACCGTGCGCTGGATCGCCGCCGAGACGTCGCCGAGGTGGTTGCCGGGGCGCATCTGCTCGACCCCGGCGAAGAGCGAAGCCTTGGTCACGGCGAGCAGCTTCGTCGCCTCCTCTGAGACCTCGCCGACCGGGACGGTCATCGCCGCGTCAGCGACCCAGCCGTCCTTGACGACGCCGACGTCGATTGAGAGCACGTCGCCGCGCTGCAGCTCGTAGGCCCCGGGGATCCCATGGACCACCATCGAGTTCGGCGAGGCGCAGATCGAGCCCGGGAAGCCGCGGTAGCCCTTGAAGGCCGGCGTCGCGCCCTGGGAACGGATGAACTTCTCCGCCGCCGTGTCGAGCTCTTTGGTCGTGACCCCGGCGCGCGCCTTGCTCTCCAGCATCTTCAGGCAGCGGACCAGAACCTCGCCCGCGGCCGCCATCAGGTCGACCTGCTCCGGCGTCTTCTTGATGATCATGCGATACACGCTAGACCGTGCGACAAGGCCCTAAAGGGCCTCATCCTGCTCGAGCCGCATCGTCGCCAGGGTGCGGCGAATCTCCTCCGCCACCTCGTCCGGCGGGGCGGTGCCCTGGATCTGGCGCAGGACGCTGCGCTCGTCGTAGTAGGCGACCAGCGGCTCGGTCTTCTCATGGTAGGTCTCGAGCCGCTTGCGGATCACCTCGGGCTTGTCGTCGTCGCGGACGATCAGCTCGCTGCCGTCGATGTCGCAGACACCCTGCTGCTGCGGCGGGTTGAACTCGACGTGAAAGACGTGGCCGTTCTCGGCGCAGGTGCGGCGGCCGCCTAGCCGGCGCACGACCTCGTCGTCGCTGACGTCGATCAGCAGCACCGCGGTCACCCCCCGCCCCAGCTCCTCGAGCTTGGCGTCCAGCGCCTCGGCCTGCGGCATCGTGCGCGGGAAGCCATCGAGGATGAAGCCGTCGCGGGCCTCGGCCGAATCGATCCGCTCGGCGATCACGCCGACGATCACCTCGTCGGGGACGAGATCGCCGCGGTCCATGTACTCCTTGGCCGTCCGGCCCAGCTCGGTCTGGTCGCGCACGGCGGCACGGAGGATGTCGCCGGTCGCGTAGTAGGGCAGGCGCAGGTCTTCCTGCAGTCGCTCCCCTTGGGTGCCCTTCCCGGACCCGGGCGGGCCGAGCAGCACTAGGTTCAGCTCGGGCATCGCCGGCAGCCTATTTGAGGAAGCCCTCGTAGTTCCTCATCATCAGCTGCGCCTCCAACTGCTTGACCGTGTCCAGCGCGACGCCGACGACGATCAGGATCGAGGTGCCACCGAAGTAAAAGTTCGCCGAGGTCTGGCTGATTAGCAGCGTCGGCAAAGCCGCGACAGCGCCGAGGTAGAGCGCGCCGGGAAAGGTAAGGCGGGAAAGGATGCGGTCCAGATATTCAGCGGTCGGTCGTCCCGGCCTCACGCCCGGAATGAAACCGCCGTATTTCTTCAGGTTGTCGGCCTGGTCGACCGGGTTGAAGGTGACCGCCGTGTAGAAGTAAGTGAAGATGATGATGAAGAAGACCTCGCCGACCACGTAGGCCCAGCTGTTGGGGCTGAAGAAAGCGGCAAAGTCGAGCGCGGCCGGGGTGTTGAGGAGCTGCCCGATCGTCGGCGGGAAGGCCATGATCGAGGCCGCGAAGATGACCGGGATGACGCCCGCCATGTTGACCCGCAGCGGCAGGTAGGTCGAGCCGCCCGAGGTCATTTTCCGCCCCACCACGCGTTTCGCGTACTGGACCGGGATCCGGCGCTGGCCCTCTTGGACGAAGACGATCGCGACGATCACGGCGAGCGCGACGAAGGGCATCATTACGACGAAGACCTGGTCGGGGCTGTCCCACCATTTGGTGATGCCGCCAGGGAGCCCGGAGACGATCGAGGCGAAGATCATCAGCGAGATGCCGTTGCCGATCCCGCGCTGGGTGATCAACTCGCCCATCCACATCAGCAAGGTGCAGCCGGCGGTCAGGCAGATCACGATCAGGAAGGTCTTGGCGAAGGTCAGCTGTCCGACCACGTTGGCGCCGGCTTCGTTGCCGAAGGAGCGGAAGAGGAAGACGTAGCCGACCGACTGGCCGAAGGCGAGGCCGACGGTCAGGTAGCGCGTGTACTGGGTGATCTTCTGCTGGCCTACCTCGCCTTCTTTCTGCAACCGCTCCAGCGACGGCACGACCACCGTCAGCAGCTGCAGGATGATCGAGGCGGTGATGTAGGGCATGATCCCCAGCGCGAAGAGGCTGAGGCGCGAGAGGCTGCCGCCCGAGAAGAGGTTGAGGAAGCCGAGGATGTTGCCGCCGAAGTTGTCCTGGATTTCCTTGATCGCGTTGACGTCGACGCCCGGCGCCGGGATATAAGCGCCTAGCCGGTACAGCGCGAGGATCGCCGCGGTAAAGGCGAGCTTCTTGCGAATGTCGGCGACGCTGAAAGCGTTCGCAATAGTTTTGAGCATTACGGCTCCAGAGTGTGACAGGAACCGCCGGCAGCCTCGATCTTCTCTTTGGCTGCGGCACTGAACGCGTGCGCGTGGACCTCGAGTTTCTTGCCGATCTCGCCGCGGGCGAGGATCTTGACCGGGTCCGAACGCTTGGCCAGACCCTTCTCCTTCAGCGTCGCCGGAGTGACCTCGGCGCCAGCGTCGAAGCGCTCCTCGAGGTCGGAGAGGTTGACCGGCTGGGTCTTGGTGCGGAAGTTCTCGAACGGCATCGACTGCTTTTTGTGCGGCCCACGGAGCTTTCGCATCCGCATGTGAATCGGGTTCTGGCCGCCTTCGTAGTTCGCCTTCTGCTTGGCGCCGGCGCGGGAGCCCGCACCCTTGTGGCCGCGGCCCGAAGTCTTGCCGAGGCCGCTGCCCTCGCCGCGACCGATCCGCTTGCGCGGCCGGGTCGAACCTGGCTTCGGCTTCAAGTTGTGGAGACCGATCTCCTCAGAACGCGGCTTATCGGCCATCAGGAGACCTCCACCAGGTGCGAGACGACGCGCAACTGGCCCTGCAGTTGCGGCGAGTCCTTGCGCTCCACGGCTTTGCCGATTCGGCCGAGCCCAAGCGCCTTCAAAGTCGCTTTCTGATCCGGGTTGGTCCCGTTAGCGGACCGAACCTGCTTGATCTGCACCCCGCTCACGAGGAACTCTCCTCAGCGGCCGGTGCCTCCTCAGCCTTCGGCTCCTCGGCCGGCGGCGCGGTCTCCTCGACCGCTACCTCCGCCTGCTCAGCGGGCGCGGTCTCCGCCGGGGCGTCGGCCTCTGCGGCCGGAGCCTCTGCGCTAACCGGTGCGGCATCCGCGACAGGACCCGCGTCCAAGTGCTCGCCCGAGCCATTGCCGTTCTTCCCACTGAGCCCGAGCACCTCGGTGATCGTCAGCCCGCGCAGCTCCGCGACCTCCTCGGGCCGCCGCAGCCGGACCAGGCCGTCCATCGTCGCCTTGACCAGGTTGATCGGGTTCTGCGTCCCGATGCTCTTGGTCAGCACGTCGCGGACCCCGCCGAGCTCGAGCACGGCACGGACGCCGCCGCCGGCGATCACCCCGGTACCGGGGCTGGCCGGGCGCAGGACCACGTGTCCGGCGCCGAAGCGGCCGATGATGCGATGGGTGATCGTCTGCCCGTATTTGGGCACGCGAATCAAGTTCTTACGAGCGTCCTCGACGCCCTTCTGGATCGCCAGCGGGACCTCGCGGGCCTTGCCGTAGCCGATCCCGACCACGCCCTCTTCGTCGCCAACCGCGACCAGCGCCGTGAAAGAGAAGCGGCGACCGCCCTTGACCACCTTGGCGACGCGGTTGATCTCGATCACGCGCTCCTGCAGATCGAGCCCGCGCGGGCTCACCGTCTCGACGTTCTTCGTATCCATGCCCTTCATAAGCAGCGGCCCACCGTAGCGGAACTAGAAGGCCAACCCCCCCTCGCGTGCTCCGTCGGCCAGGGCCTTGACGCGGCCGTGGTACTGGTAGCCGCCGCGATCGAAGACACAGGTCTCGACCCCGGCCGCCTTGGCTCGCTCGGCCAGCAGTTCGCCCGCCTTTTTGGCCTGCTCTGTGGCAGTGACCTTGCGCAACTCCGGCTCGGTCCAGTTGACCGCGGCCAGGGTGTGACCGGCGCGGTCGTCGATGAGCTGGGCGAAGATGCCGCGGTTGGAGCGGAAGACGGAGAGGCGGGGACGCTCGGCCGTGCCGGTAATCCGGGCGCGGACGCGGCGGCGACGGCGCAGGCGCTGCTGGCCCTTGGTCGTGACCGTCATGCGCGCTTACCCACCTTTCGCAGTACCTGCTCGCCTTTGTAGCGGACGCCCTTGCCCTTGTAGGGCTCCGGCGGACGGCGCTTGCGGATGTCCGCCGCGACCTGTCCGACGAGCTGCTTGTCGATGCCGCTGACGATCACTTCGGTCGGCTGCGGGACCTCGAAGCTGATCCCCTCCGGGGCCTCGATCGAGACCGGGTGCGAGTAGCCAAGCGCCAGCTCCAGGTTCTTGCCTTTGAGCGCGGCGCGGTAACCGACCCCCTGGATCTCCAGTCGCTTCTCGAAGCCGTCGGTGACGCCCTCGACCATGTTCGCAATCAGGCTGCGGGTGAGCCCGTGCAGGGCCCGGTGCTCGCCGCGGTCGGTTGGCCGGGCCACGGTGACGACACCGTCGGCCTGCTCGACCTTCATGTCCGGCGAGTAGAACTGGCTGAGCTCGCCCTTGGGGCCCTTTACCGCGATGTTGCCAGGGGCAATCTCGACCGTGACGGCCTCGGGGACGGGGACGGGCTTTCTTCCGATTCGACTCATTGATTCACCAGACGTAAGCAACGACCTCGCCGCCGACGCCCTTGGCGCGGGCTTCGTGGCCGGTCATCACACCGACAGAGGTGCTGACGATTGCGGTCCCGGTTCCACCCTGCACGCGCGGGACGTGCTTGTGGTCGACGTAACGGCGCCGGCCGGGGCGGGAGACCCTTTCGATCCCCAGGATGACAGGACGCCGGTCCTCGGTGTACTTGAGGGCGACGTTGATCGCCTCGCCGACCGTGGCCGGCTTGCGGTGGAAGTCCTTGATGTAGCCCTGCTCCTTGAGGATCCGCGACATCTCCATCTTCAGGCCCGAGAGGGGAATCTCCACCTCGTCATGGCCGGCGCGGATGGCGTTGCGGATACGGGTCAGGTAATCGGCGATCGGGTCGGTCTGCATCGTCTCGTCCTACCAGCTCGACTTGGTCATGCCGGGGATGTACCCCTGATGGGCGGCCTCGCGCAGGCAGATCCGGCAGAGGCCGAACTTGCGGTAGTACGCCCGCGGGCGGCCACAGCGGCGGCAGCGGTTGTAGTTGCGCGATTTGAACTTGGATTTGCGGCCCTGGCGGACCTTCTGCGAAGTCTTAGCCATTCTCTGAATTCTCCTGGTCGGCCGAGCCCTCGGCCTCCTCGTCGTTTCCGCCCTCGGCGCCCTCCTCGGCCTGGCCCTCCTCGGTCTCGGGCTTGGCGTAGGCGTCCGGGTTCTCCTCTTTGAGCTGCTCCAGCGCTTCCTGCTCGACCTCGGCTTTGAGCCTGGCCTCCTCTTTGCGCTGCTCCTCTTCCTCTGCTGCTTTCGCCGCTTCGCGCTCCTCCTGGCCGGGGCGGCCCTCCTGGGCGAACGGCATCCCCAAGCCCAGCAGCAGCTCGAAGGCCTCGAGGTCGGTTTTGGCCGAGGTCGTGATCGTGATGTCGAGGCCGCGCACGACGTCGACTGAGTCGTAGTCGATTTCGGGGAAGATCAGCTGCTCCTTGACGCCCATCGAGTAGTTGCCGCGGCCGTCGAAGGAGCGCGGGTTGAGGCCGCGGAAGTCACGGATGCGCGGCACCGCGATCGAGGTGAGGCGATCGAGGAACTCCCACATGCGGGCGCGGCGCAGCGTGGCCGAGACGCCGACCGGCATCCCCTCGCGCAGCTTGAAGGAAGCGATCGACTTGCGGGCGCGGCGCACGTTCGGCTGCTGCCCGGCGATCAGCGCTAGCTGTTCCTGGGCGAGTTCGAAGGACTTCTTGTCCTGTTTCTCAGTACCCAGGCCCATGTTGAGCGTGATCTTCTGCAGTCGCGGAGCCTGCATCGGCGTCGTGTAGCCAAATTTCTTGGTCAGCTCGGGCAGGATCTCCTGCTCGTAGCGTTCGCGCAGGCGCGGCGGCGGGGCTGCCTGCGAAGTCGGGGTCACGGTCGCCTCCATCAGTCGATCGCCGTCCCACTGCGCTTCGCGTAACGA
Organism: Solirubrobacterales bacterium; assembly: GCA_036276995.1. GTDB lineage: Bacteria > Actinomycetota > Thermoleophilia > Solirubrobacterales > 70-9 > VAYN01. Next base: position 15,441 of record DASUNU010000058.1, read on the forward strand.
ATCCGCTTGCCACCCTCGTCGTAGCGGATGCCGACTCGGGTCGGTTTGTTGCCTTTGGGATCGAGCAGCATCACGTTGGAGGCGTCGATCGGGCCCTCCTTATCGACGATGCCGCCGGCCTGGGCGTTTTTGAGGTCGCCCTGGGAGCGCGGCCGTTCGTGGCGCTTGATCATGTTCAAGCCCTCGACGTAGACGCGGCGCCTTTTCGGCTCGGTGCGAACGACGCGGCCGGTCTTGCCCGCGTCCTTCCCAGCCGTGACCATCACCTGGTCGTCGGTCCTGATCCGCAGCGACTTCGCCATCAGAGGACCTCGGGTGCGAGCGAGATGATTTTCATGAAGTTGCGATCGCGCAGTTCGCGCGCGACCGGGCCGAAGATGCGGGTGCCGCGCGGGTTGTTGTTGGCCGGGTCGATCAGCACCGCGGCGTTCTCGTCGAAGGAGATGTAGGTGCCGTCGGGACGGCCCAGCGGCTTGCGGGTGCGCACGACCACGGCCTGCACGACCTCGCCCTTGCGGACGCCGCCCTGTGGGCTGGCCTGTTTGACGGTGGCAGTGATCACGTCACCGACGCTTGCGTAGCGCCGGTGCGATCCGCCCTTGACCCGGATGCAGAGCAGCTCCCGGGCGCCCGAGTTGTCGGCGACCTTCAGTCTCGACTCTTGCTGAATCACTGCGGCCTACCTCGCCTTCTCGACGACGTCGACCAGGCGCCAGCGCTTGGTCTTGGACAGCGGACGGGTCTCGACCACGCGGACGACATCGCCCTCGCCGGCCTCGTTGCGCTCGTCGTGCGCGTGCAGCGTGCGCGAGCGGCGGACGATCTTCTCGTAAGTCGGGTGACGGCGGGCGATGTCGATCCGGACCGTGATCGATTTGTTGCCCTTGTCGGAGACGACGATGCCCTGACGCACCTTGGCCGCGTTGCCCTCGCGCTCGGCCCGCGGAGTGCCGGTGCCAGCTTCGCGATTGGCCTTCGTTGCGGCCCTTTCCTTGCGCCGTTCGTTGGCCTTCTTCTTGCGCGCCTCAGCCCGCGCGGCAGCCCGCTCCTCGGGGCTCTGCTGCGCACCGGCTTTGTGCGGCCGCCGCGATTTCTGCAGGCGGCGCCGCTCCTTCCAGGGCAGGTCATCCTCCGGGTTCGGCTCCGCCGGAGCAGCGGCCTCCGCCGGAGCGTCGTCAGAACTCTCCTCGGCGGCAGGAGCCTCGGCGTCAGCCTCAGCGACAGGAGCGTCGTCGGACTCGGCCTCAGCGGCCGGTGCCTCCTCGGCGGCAGGCGCCTCCTCCACAGCCTCCTCGGCCACGGGGGTCTCCTCCACCTGGGGCTCCTCAGTCGTCTCGTCTTTTTTGGTCTCGTCGTCGCTCATATCCGCTTCGTCTCTTTCTCCACATCGATACCGCGATCGCGCGCCACGGTCAGCAGCCGCGCGACGTCCTTCCTGGCGGCGCCCAGTCGCGCCGTGTTCTCGAGCTCGCCGGTCGCGTGGCGAAAGCGCAGGTTGAAAGCCTCCTGCTTGGCGTCGATCAGCTTCGCCACCAGCTCGTCGTCTTTCAGATTATGGACCTCAGAAGATTTCATCAGCCCTCAGACCCCTCGCGGACGACGAATTTCGTTTTCACCGGGAGCTTGTGCCCGGCCAGGAGCAGCGCTTCGCGGGCGAGATCCTCGGGGACGCCGGCCAGCTCGAACATCACCTTGCCGGGCTTGACCACGGCGACCCAGCCCTCCGGGTTGCCCTTACCGGAGCCCATCCGCGTCTCGGCGGGCTTCTTCGTGTAGGGCTTGTCCGGGAAGACGTTGATCCAGACCTTGCCGCCGCGTTTGATCTTGCGGGTCATCGCCACACGAGCGGCCTCGATCTGACGGTTGGTGATCCAGCCGCGGTCCATCGACTTCAGGCCGTACTCGCCGAAAGCAACGGTGCTGCCGCCCTTGGTGTTGCCGCGCATGCGGCCGCGGAACTGTTTGCGGTGCTTGACCCGCTTCGGCATCAACATCAGCGACCACCTCCCCGCTGACCGCCGCGGTCACCGCCGCGACCGCCGCCTCCGGGACCGCGACCGCCCCCACCAGGTCCGCGGCCACCGCCGCCACGCCCGCCGGGTCCGCGATCGCCGCCGGGACCACGCCCGCCGCGGTCGCGACCGCCGCCGCGCTGGCCGCCCTGCGGCTCCTCGTCGGTTGAGGCCAGGTCGGAACGGAAACCCTCGGGCATCACCTCGCCCTTGTTGATCCAGCATTTGACGCCGATCCGGCCGGTCGTCGTGCGCGCCTCGAAGAAGCCGTAATCGATGTCGGCGCGCAGCGTGTGCAGCGGCACGCGACCGTCGGAGTAGCTTTCGGTCCGCGCCATCTCGGCCCCGCCGAGGCGGCCGGAGACCTGGACCTTGACGCCCTTAGCGCCGGAGCGCATGGCCGAGGTCAGGGCGCGTTTCATCGCGCGCCGGAAGGCGACCCGGTTCTGCAGCTGCTCGGCGATCGACTGGGCGACCAGCTTGGCGTCGAGCTCGGGGCGCTTGACCTCGCGGATGTTCACCTTGACCGGACTGCCGGTGAGCTTGTGCAGCTCTTTGCGCAACGCGTCCACTTCGCTGCCCGACTTGCCGATCACGATGCCCGGGCGGGCCGTGTGGATGTCGACGGCGACCTCGCCGCGGCGCTCGATCGTGATGTTCGAGAGGCCGGCGTGCGAGAGCTTGTTGGTGATGTGATCGCGGATCTGCAGGTCTTCCTGGAGAACGTCGGCGAAGTTTTTCTCCTCGAACCAGTTCGACTTCCAGTCGTGGATGTAGCCGACGCGGAAACCCTCGGGGTGGATCTTCTGTCCCATGCCTTAGTCCTCCACCGGGGTTAGCGCCACAGCGATGTGGCTGGTTCGCTTATGAATCGGGGTCGCCCGGCCCTGCGCACGCGGTCGGTAGCGCTTCAGCGTTGGCCCCTCGTCGACCGTGATCGAGGAGATTTTCATCTCATCCGGGATCAGGTCGTGGTTGTTCTCCGCATTGGCCGCGGCGGAATCAAGCAGCTTGTGGATGTCCTGGGCAGCGCCGCGCGGCGAGAACTGCAGCAGCGCCCGCGCCTTTTCGATGTGCAGGCCGCGGACCTGATCGGCGATCAGGCGCGCCTTGCGCGGGGCGATGCGCACGTAACGAGCGCTGGCCCGGACCACGGGCGGAGCGGCCGGTGCTTTTTTCTGCGCTTTTTTCGCCGGCTCTTTTTTGGCGGCTTTTTTGGAAGTCTCTTTTTTGCCTTTGGCGTCTTTTTTAGCCGCCGTTTTTTTCGGCTCTTTCGACTCTTTTTTGGCGGCGGCTTTTTTCGGCGCGGACTCTTTTTTCGCGCTCTCTTTTTTGGCAGCCGGTTTTTTCGCGGCCTCTTTTTTAGCCGGCTCTTTCGCTTTGGCTTTCGCGTCTTTGTTCTCGTCGGCCATTGCTAGTCGCCCCTGCCGGTGCCGGTGTGAGAGCGGAAGGTGCGGGTCGGCGCGAACTCGCCGAGCTTGTGCCCGACCATCGACTCGGAGATGAAGACCGGCACGTGTTTTTTGCCGTCGTGGACGGCGATCGTGTGGCCGACCATCTCCGGGAACACGGTCGAGGTCCGCGACCAGGTTTTGACCATCTGTTTTTTGCCGGCCTCGTTCATCGCGGTTATGCGCCCCATCAGGCGCTCCTCGACCCACGGGCCCTTTTTCGTCGAGCGACCCATTCCTAACGACCCTTCTTCTTGCCGCGGCGTCGGCCGCGCACGATGTAACGATCGGACTGCTTGCCCTTCTTACGGGTGCGGTAGCCGAGGGTCGGCTTGCCCCAGGGGGTGACCGGGTGGCCACCGGGCGTGTGGTGAGCCTCGCCGCCGCCGTGCGGGTGGTCGACGGGGTTCATCGCGACGCCGCGACTCTGCGGGCGCTTGCCCTTGTGGCGGCTGCGGCCGGCCTTGCCGATCTTCATGTTCTGATGCTCGGAGTTGGAGAGGGTGCCGACGGTGGCGCGACACTCGGCCCGGACCATCCGCATCTCCGAGGAGGGCAGGCGCAGGGTGACCATCTCCCCCTCCTTCGCAACCAACTGAATCGCGGTGCCGGCGGCGCGGCCGAGCTTGCCGCCCTGGCCGGCGATCAGCTCGACGTTATGGACGATGGTGCCGGTCGGCATCTGGCCGAGCTCCATCGCGTGGCCGGGTTTGACGTCGGCACCGGTACCGGACTTGACCTCGTCACCGACCGCGAGCTGCGCCGGGGCGAGGATGTAGTCCTTGTGCCCGTCGGCGTAGTGCAAGAGGGCGATGTAGCAACTGCGGTTGGGGTCGTACTCGATCGTCGCGACCTTCGCCGGCACGCCGTCCTTGAGTCGCTTGAAGTCGATCTTGCGGTAGCGGCGCTTGGCACCGCCGCCGCGGTGGCGGGCGGTGACGCGGCCGTTGGAGTTGCGGCCGCCGGACTTGCGCAGCCCCTCGGTCAGCTTCTTTTCCGGCTCCGACGCGGTCAACTGCTCGCGCAGCGGGTAGGTCGCGAAGCGGCGGCCGGGACTGGTGGGTTTGGTTTTGCGGTTCGGCATCGGTTGACTCCCTAGGCGGTCTCAGCGCCCTCGAAAAGCTCGATTCGCTCGCCTGGGGCGAGCTGGACTACGGCCTTCTTCCAGGACCGGGTGCGCCCGGCCGAGAGGCCGCGGCGCTTCGGCTTCGAACGCACCTTCGAGGTGCGCACCTGCGCCACCTGGACGCCGAAGACCTCGTGTACGGCTTGGGCGATCTGCGTCTTGTGGGCGCGATCGTCGACCCGGAAGGTGTACTTGCCCTCGGCGATCAGGGCGTAGCTCTTCTCCGAGATCACCGGGCGGATGAGAATGCTGCGCGCGTCCATCAGCCCAGCCTCTCCTGCAGCGCCTTCAGCGCTTCTTCGGAGAGGACCAGCGACGCGGCCCCGATCACGTCGGCGACACCGGTGGCCCCAACCTCGAGCACAGTCGTACGCGGGATGTTGCGGAAGCTCTTCATCGCCCCGACCTCCTCGGCGGTGAGCACGATCAGGGTCGGGCTCTTGGCGCCCCATTTGCCCAGCGCGGCCGCGGCCTGCTTGGTCGAGGGGGTATCGAAGGACGAAGCGTCGAGGACGGCGACGCTGTCGCGCTCGGCATGAACCGAGAGCGCGGAGCGCAGCGCCCGGCGACGGGCTTTGCGGTTGACCTTAACCGTGTAGTGGCGGGGCTTCGGGCCGAAGGTGACGCCGCCGCCATAGCGGCTGGAGACACCGAGGGCGCCGACGCGCGCGCGGCCGGTGCCCTTCTGGCGCCAGGCCTTGGCGGTGGTGAAGGAGACCTCGCCGCGGGTCAGGGTCGAGGCGGTGCCGCGACGGCGCGAAGCGAGATCGGCGCGGGCGGCCTCGTAGACCAGCGACTGGTGGAAGGGCTCGGCGAAGAGCTCTTTGGGTAGGTCGGCTTTGCCCGATTTACCGAGAAGCGTGGCTTTAGACATCAGTCCGCACCTCGACGATTGCATTGCGCGAGCCGGGCACCGAGCCTTTGATCAGCAGCAGGTTGCGCTCGGCATCGATGTCGGCGATTTCCAAGCCCTTCTGGGTCACGCGCTTGTTGCCCATCTGGCCCGGCATCCGCATCCCTTTGAAAACGCGGGCGGGGAAGGCGCTGGCGCCAATCGAGCCCGGGGCGCGAACGTTGTGCGAGCCGTGGCTGACCGGTCCGCGGCTGAAGTTGTGGCGCTTGATCCCGCCCTGGAAGCCCTTGCCGATCGAGATCCCGGAGACCTTCACCTTCTGCCCAGCCTCGAAGCCGGCGACGGTGACGTCGTCGCCGATCTTGGGGCCGTCCTCGGCGCCGAGGTCCTCATCGCGGAACTCGACCAGGTGGCGCATCGGTGGTGCGCTGGCCTTCTTCAGATGGCCTTCCTCGGCCTGGCTCAACTTGCCCTGCTTGACCTCGCCGAAGGCGAGCTGCACGGCCGCGTAGCCGTCGCGCTCGCTCTCTCGAACCGCAGTCACCTTGCAGGGGCCGGCCTCGATCACGGTCACCGGCACGACACTGCCGTCCTCCTGGAACACCTGCGTCATGCCCAACTTCTTGCCCAGGATCGCAGCCATGACCTAAAGGCGAATCTCGATGTCGACGCCGGCCGGCAGCGAGTCCAGGCGCTGCAGCGAGTCGACCGTTTTCGGCGAAGGCTGAAGGATGTCGATCAGCCGCTTGTGGGTGCGGATCTCGAAATGCTCGCGCGAGTCCTTGTCCTTGAACGGCGAGCGAATCACGCAGTAGACGTTTTTCTCGGTGGGCAGCGGCACGGGACCAGAGACGCTGGCGCCGGTGCGCTCCGCGGTCTCGACGATCTCGCGGGCAGCCCGATCGATGGCGTCATGGTCATACGCCTTCAACCGAATTCGAATTTTCTGTGCCGCTATGGCTGCCACTTTGCTGCTATCTCCGTCTTTCTTGTCCGGCTTACCGCGCAATAAGGGCGGGGCCCCTGTGAGTGGGGCACCGCCCCGGTCGTATGTCCTTGCAGTTGTCCCGCCCCGAAGGGCGGCGACGGGACGGACGGGTTGCCCGTCCCGCTGTGGGAGTCGTTACTCGATGATCTCGGAGACGACTCCCGAGCCGACGGTACGGCCACCCTCGCGGATGGCGAACCGCAGACCCTGATCCATTGCGATCGGCTGGATCAGCTCGATCGTCATCTCGACGTTGTCGCCCGGCATCACCATCTCGGTCCCCTCGGGGAGGTTGGCGATCCCGGTCACGTCGGTGGTCCGGAAGTAGAACTGAGGCCGGTAGCCGGAGAAGAACGGAGTGTGACGACCACCCTCCTCCTTCTTCAGGCAGTAGACCTCGGCTTTGAACTTGGTGTGCGGCGTGATCGAGCCGGGCTTGCAGAGCACCTGGCCGCGCTCGATCTCCTCGCGCTTGGTACCGCGCAGGAGGGCGCCGATGTTGTCGCCGGCCTGACCCTCGTCGAGGATCTTGCGGAACATCTCAACCCCGGTGACGGTGGTTTTGCTCGTCTCCGGGTGGATGCCGACGATTTCGACCTCGTCGCCGGTGTTGACGATGCCCTGCTCGACGCGACCGGTGGCGACGGTGCCGCGGCCGGTGATCGAGAAGATGTCCTCGATCGGCATCAGGAAGGGCTTGTCGAGCTCGCGCACCGGCTCCGGGATGTAGGTGTCGAGTGCTTCGGCCAGCTCGAAGACGGCTTTCTGCGCGTCGGCGTCGCCTTCCAGCGCCTTCAGCGCCGAGCCCTTGATGATCGGCACGTCCGCACCCGGGAACTCGTACTCGTTCAGCAGGTCGCGGACCTCCTCCTCGACCAGCTCGAGCAGCTCGTCGTCGTCGACCATGTCGGTCTTGTTGAGGTAGACCACCACGTAGGGAACGTTCACCTGGCGGGCAAGCAGGATGTGCTCGCGGGT
>DASUNU010000059.1:0-18210 GCA_036276995.1 Solirubrobacterales bacterium
GGCCCACCCCGGCTGGGCAGGGCCGCTTGACGAAGAGGCGATTCCCCTTCAGCACCGCGGTCCCGCCGGCGCTCGCCTTCAGCAGCGAGAGCAGCAGCCCGTCGGAGAGGCCGCCGGCTCCACCGGCGCCGCCGGCGCCGGTGCCGGCTCCGCCGCCTTTGCCGCCCGCGCCGCCGCCGGCTCCACCGCCAGAGGTCCCGACGTTGAGCGAGACGTTGTCGAAGCGCAGGGTGGTCGACCCCAGCAGCCCGACGTTGGCCAGCGAGGAGCTGGTTTCGGCGTCGATCGCGATCGCGTAGGTGTGGCCGGCGACCACCGTGGCCGCGCCGTCTTTGCCTGCGAACGCGGCATTGGGCTCCGCCCCGGCTTCGGTGATCACCTCCGAGCTGACGCCCGTGGTGCGATCGACCAAGGTCACCGTGTAGGTCGCCTGCGGGGCCAGGTCGAGGAGGTTCCCGGATTCGAGCTGACGGTCGACGTGCACCGTCGCGGCGCCCCCCTCGCTCACGGTGAAGTTGGGGGACTGGAAATCCGCTGTGGCTTTGAACAGTCCCCCGAGATTGACCAGGACCGACGTTTTCGCCGCGAGCGAGCCGGCCGGGTTGCCGCCTTCCCCGTCATACCCCGCCGTGGCGGTGCAGAGACCGCCCAGAGGGATGCTGCAGGTCGGTTTCACCGGCATCGTCCAGCCTTCGACGCCGCCGCTGAAGGTGCCGCCGCCGGGCGGGTAGGTCGCCGCCTGGGCCGCGCCCGCGAACAGGCCGAGGGCCAGGAAGGCCGTGCAGAACGCCGCCGGAAGCGCGGTTTGAATTCTTCGTGCGGATCGCATCACTTGCTCCTTCGCTGATCGAGGGATGTCTCCGTGATCTGTTCCGCATACTTAAAAATCTCAAGCCAAATACCTAATTTTATGGACGGGTATTCTATTCCGCCGCCTCGCTCCACCCGGCCGCGGCAGCCTCCCGCTGCTGCGAATCCCCGTAAGATCCAGCTCTCCCGGGCGCGTAGCTCAGTGGGAGAGCGCTCGCTTCACACGCGAGAGGTCGCTGGTTCGAAACCAGCCGTGCCCATACCGCCGCGGGACGGGAAGAAAAGGGCGGCCGGATGCCGCCCTTCGCTGTCCATTCGCGATGACCTAGCTGCGGTCGTCCCGGTCTCGATCACCGTCGTAGGGCTCGCGCGAGCCCGACTTCGAGAGACCGCGGCTGATCATGTAGCCGACGGCGACGATGGCGACGTAGAGCCACGCTTGCCGGGCGATGAACTCGTCAGTTCCCGGAGCGGTGTCACCGCCGTTGATCGTGGCGGCGGCGACGAGGATGCCGACGATCACCACGACCATCGCCCAGAACTCGGTCGTCTTGAACGCCTGTTTCGTCTCCGTCGAGAGACGCCGGACCACTCCGCCGGCGGGCCGGTCCACGCTTGCGCCCGCGCCCCGGGCGCGGGTCGTTGCTGACTCCATAATGTTCCTCCTACTGTTGGCTCGTCCCTAGCTCAGCCGAGCCCCTCAGGTCAGCGGCTCAAGCTTCGGTTCCTGGTATCGAGCCCCGATAAGTCTCCCCTGTGACTGGTGGGGATCAGGTGATCCATTCGGAGCAAGCTCTGAGTACCCGAGGCTCGCCGCGTAGAAACAGAACCCCTCACCGGTCCTGCAGCACCGAGAGCGTGTTGCCGGCGGGGTCCTTGAACCAGGCGATCAGCGGGCCGCCCTCGCGCATTACGCCCTTCTCGTCTTGGGGCATGTCGGGATTGCCGTACTGCTCGAAGCTGACGCCGCGATCCACGAGCCCGTCGACGGCCGCGTCGATGTCGTCGACCGGGAAGTTGAGGATCGTGTAGCTGGGCGGGGTCATCTCGGGGCTGAGGTAGGCCAGGGTGCTGTGGTCGCCGGCGTGGTGGAGGCTGAGCAGGCCGTGCTCCTCGTCGAGCACCTCGACCTCGAGCCCAAGGGTGTCGCCGTAGAACTGCCGGGCGCGGTCGAGGTCATCCACCGCGAAGCCGTTGAACGCTTTCGAGTTGGCGAGCATGGTTCGGTCCTTTCGGGTTGCGTTGCTTCGTCTCTACCCGCTAGGACGCCCGGCGGACCGCGAACTCATCGCGGCGCCGTTCTAGACCTTCAGCACCCTCAGATCCGGATGAGCGCGAGCGATCGTCTCGAAGTCGCCGTCCTGGGTCACGACCGGCAACCCGTGCTCGACCGCGGTGGCGGCGATCAGCGCATCGGTGAGCTTGACCACGCGGTGCACGCCGGCGGCGCGGCAATCGGCCACAAGGCGCGCCCAGGCCACCATGATCGCCTCGCTGACCGGGATCGGATCGGCCGCCCGGGCGAGGGCGAGGGTGTCCGCGCGCTTGGCGCGAATGTCGTCGTCGCTCGCATTCAGCACCCCGAACCGCAGCTCCCCGATCGTGACCACGGAAATCGCGATCCGGCCGGGCAGCTCACCGAGCGGCCGCCCTCCCTCCCGGCCGATGAAGACCGAGGTGTCGAGGAGACCGGCAGCGGGCGGGCTCACAGCTCGTCCAGCGTCTGGCCCGCGAACTCGTCGAGCTCCACCCGCAGCCCCGCGTCCGCCGCCCGGTCGCGCAGCTGCTCCCGCAACGCCCCACCGTCGAGCCAGCGGGTCCGCGCACCGTGGGGGACGATGTCGGCGGTCGGCTCTCCGTTGACGGTCAGCACCACCCGCTCCCCTGCCTGCACGGCGGCGATCACCTGCGCCGTCCGGTTGCGCAGGTCGCGGACTCCGATCTCCATGTGCGACACCGTAGCACCGTGCCCTCCTCAGATCAGGCGTTCCGATTTCAGCTGCTCGACGAAGCACTCGAGGCCGAACCGTTCGACCACGCCCTTGGCGTCCTGCCAGGCACCGTTCCGAATCAGGTCATGAGGATGGTCGTAGGCGGTCAGGGCGATCGCCACGAGCGCCTCGTCGATGACTTCGTCGAAGTACTCGGAGCCGTTCAGCCAGGCGAAGTGGTCGAGCAGGTCGCGGCGATAGATCATGTGGCCGAGACTAGGCCGCAGGGAATCAAAAATGGTGCGCAGAAAAGGCCAACTCAGTCACGATTTGCGGCCAATAAGCGCGCTCTGGCTAGTCCCCTTCACCGCTGGGCCGGCGGCGGCCGCGCTTGCGCTCGCCGAGGCGGCGCTTCTGTTCGAGGCGGCGGTAGCGGGAGGCCTTGGTCGGCTTGGTCGGGCGGCGGCGGCGCGGGGGCACGAGGGCGGCGGCGATCTTCTCGGCGAGGCGGCGCAGGGCGAGCTCACGGTTGCGGGCCTGGCCGCGGGTGTCCTGGGCGACGGCGGTGACGGTGGCGCCGGCGCGGGCCAGCAGGCGCTGGCGCTGGGCCTCGTCGAGGGCCTGAGAGCGGGCGACGTCGAAGACGGCTTCGACCCGCGATGCGGTGACGTTGGCGTGCTGGCCGCCGGGCCCCGATGAGCGGCTGGTGCGCAGCTCGATCTCCGCCAGCGGGATCGTCAGGTGCTCGTCGATCCTCAGCTCCTCGGCCACGGGCTATCCAGCCAGCTCAGGGATGTAGCGCTCGAGGTGGGCGGCGATCGTCTGCCGCACCCAGCGCTGGGTCTCGGCGTCGGCCATGCGGTAGCGGCCGAGCAGCATCTTCTGCTCGCTCAGCGGCAGGCCCGCGATCTCCCAGCTCACCGCCAGTCGCTCGAACAGCGCCTCCTCGCGCCGCAGCCAGGCATCGTCCAGCGAGGCCGCCTGGCTGGCCGGGGCCTCGCCGAGCTTGGCGACCGTCGCCGCGCTCAGCGACTGCCGCAGGGTGAGCACGTTGCCCTCGGCGTCGGTGTAGTCCGTCGTCGGCGCCTTCTCCCGCGGCCGTCGCTGCTTCTTGCGCTTCGCCATCGCAGCCGAGTTTGACACCAGCGGCGTGGGGTTAAAGTCGGATGCGATCAGACCGTCTGCCTACATCGGCGTCCCACTCGACTCCGTCGGCCCCAGCGGCGGCGCCGAGCAGGCCCCGGCGGCGCTGCGCCGGCTCGGCCTCCCGGCGCGACTCGGGGCCGAGGACCGCGGCGATCTCGCGGTCGGCGCCCGCAGCGAGGAGCGCGACGCGGAGAGCGGCATCCTCGCCGGCCCCGAGGTGCTGGCCGCAACCACCACGGTCCGCGCCGCCGTCGCCGAGCGGGTCGGGGCCGGCACCGTGCCGTTCCTCGCCGGCGGCTGCTGTGCCCTGCTCCCCGGCGCCCTCGCCGGCGCCCGTGACGCCCTCGGCGAGGTCGGCCTCGTCCACCTCGACGGCCACCTCGACCTCTACGACGGCGAGACCTCGCCGACCGGCGAGGCCGCCGACATGGTGATCTCCGTCGCACTCGGGCTCGGGCCGGCGGCCTGGGTCGATGCGGCCGGCGGCGTGGGGGTCGCACCGGAGCGCACCGCCATCGTCGGCTTCCGCGACCGCTCCGAGTCGATCGAGTACGGGATGCGGCAGCCGGAGACAATCGAGCCGATGCCGATGCTGCGCCCGGTCGAGGAGCTGCGCGCCATCGGCCCAGGGCTGGCCGCGACCGAGGTCACCTCGATCCAGGCCGAGCGCGGGCCGTTCTGGCTCCACTTCGACGTCGACGTGCTCGACCGCGACGTCTTCCCCGCCACCGACTACCTGCTGCCAGGCGGGCTCGACTGGGACGAGCTGCGCGCCGTCCTCGCCCCGCTGCTTGCCTCCCCCGCCCTCGCCGGCGTCTCCCTCGCCTGCTTCAACCCGACCAAGGACCCCGACGGCGCCTGCGGCCGGGCGCTGGCCGACACGCTCGCCGCCGCCGCTGGCTAGGTCAAAGCATCGATCTTCGCCGCTAGCTCGAAATCGTTGGCAGTGAGCCCGCCCTCGGAGTGGGTCGAGAGCGAGACCCTGACCGTCGCCCAGGAGATCTCCAGGTCGGGGTGGTGGTTCATCGCCTCGGCCGGCTCGACCAGGCTGGCGACGAACTGCACCGAGCCGACGAAGTCGCCGCGCTCGAACTCCTTGACGATCGCCGCGCCGTCGCGCTCCCAGCCGGAGAGCCCGGCCAGCTTCGCCTCGACCTCGGAATCGCTCAGCGGCACCATCGCGCCTATGCTGGCAGGCGCACGAAGCCGGCGCAATGAACCAGAGCAAGCCCACCCTGATTCAGCTCGACATCTCGCACTACAGCGAGAAGATCCGCTGGGCGCTCGATTACAAGCAGGTCCCCCACCGGCGCCGCTCGCCGCTGCCGGGCACCCACATCCCGATCGCCTTCGCGCTCACCCGCGGCGAGAGCATCACCCTGCCGCTGCTGCAGCTCGACGGCCGCACGATCGCCGACTCGACCGCGATCCTGGCCGCAATCGAGGAGTACTGGCCGCAGCCGCCGCTCTACCCGGCCGACCCGGCGCAGCGCCAGCGCGCGCTCGAGCTCGAGGACTTCTTCGATGAGGAGCTTGGCCCGCACGCGCGGCTGCTGCCCTTCCACGAGCTGACCAACGAGCCGGAGATGTTCGCCGAGGTCGCCGCCGCCGCGGTGCCGGGGCCGCTGGGCAAAGCGAAGCCGCTGATCGGCCTCTATGCCCGCACCTACACCGGCGCCCGCTTCGGTGTCCGCGACCAGGCCGCTGCGGCCCTGGCGCGGGAGAAGATCCTCGCCGCCCTCGACCGGCTCGAGGCCGAGCTCGCCGCCAACGGCGACGGCGAGTTCCTGGTCGGTGAGAGCTTCAGCGTCGCCGACCTGACCGCCGCCTCGCTCTTCTACCCGGTGGTCGACCCCGACGAGGGACCGCTGCCGCCCGGCGTCCCCACGCCCCCCGCGCTCGAGCGCTTCCGCGCCGAGATCAGCGACCGCCCCGGCTACACCTGGGTCGAAGAGACCTTCCGCCGCCACCGCCGGCCGCTCGCGACGAGCGCAAGCCGAACCTGAATCAGCCGCCGATCGGGACGCGCGGGTTGGCACCCCAGAAGACCAGGGTGCCGAGCATGCCGATGATGTGCACGGCGATGATGTTGAACGCCATCGATTTCGCCGTCGCGGTGCCGACCCCGACCGGCCCGCCGGAGGCGGTGTAGCCGTAGTAGCAGCCGACCAGCACGATCACGGTCGCCATCGTCATCCCCTTGATCAGGCTGAAGATCAGGTCGGGTGGGCTCTGGAACATCCAGAAGATCAGTTCGTAGCCGCCGGCCGAGACATCGCCGACCTGCTCGACCACCGAGAAGTAGGAGGCCGCATACATCACCCCGATCCCGACCAGGTAGAGGAACGGCAGCGCGATCCAGGCGGCGAGCAGGCGCGTGCCGCAGAGAAAGGCCATCGGCGGCACCCCCATCACTTCCAGCGCATCGACCTCGTCGGAGATCCGCATCGCCCCGATCTCGGCGACGATCCCGGTCCCGACCTTGGCCGCGAGGATGTAGCCGAAGGCGTAGGGCAGCGCCTCGCGCAGGTCGCAGAAGGCGGCGAAGAGGCCGGCGTAGGACGGCGCCCCCTGGGCGCGGAAGAAGTACGCCCCCTGCAGCCCGCACTGCAGCCCGAGGATGAAGACGAAGGCCCAGACGATCAGAGCCGAGCCGAAGATCAGGATCCCGGCCTGGCGAATCCCCTCGCCGAAGAAGACGAAGGCGCGGCCGGAGAAGACCTGGGCCATCACCCGGACGCCGAAGCGGACGATCTCCCCGAAGGAGTCGAACCAGCCGCGCGGAGCGTCGAGCCAGCCGCTCACCGGATCGCCTGCAGCTCGGGGTTGGTCGCGAGCAGGATCGAGGTGAGCACGAACTGGAAGAAGAAGACCGCGACCAGGGTGATCACCACCGCCTGGTTGACCGCCCTCCCCACCCCGGCGGCGCCGCCGGAGGCCGACATCCCCTTGTAGGAGCAGACGACGGCGATGATCGCCCCAAAAGCGGTGCACATGAAGACCGAGGCCCAGACGTCGGTCACCGTCGCGTTGGCGAAGAGGGTGGCGAAGAAGCCGCCAAGCGACTGGTTGTAGAGCAGCTCGGCGGCGATCCCAGCGAAGAGGCCGAAGACGATCGCGAAGATGTCGAGCAGGGCGGTGACCATCATCAGCGCCAGGAAACGCGGCACGACCAGGTTCTTGACCGGGTCGACCCCGAGCACCTGCAGGGCGTCGAGCTCCTCGCGGATCTTCCGGGCTCCCAAATCGGCGGTGATCGCGGTGCCGGCGACGCCGGCGACGACGACCGCGGTGACCAGCGGCCCGATCCAGCGGATCGCGGTGAGGACGAAGAAGCCGCCGAGCCGGTCGAGGGCGCCGAAGATCTGCAGCGGCCCCGCCGCCTGCAGGCCGGGGGCGCCGAGGTTGAGCGCGAAGGTCGAGACCAGCAGCGGGAACCAGCAGAGCTTCAGCGTGAACAGGCACTGGTCGACCAGCTCCTCGCCGTAGGGGTAGGGCGGACGCACCGCGGAGATCAGCGTCCGCGCGGTCAGCAGCATCATGTTCCCCGCCTGGACGAGGAAGCCGGTAACCGGTCCGAGACCGCGGACCACGGCGTCGAGCGTCACGACTTCGCCTCCCCAGACTGTGCCATGTCTGGAACAGTATTTGTTTCAGGCTGTTCTAGTCAACTGGCACAGCCGACCGGGCTGCTGGCGGAGCTCGTCGCCTCGCCCCCACCCGGCATGCGGCTGGCCGACCAGAGGCGCCGCGGCGCGATCACGCCGCAGAGGCCGGAGGCCCAGCGCCCGCCGCCGCCAAGCAGGAACAGCCCGTAGTGCTTGCCCAGCCGCTTCGGCAGCGCGCAGGAGGCCGAGCCGCGCGGACTGAGCACGGTCAGGACCGAGCCGGACTCGATCTTCCTGGCGCCGCGGTAGACCTGGAGGACGCGGTAGCGGTAGGCGGCCTGGCTGGGACTGCGCGCTTCGACCGCGAGCAGGTCGCCGACGATCGCGGCATCGGACTCGGCCAGCGACTCGGCCGGCGCCGTCGGCGCGCAGGAGCAGGCTTGCGCGCTGCCGGCAAAGACCAAGCCGAGCAGTACGACAGCAACAACGGCTATTCCAACGCGCCTCCCAGGCACGAGGCCACTGTAGCGCCCCTCGGCACCGACGCCCGACCCGTCCTGTCGCCGCCCTGGAAGGCGCCTCAGCCGGTCGGCCAGCGACGTTTGGGCGGATCGGTGCTCGCGTCGTACAAAGTCAGTTCGCCCAGGTCCCGCTCCAAGGCGATCGTTTTGTGGGCACCCAAGAGCCCCAGGACGCAGCCGTTCGTGTCCTCCGCTAATTCCTCGGGAACCTGGCGAAGCTCGATGTAGACGCGATCGCCCGAGTACTCGACGATCGGCTCTTCGAGCAGCGGCACATAGACATGGCAGACCTCGACCGTGGCGGCAAGGCGAACCCGATTTGAATTCGGATCAACCGGGGGGTCGACCGACCATTCGAGCGCGCGCTCGGATCCGTCTTCACCGCTGCCGCAACCGACCGTCAACAGGGCAAGTCCAGCAAGCATCACGATCGCCAAGGCGCCCATACCTTTCCCGCGGCAGTCACGGCCCTCACCCGCCGAGCAGCAGCTCCAGCGGCTCCATTCCCATGCACGGGGCCACTGTAGCGCCGTCCGAAGGTGACGAGAGCCAGAGATTCGCGCTGCACGGTCGGCCCGCCAACTCACGCGTCTGCTCTAGCCCTTCTATCGCGGGGGTAACAGCAGACGCGTAAACCGAGACCGCCTGAGCTACGGCGTGAGGACGATCTTCAGGGCTTCGCGGTTGTCGTAGATCGCGTACGCCTCGGCCGCCTGGTCGAGCCCCATGTGGTGAGTGACCAGAGGGGTCGGGTCGAGTTTGCCGCTCTCCATCAGGGCCAGGACCCGGTCGAGGTGGGCGATCACGTTGGCGAGGCCGAGCCGCAGGTTGAGGCCCTTGAGCCAGGCCAGGCCCAGCGGCACCTCGCCCTTGCCGGCGTAGGCGCCGATCCCGGAGACGGTGCCGGCGTCGCGGGCGAGGCTGACCGCCAGGGCCAGCGGCCCGGGGTCGCCGACCGCGTCGACGACGACGTCGACGCCGAGGCCGCCGGTGGCAGCACGGATCGCCTTCTTGGGCTCGGCCTCGGTCAGGTGCAGCGGCGTCGCCCCGAAGGAGGCGGCCATCTCGAGACGTTCCGCGACCGTGTCGATCGCGAAGACCTCGACGGCGCCGCCGGCGAGCGCCGCCTGCACAGCGCAGAGCCCGACCGGACCGAGTCCGAGCACGGCGACGGTGTCGCCGGCCCGCATCCCGGCGTGGGCAACGGCGTGGTAGCCGGTGCCCATCACGTCGCCGGCGAAGAGCGCGACGTCGGCGGACATCCCCTCCGGCACCCGGCGCAGGGTCAGGTTCGCGCGCGGCACCAGCAGCCGGTCGGCCTGGGCGCCCTGGAGGTTGCCGAGGTGGGAGCCGTGGCCGAAGGTCTGCCCGGTGCGGCAACGGTGGTAGTCGCCGCGCAGGCAGGAGGCGCAGGTCGCGCAGGCGGTATGGAAGGTGCCGAGCACGCGGTCCCCGACCGCCACCCGCTGCACGTCATCCCCCGCCGCCAGCACCGTCCCCACGAACTCGTGCCCGATCGTGAACCCCGGCTCGACCGGCACCCGCCCGTGGTAGATGTGCAGATCCGACCCACAAATCCCGCTCGCCTCAACCCGAACAACGGCATCATCCGCGGCGACGAGCTGCGGATCGGGCTTCTCCTCCACCCGGACTTCGCCCGGCGCTTGAAAGGTGACGGCACGCACGGATCTCACCGTATACCTGCGAGGGGATCGAGTGGGACTCGGCAAGCCTCCCCGCTGTTCGCGCAGGCGAGTCCCACTCGATCCCCTTACAACTGTCCGCTAAGAGCTGACGCCCGCGACCTGGAACCGACTGGAGCCACCATCCGGGCTGGCCGTCTCCGCGATCCGCGATTCCAGCGCCAGCTCCTTCTCGAAGTCCGCCGCCTCCCCATGCTGGAAGGAGACGTCTTTGCCCTCGAGCAGCTCGATGAAGACCTCGACGAAGCGGGCGTCGAGCTGTTTGCCGGCGACCCGGCGCAGCTCGATGATCGCGTCGTGGCTGGACATCGGCGTGCGGTAGGAATCGCGCGCGGTCATCACGTCGTAGGTGTCGGCGACGGAGATGATCCGGGACAGTTCCGGAATGTCGTCGCCGGCGAGGCCGCGCGGATAGCCTTTGCCGTCGATCCGCTCGTGGTGGGCGAGGATGATCTCGGCGACCGGGCCGTAGCCGTCGAGCGAGGAGACCACGCGGGCGCCCTGCTGCGGGTGGCGCTTGATCAGCATCCAGTCCTCGTCCGTCAGCGGCACGTTGGCCTTGAGGATGCGGTCGGGGAGGATGAACTTGCCGATGTCGTGCAGCAGCGCCGCGATGTGGACCAGCTCCTCCTCGCGGCGCGAGAAGCCGGCGCGCTGGGCGATCGCCCGCGAGTAGCGGGCGACGGCGGCGCTGTGGCGGGCGGTCATCTGGTCCCGCAGGTCGAGCGTGCGCAGCATCGCGCTCAACATCCCGACCTGGAAGCTGGCCAGCTGCTTGCTGCGCAGCTCCAGCTCCTCGGCCCGCTGCTGGGAGACCAGCAGGGCCCCGAGCAGGTACTGGAAGGTGACGAGGACGACGCCGAAGAGGGCGACGCCGGCGATCCCGACCTGGACGTAGAGGTAGGCGATGCCGCAGGCCATCAGCGCGGCCGCGAGCTCGGAAGGCAGCAGCGGGATCAGCGCCGTGCGCACCTTGGTGAAGAAGGAGCTGCGGTCCAGGTAACAGGAGTAGGAGGCGATCATCGTGAAGTTGATCGCCAGCGCCAGGAGGAAGACGGCGAAGATCAGCGCGTAGAAGGCCGGTTCGGAGTCGTCGATCCCGTGCGTGACCGCGGTGTGGAAGAGGATCCCGGTGATCAGCGGGAAGGTCGCGTAGGTGAGCAGGTTGTTGAGCAGGAAGTGGCCCTCGTCGCGCCAGCGCAACCAGCCGGCGAGGATCGTGACGACGCCGATCACGGCCGCCGGGGTACCGCCGAGGAAGACCATCGCCAGGACCAGGGCGAGGAAGCTGCCGGAGATCTTCACCTTCGAGGTGGTGGAGATCGCGGTCAGGTCGCTGAAGACAGAGAAGCCGAGCAGGATCGCGAACAGCGCCAGGTCCCAGCTGGCTTCCTGCGCGCGCCAGACGGCGATGGCGGCGACCACGGCGAGGCCGGCGCACTGGGCGCCGATCGCAAGTCTGGTGGGCCGGTTGCCGCTCATCTATCTGGGGGCTGGATCAAGACCACGAGTGTGGCTAGAGATTCCGCGGCCGCCCGCCGTTCCCTTCGCCACTCCCGCTGCCTTGAAACGAACGCTACGTGCGGCATTCGAAGCTACCGCCATATAGAGAGGCGTACAAGCATCCTTGGCCGGATGGCCGGTCTTTTGCAAAACGGGATCCGGCCCGGTTTCTACTGCGGTGAATCTGCGCGTGCGCAGGTTCGCGCGGACCGGTCCCGAAAACACGAAGAGCGCCCCGCTGGGACGCCCTTCATGAAGACTGGTGCGAGCCATCTGCGGCTCGCGCTAAGAAGATCTAGTGACGGTAGCCCATTTACTTGCCCCTTCCGTGGTGGTTGAAGCCCGCAACGTTGTGCGCTGCATCCAGTGAACTTCCAAATTGCCTGGCAACTTTGTAGCACAACTTTCCGGAAACTTGTGCAACTGCAGGAAATCTTGTGCATAAATGCAGTAGATCCTTCATCCACGAATGCGTAGCCGCGGCCTAACCGACCCCCTCCGACGCCCCCTGTTCCGCCGGCTCGCGGCGACCTACACGGTCAATGAGCTGGGCGACTGGATGGGGATCATCGCCCTCTCGGTGCTGGTCTTCGACCAGACCGACAGTGCCCTGGCAACCGCCGCGCTGTTCCTCGGAACCCGCTTTCTGCCCGCTCTGCTGGCGCCGATCCTGGTCGCCCGAGCAGAGCGCCCGCCGCCCCGCTTCGCCCTCCCGGTGATCTACTGCGGCGAGGCGGCGGCCTTCGGCGCGCTCGCCTTCTTCGCCGACGACTTCTCGCTCGCGGTCGTGATCGTGCTGGCGACGATCGACGGCGCCCTCGCCCTCGCCGGCCGCTCGCTAACCCGGGCGGTGGTCGCCGCTCTGCTCGAGCCGGCGGGCGAGCTGCGCGCCGGCAACGCCCTGCTCAACGTCGCCTTCACCGGCGGCGCCGCGGTCGGGCCGGCCCTGGCCGGACTCGTCGTCGCCGGCTTCGGCGTGCAAACGGCGCTGCTGCTCGATGCCGCCTCCTTCTACATCATCGCCTGGGTCCTGCTGACCGCGGGGGCGATGCCGCGGGCCGAGCCGGAAGAGGGGCGGATGCGCGACCGCGTCCGCGCCGGCGTCGCCTACATCCGCGAAAAGGTCGTCCTGCGCCGGCTGCTCGCCGCCCAGGGCGCCGCCTTCATCTTCTTCGCCGCGGTGATCCCGGTCGAGGTCGTCTACGCCAAGGAGACCCTCGGCGCCGGCGACTCGGGCTACGGCCTGCTGCTGGCCAGTTGGGGGGTCGGGATGGTGCTCGGCAGCGTCGTCTTCGCCGCCGTCCGCCGCGCCTCGCTGGCCCTGCTGCTCTTCTTCAGCACGCTCGCAGTCGGCGCCGGCTACCTCGGCCTCGCGGTCGCCCCCACCCTCGCCCTCGCCTGCGCCGCCTCGGTCCTCGGCGGGGCCGGCAACGGCGTGCAGTGGGTCTCGACGATCAGCGCCGTGCAGGAGATGACCGCGGCCGGGATGCAGGCCCGGGTGATGAGCGTGCTGGAGTCGATCGGGGCGGCGATGCCGGGGGTCGGGTTCATCATCGGCGGCGTCGTCGCCGCCAGCGCCAGCCCCCGCACCGCCTTTCTGATTGCGGGAATCGGGGTTTGCGGGATCGTCGTCCTGGTTACCCCCAAACTTGGATCGAATTGGCCTGAACGGGTCAAATCTTCCACTCCAAATGAGCTTGACGGGGATCGCGACGTTGTGCTGGAGTTGATTCCCGGGAGCAGGTACGTCCAGTCCGTGCAGTCCGACCGGGAGGTATTACGTTGAAGAAGTTGTCCGTTTTTGCAGCGGTTCTCGCGCTTGCAGCGGTTTCGGCATTTGGACTGGTGGCGTGCGGAAGCGACGACTCCACGACCAGCGCCGGGGGCAGCGGCGATGAAGCGAAAGAGACGGTGACGATCGCCCAGGCCTCCCAGCCCGACTTCCTCGATCCCGCCCTCTCGTACACGATCCACGGCTGGGAACCGATGTGGACCGTCTACATGCCGCTGCTCACCTACCAGCGTGAGGAGGGGGCGGCGGGCGCCGAACTGATGCCGGGCCTGGCCGAGGCGATGCCGAAAGTCAGCAACGGCGGCAAAACCTATGAGCTGACCCTGCGCGATGGGGTCAAATACTCCGACGGCACCCCGGTCAAAGCGAGCGACTTCGAGCACGCGATCAAGCGGGTGCTCAACCTCGAGTCCGGTGGCGCTCCCTACTACGAGGTGATCGAGGGCGCCGACGACTACCTCTCCGGCGGCAATGCCGACGCCGACATCTCCGGGATCGAGACCGACGACAAAACCGGTGAGATCACGATCAACCTGACCGCGCCGGAAAGCGCCTTCAGCTTCGTGCTGGCGATGAACTTCGCCAGCCTCGTCCCCGGCGACACCCCGTTCAAGAACATGACCAACGACCCGATCCCCGGCGTCGGCCCCTACATGTTCACCAAATCGGTGCCGAACCGGGAATTCGTGCTCGAGAAGAACCCGAACTTCACCGACGAGACGGTGCCCGGGGTCACGACCGCGAACATCGGCACGGTCAAAACCGTGATCAACCCGAGCGTCCCGCAGCAGACGCAGGACGTGATCAACAACGAGCTCGACTTCATGGAGGAACCGCCGGCGGCTGACTTCATCGCCGAAATCCTCGAAAGGTTCGGGCCCGAAGGCAGCGAGGAGCAGCGCTACAAGGAATTCACCACGCTCTCCACCTATTACTTCTTCCTCAACCAGCGGGTCGCGCCGTTCGACGACCCGAAGGTCCGCGAAGCGGTCAACTACGGCCTCGACAAACCGGCCCTGGCCCGGCTCTTCGCCGGCACCCTGGAACCGGGCTGCTCGTTCCTGCCGCCCGAGATGCCGGGCTACTCGGAATCGCTCGATACCGGCGAGTGCCCCTGGGGCGACCCGAACGAAGCGCCGGACCTGAAAAAAGCCCAGCAGATGATCAAAGAAGCGGGCGCCGAGGGGGCCAAGGTCACGGTCTGGGGCGACAACGTCGACCCGACCCCCGCGGTCACTCAGGCCTACGCCGACCAGCTCAACGAAATGGGCCTCGACGCGGAACCGAAAATCGTCGACGGCGGCGTCTACTTCCAGACGATCGGCAACGAGAAGACCGCAGCCCAGACCGGCTTCCTCAACTGGTTCGGCGACTTCCCCCACCCGGCGAACTTCTTCTTCCTCGTCGACGGGGCCTCGATCCAGCCGACCAACAACCAGAACATGAGCAACGTCGACGATCCGCACATCAACAAAGAACTGGCGGCGCTGGGCGAAGAGCCCGACCTGACCAAAGTCACGGATCGCTGGGAAGCGCTCAACGAGTACCTGGTCGACAAGGCCTTCATCGCGCCCTACGGCTACCGGAAGCTGTCCACGTTCATGTCGGAACGGATGAACTTCGCCGACTGCACGCCGATCAACCCGGTGATCTACAACGACTACTCGCAGTGGTGCCTGAAGTAGGACGAATAGTCCAAGCAGCGCCCTGATATCCGGCCGCGTTCCCTCCGTCCCCCGGTTTGCCGGGGGACGGAGGCGGATAATCAACACCAGTGGGAGCGGATCGTGAAGAGGCCGGCGCCGGCGG
The DNA here is from genome assembly GCA_036276995.1 of Solirubrobacterales bacterium. Lineage (GTDB taxonomy): Bacteria > Actinomycetota > Thermoleophilia > Solirubrobacterales > 70-9 > VAYN01. The sequence goes on from DASUNU010000059.1 coordinate 14,824, forward strand.
GACCGAGTTCACGCTCGACGCCCCGGAGGAGCTGGCCCACGATCCTCTGGAGCGACCCGGCCTCGGTCCCTGGAAGCTGACCTGGCGGCGGCTGCGCCGCGACAAGGTCGCGCTCGCCGCCGGCCTCGTCTTCCTGCTGATCGTCGCCGCCTGCCTGGCGGCGCCGCTCTGGGCCGATCACGTCGCCGAGACCACTCCGGAGGCAAACCATCTCTCCGACAAAGTCACGATCGACGGCAAGTCGACCGACGTCGTCGACCTGCTCGGCAAACCGATCGGTCCGACCTGGAGCGACCACTTCTTCCTCGGCGCCGACAAGAACGGGCGCGACATCATGGTGCGGCTGCTCTACGGCGGCCGCAACTCGCTGATGATCGGCCTGGCGGGGGCGCTGGGGACGATCGCGGTCGGCCTCGTGCTCGGCCTCGTCGCCGGCTACTACCGCGGTCGCGCCGACAGCGCCATCCGCGCCGTGCTCGACGTGATCTGGGCCTTCCCGGTGGTCCTGCTCGGGGTCGCGCTGGGAGTCGCGCTGGCGCTCGGCGGGATCTCGATCGGGCCGATTCAGATCGCCGGCAACTCGCTGCTGATCCCGACCATGATCATCGCCATCGCCTACATCCCCTACCTGGCGCGGCCGGTGCGCGGCCAGGCCCTGGCCCTGCGCGAGCGCGAATTCGTCGAGGCCGCCCGCGCCCAGGGCATGGGCTCGTTGCGGATCGTCTTCGCCGAGGTCCTGCCCAACGTCGCCTCGACCCTGGTCGTCTTCCTGCCCCTGCTGGTCGCCAACGCGATCCTGCTCGAGGCCTCGCTCTCCTTCCTCGGCGCCGGCGTCCAGCCGCCCAACCCCTCCTGGGGGACGATGATCGCCGAAGGCGTCGATCGCATCGTCACCGCCCCCCATCTGGTGATCGTGCCGGGCGCGATGCTGGCGCTCTCGGTGCTCTCGCTGAACATCTTCGGCGAGGGCGTGCGCGACGCCCTCGACCCCAAAGCCCGGGTCAGGATCGAGCACTGATGAACTCCGAGATGGCAGCTTTCATCCTGCGCCGGCTGCTCTCGATGGTGGCGGTCCTGTTCGCCGTCTCGGTGATCGTCTTCCTGATCTTCACCGTGCTGCCCGGCGGCGACCCGGCGGTGCGGATGGCGGGCAAGATCCCGACCGAAACCCAGGTCGAAGCGATCCGCGAGGAGTGGGGCTTCGACGAACCGATCTACGTCCAGTACGCGACGATGATGGAGAAGCTATTCAGCGGCGAAACCATCTCCTACTTCACCCAGCAGAACGTGGTCGATGAAATCGCCAAGGGGCTGCCGCGGACGCTCTCGCTGGCGGTCGGGGCGGCGCTGATCTGGATGGCCTTCGCGGTCGCGCTCGGCCTCTACAGTGCCCTGCGCGCCGGCAGGCTCTCCGACCGCCTGCTCACCGTGCTGGCCCTGATCGGGATCTCGATGCCGGTCTTCTGGCTCGGCGCACTGATGAGCTACTACCTCGGCAACAAGCTGGGGATCTTCCCGGCCACCGGCTACGTCGAGTTCGGCGAAGACCCGTTCCAGTGGTTCTGGCACCTGGTGATGCCGTGGACGGCGCTCTCGGTCCTCTTCATCGGCTTCTACTCGCGGGTGCTGCGCTCCGACGTGCTGGAAACGATGGGTGAGGACTACGTCCGCACCGCCCGCGCCAAGGGACTCTCAGAGCGGCGGGTGCTGGTCAAGCACGTGCTGCGCAACTCGCTGATCCCGATCATCACCCTCTGGGGGCTCGACTTCGGCGCCGTGATCGGCGGCGGCGCGATCCTCACCGAGTCGGTCTTCGAGCTGCAGGGGGTCGGCCAGTACGCGGCCGAATCGGTCGGCCAGCTCGACCTGCCGCCGATCATGGCGGTGACCATGTTCGGAGCCTTCTTCATCGTCGTCCTCAACGCCGTCGTCGACATCGCCTACGCCGCGCTCGACCCGCGAATCCGGCTGGAAGGGAAGCCGGCGCGATGAGGGCGCGCTCGCCACTGCTCACGGTCCGCGACCTCTCGGTCTCGTTCAAGACCGAAGAGGGGACGGTGCAGGCGGTCGACACGGTCGACTTCGAGCTCGGGGCGGGCGAGGTGCTGGCGATCGTCGGCGAGTCCGGCTCCGGCAAGTCGGTGACGGCGATGAGCCTGATGGGGCTGACCCGGGGCCACAACGCGACGATCTCCGGCGCCGCTGAGTTCGAGGGGACGGAGCTGGTCGGGGCCGACGGCGAGGAGCTGCGCAAGCTGCGCGGCAACCGGATGGCGATGATCTTTCAGGACCCGATGAGCTCGCTCGACCCGGTCTACCGCGTCGCCGACCAGATCGTCGAGCAGATCCAGGCCCACCGCGAGGTCGGCAAGGCCGAGGCGCGGGAGCGGGCAATCGAGCTGCTCGACGCGGTCGGGATCCCCGACGCAGCCGGCCGCGCCGACGCCTACCCGCACGAGTTCTCAGGCGGTATGCGGCAGCGGGCGATGATCGCGATGGCGCTCTCGCTCGAGCCCTCGCTGCTGATCGCCGACGAGCCGACGACGGCGCTCGACGTCACCGTGCAGGCCCAGATCATCGAGCTGCTGCGCGACCTCAACCGCCGCCGTGACCTCTCGATCCTGCTGATCACCCACGACATCGGCGTCGTCGCCGAAATCGCCGACCGGGTGGCGGTGATGTACGCGGGGCGGATCGTCGAGTACGGGTCGCTGGACGAGATCTTCTACGACCCTCAGCACCCCTACACCTGGGGCCTGCTCGGCTCGCTGACCCGGATCGACCGGCCGCGGCCGAAGCGGCTGCCGCAGATCCCCGGGATGCCGCCCTCGCTGCTGGCGCCTCCGCGCGGCTGCCACTTCCGGCCCCGCTGCGAGCACGAGTTCGACCGCTGCACCGAGGTGCCGGGACTGGAGCCGCGGCTGGCGGACGCCCCCGGCCACTGCGACCGCTGCTGGCTCGAGCCGGCGCGGAAGCGCGAGCTGCGCAAGGTCGGCGAGAACAACCAGGTAGGGCCAGCGTGAGTGAGGCCGGCGAACAACTGCTCGAGGTGCGTGACCTGGTCAAGCACTTCCCGGTCAAGTCGGGCCTGCTCGGCCGCGAGACGGACCGGGTGCGCGCGGTCGACGGGGTCAGCTTCAGCGTCGCCGCCGGCGAAACGCTGGGCCTGGTCGGCGAGTCGGGCTCTGGCAAGTCGACCGCCTGCCGCGCCGTGCTGCAGTTGCTCCAGCCGACCTCGGGCTCGGTCCACTTCGAGGGGCAGGAGCTGGTCGGACTGAGCCAGCGCCAGCTGCGGCCGCTGCGGCGCGACATGCAGATGATCTTCCAGGACCCTTATGCATCGCTGAACCCGCGCCGGCGTGTCGGCCAGATCGTCGGCGGGCCGCT
>DASUNU010000060.1:0-4262 GCA_036276995.1 Solirubrobacterales bacterium
AGCTCCCCCGCATCCCGGCAATCGCCCTCGCGGTCGCACTGCTCACCCTCGCCCTCGCCGCCTGCGGCGAGAAGTCGGAGGACGGCACCACCGCGGCGCAGCCGCTGAGCCTGACGCTCGACTTCTACCCCAACCCCGACCCCGCCGGGATCTACATGGCGGAGAAACTCGGCTACTTCGAGGAAGCCGGGCTCGACCTCGAGATCCAGACCCCGGCCGATCCCGCCGCGCCGCTGAAGCTGGTCGCCGCCGGTCAGTCGGACCTGGCGATCTCCTATGAGCCCGAGGTCGTGCTCGCCCACGAGAAAGGGCTCGACACGATCGCGATCGCGGCCCTGGTCAACCGGCCGCTGACCTCGATGATCTGGCTCGGCAAATCGGGGATCCAAGGGGTCGCCGACCTCAAAGGCAAGACCGTTGCCACCGCCGGCATCCCCTACCAGCAGGCCTTCCTCGACACGATCCTCGGCCGCGCCAAGCTGACCGCGAACGATGTGAAGGAAGTCAACGTCGGCTTCGGCCTGCTGCCGGCGCTGCTCAGCGGCAGCGCCGAGGCGATGCTCGGCGGCTTCAGCAACATCGAGGGCGTCGACCTGCGGATGCGCGGCAAAGACCCGGTCGTAACGCCGGTCGACCAACTGGGCGTGCCCACCTATGACGAGCTGGTTCTGGTCGCCAACCGCGGCGCTCTCGCCGACGACCCGGAAAAGTTCCGCCTCTTCATCGCCGCCCTCCAGCGCGGCACCGAAGCCGCGGTCGCGCAGCCCGGAGCGGCGACCAAAGCGGTGCTGGAAGCCAACAACGACCTCGAACCGAAATTGACCGAAGCCGAGGTGGAGGCGACGCTGCCGATCCTCGGCGCACGGGTCGATGGACAGCCCTACGGCTACATGGACCCCGCCGAGTGGGAGACCTTCAGCGGCTGGATGCGCGACAACGAGTTGATCGGCTCGCTGCCGCAGCCCGGCGACCTGCTCAGCAACGACTACCTGGCGGGTGAAATTCCCGAGTAGCGCAGTGTCCCCGCCTCGAGCAGCCCGCTGACCTCGGCTGCCGGCATCGCCGCGTGGAAGAGGTGGCCCTGGGCGTAGTCACAGTCAAGCCGGCGCAGCTCCGCCAACTGCACCTCGTTCTCGACCCCCTCGGCGATCACCTCCAGCGAGAGCGCTCTCGCCATCCCGATAATCGCCTCGACGATCGCGGTGCGCTCCTGCTCGATCCCGAGCGCGTCGACGAAGGAGCGGTCGATCTTCAGCGCGTGGAAGGGGAAACGGTTGAGGTAGGCGAGCGATGAGTAGCCGGTGCCAAAGTCGTCGAGCACGAGGCGTACGCCGATCTCGTTCAGGGCCTCGAGCGAGGCGATCGCGGTCGCCGACTCCTCGACCAGGACGGTCTCGGTGATCTCCAACCGCAGGTTGTGCGGCTCGATCCCGGTGCGGGCGATGATCTCCTCAATCGTCGCCGGCAGATCGCGGTGGGCGACCTGGCGGGCCGAGAGGTTGACGGCGACGTCGAGCGGGCGGCCTCCGGGGCGCTGCTCATGCCAGGCGAGGACCTGGCGGCAGGCGTGCTCCTGAACCCAGCGCCCGATCGGCTCGATCAGGCCGCTGTCCTCAGCGATCGAGACGAATTCGCCCGGGTCGAGCAGGCCGCGGGAGGGGTGCTGCCAGCGCACCAGCGCCTCCAGTCCGGAGATCCCCCCGTCCTGCAGGCTGACCACCGGCTGGTAGTGCAGCGTCAGCTCGTCGCGCTCGAGCGCGTGGCGCAGCTCGCGTTCGATCTCGAGCCGGCGCATCGCGCTGGCCCGCATCTCGGCGTCGAAGAGCACGCAGCGGGCGCGGCCGCCTTCCTTGGCCCGGTACATGGCCGCATCTGCGTCGCGGATCAGCAGCTCGGCGCTGGCGCTGCGCCGCCCGGAAGGATGGGCGACGGCAACGCCGATGCTGGCGCTGACGAAGTGCTCGACCCCCTCGATCGCGAAGGGCTGGGCGAAGGCGGCGGCGACGCGGTCGGCGATCGCGATCGCCTCCTCTTCGTCGGCGAGGCGGTCGATCAGGATCCCGAACTCGTCGCCGCCGAAGCGCGCGACGACGTCGCCGGGCCGCAGGTGGGCGCGCAGGCGCGGCGCCACCGCCCGCAGCAGGGCGTCGCCGGCGTGGTGGCCGAGGCTGTCGTTGATCAGCTTGAAGTGGTCGAGATCGAGGAAGAGGATCCCGACCGGGGAGCCGGAGGAGATCGCCCGCTTCAGCGAGTCGCCGAGGGCGTCGACGAAGCTGAGCCGGTTGGGCAGCCCGGTGAGGGCGTCATGGAGGACGCGGTGGCGCAGCGCCTGGTCGGCGGCATGGCGCTCGATCGCGTCGGCGAGCACGTTGGCGGCCGCCTGCAGGAAGGGCACGTCCTTGGGCGTGAAGCGGTGCGGCTCGGTGGCGTGGACGTCGAGCACCCCGAACGGGTGCTCCTTGCCGTCGATCATCACCGCCAGGCTGCTGGCGGCGCCGAACACGCGCAGCACCGGCGGCATCGAGAAGCGGGTCTCGCTCTGCCAGTCCTCGACGATCGTCGGCGCGCCGGAGTCGAGCGCGGCGCCGGCGTGGGAGTCGCGGGCGGCGGAGACGCGGCGCCCGGCGCCGATCACCTCCTCCTCGAGACCCGCACGGAGGCTGAGCCGGCGGCCGTCACGGCCAAGTTCCCAGATGCAGGCGCTGTGGACGCCGTCGACTTCGCCGATCAGCTCGGTGGCGGCGCGCATCAGCGACTCCGGGTCGCCGTCCTGCAGCGCACGCTCGCCCAGCTTCGCGACCACCGCCTGCTGGGCCAGCGCCCGCTGCAACTCGGCCTCGGTCTCTTTGCGCTCGGTGATGTCGTAGAGGACCCCGTGCCAGACGGGGACCCCTTCCTCGTCCGCCTCCAGCACCGCTTCGTCGAGCATCCAGACGACGCCGCCGTTGCGGGTGCAGAGCCGGTACTCGACCGGGCGGGAGCTGCGGTCGCCGAGGTAGATCTCAGTTTCGTTTTCCAGCGCCCCCTTGCGGTCGTCCGGGTGCAGGAGGCGGGCCCAGAGCCCGGGGTCGGCCTTGAACTCCTCGGCGGTGTAGCCGAGGATCTCCTCGACCTGGGGGCTGACGTAGTACCACTCACCGTGCTCCCCCATCTCCGAGGTGTAGACGATCACCGGCAGCCGCTCGACCAGCCGCCGGTAGTCCTGACCCCCCGCGGTTATCTGGTCGAGGAATTCATTGACCTCGTGATCGGGCCAATTCCTGTCCCCTTTCTCCGGCATCGCCGTCGTTATCGACAGATGTGCGGCACGCTTGATCGCACGCCTGTCCAGGCACGAACTCGTGCAAGCCGGAGGGACGCTCAGGCGGCGACGCGGAGCCGCGGGCCCTGGGCCACGGTGCGGTGCAGACCGGACAGGGTCAGCGCCCCGGCCAGGCCGCGGAACGGCTCGTAGTGCGCGTAGAACTCCTCGACCTCGGCGATGGTGGCGCGGCGGCCGAGCCCGGCGAGGCGGCCGACCAGCTTGATGTAGCCGAGGTCACCGGCCGGCAGTGCGTCCATCTCACCGCGCCCGAACAGGCGCAGGCACTGGACCGTCCAGGGCCCGACCTGGGGCATCGCCAGGAGGCGCCGATCGGCCGCGGGAGAGTCGAGGTCGCAGCGGCCGCGGGTGACCGAGATCGCGACCCGGCGCAGCGCCGCCGCCCGCACCGGGGCCAGGTCCATCGCCGCCAGCTCGGCCGGGGCGCGGCCGGCGATCGTCGCCGCGCCGGGGACATCGCGCAGGGCCTCGCGCCCCTCGCCGAGCCGGGCACCCCAGCGACCGACGATGCGGCGCTCGATCGTGACCGCGCGCTGGGCCTCGATCAGTTGCCCAACCACCGCCGCGCTCAACGCCTCCCAGGGCCAGACCCGCCGCCGCGGCCGGAAATCCGGCATGCGGCGGATCAGCGGCCCGAGCAGCGCGTCGCGCTTGAAGCGGCGGTGGAACTCGGTGAGGTCGTAGTCGACCCCGAGCACGAAGCGCATCCGCGCGATCGCCTGCTGCAGCTCCTCCTCACCGGCCGGTGCTGGGGCGGGTTCGGCGAAGCGGGGCCGACCGACCAGGCCGGGGTCGACCGGCTCGGCCCGGAAGCGAACCCGGTCCCCCGCCTGCCAGGCCCGGGCCAGGACGGGCCGGCCGCGCACGTGCAGAAGCCTGGTCGCGACGCCAGCGGCGATCCGCAACGTGCGGTCGTCGCTGCCGCGCGGCAGCCGGTAGG
>DASUNU010000061.1:0-8267 GCA_036276995.1 Solirubrobacterales bacterium
CTCCTGCTCGGCGTCGTCTTGATTGTCGCCGCGCTCACCTTCTTCCCCGCCTTCCTGCTCGGCCCCGTCGTGCAGGGGCTGACCGACCAGCTCTTCTGATGTACGGCCTGCGCAAAGACCTCACCACCGCCGCGATCGCCCTCGTCTTCTTCACCCTGCTGCTCGGGATCGCCTATCCGCTGGCGACCACCGGCGTCGCCCAGGTGCTCTTCCCCGGCGCAGCCGACGGCAGCAAGGTCGAGGTCGACGGCGAGGCCGTCGGCTCCGAGCTGATCGGCCAGGACTTCGGCGGCGAGCCCGGCTACTTCCAGGGCCGTCCCTCGGTCACCGAATACAGCGCCGACGTCACCTACTTCAACAACCTCGGGCCGAACAGCAAGGAACTTTCCGAGCTCCTTGTCGAAGAACTCGACGCCTATCTCACCCGCGAGGGCCGCTACGACAAGGGCCTGACGGCCGCCGACATTCCGGTCGATGCGGTCACCACCTCGGCCTCCGGCGTCGACCCACACATCTCCGCGGCCAACGCGCGAATCCAGGCGCGCCGGGTCGCCACCATCCGCGGGCTCCCGCTCGACCGCGTCCTCGAGCTGGTCGGCGCGCACACCGAAGGTCGCTTCCTCGTTTTCGGCGAGGCCGGGGTTAACGTCTTGGCGCTCAACATCGCGCTCGACCAGGAGGAGGAGCAGTGACCGACGAGACCCTCCGCAACGAGCCGCGCTCACTCTTCGACGGCCCGATCGTGGCCCGAGCGGCGCTCGATTCGGTGCGCAAGCTCGATCCGCGCCACCAGTTCCGCAACCCGGTGATGTTCGTGGTCGAGATCGGCGCCGTGATCACGACCGTCGGTTGGCTGATCCAGGTCTTCGGCGGCGCCCCGCTCGGCGGCGGCGACGACCCGGCCTGGTTCTCCTTCGCGATCGCCGCCTGGCTCTGGCTGACCGTGGTCTTCGCCAACTTCGCCGAGGCCCTCGCCGAGGGTAGGGGCAAGGCCCAGGCAGACGCCCTGCGAGCGATGCGCACCGAGACGGTCGCCCGGCTAAGAGATGGCGGCGAGGTGTCGGCCTCCGAGCTGCACCGCGGCGACGTCGTCGTGATCGTCGCCGGGGAGACGATCCCCGGCGACGGGACCGTGGTCGAGGGCATCGCCTCGGTCGACGAGTCGGCGATCACCGGCGAGTCGGCGCCGGTGGTGCGCGAGTCCGGCGGCGACCGCAGCGCCGTCACCGGCGGCACCCGCGTGCTCTCCGACCGGATCGTGGTCGAGATCACCCAGGAGCCGGGGCAGAGCTTCCTCGACCGGATGATCGCCCTGGTCGAGGGCGCCGAGCGGCGCAAGACCCCGAACGAGATCGCCCTCAACATCCTGCTCGTCGGGCTCACCCTGATCTTCCTGTTGGTCGTCGTCACGCTGCGGCCGTTCGCCGATTTCTCCGGCACCGAGGCCTCGGTGGTGACCCTGATCGCCTTGCTGGTGGCGCTGATCCCGACCACGATCGGGGCGTTGCTCTCGGCGATCGGGATCGCCGGCATGGACCGCCTGGTTCGCCACAACGTGCTCGCCCTGTCCGGTCGCTCGGTCGAGGCAAGCGGCGACGTCGACGTCCTGCTCTTGGACAAGACCGGGACGATCACCCTCGGCAACCGCGAGGCGACCCGGTTCATCCCGATGCCGGGGATCGGCGAGGAGGAGCTGGCCGAAGCGGCGCAGCTCTCCTCGCTAGCCGACGAGACCCCCGAGGGCCGCTCGATCGTCGTGCTCGCCAAGGAGCACGGGATCCGCGAGCGCCAGTTGCAATCGCACGAGGCGCACTTCGTCCCCTTCTCGGCCGAAACCCGGATGAGCGGCGCCGACGTCGACGGCAACCAGTACCGCAAGGGTGCCGGTGACGCGATCGTCGACTTCGTCGAGGCACAGGGCGGTAGGCCACCGGTCGAGCTGCAGGAGCAGCTCGACCTGATCGGGCGCGAGGGCGGGACCCCGCTGGCGGTCTGCCGCGATAACCACGTCCTCGGTGTCGTCTACCTGAAGGACATCGTCAAGGAGGGAATGCGGGCGCGCTTCGACGAGCTGCGGCGGATGGGGATCTCGACCGTGATGGTGACCGGCGACAACAAGCTGACCGCCGCGAAGATCGCCGATGAGGCCGGGGTGGACGACTTCCTGCCGGAAGCGACGCCCGCGCAGAAGCTGGAGCTGATCCGCAGCCACCAAGCCGAAGGTCGGATGGTCGCGATGGCCGGCGACGGGACCAACGACGCTCCCGCGCTCGCTCAGTCCGACGTCGGGGTGGCGATGAACACGGGGACCCAGGCGGCGCGCGAGGCGGGCAACATGGTCGACCTCGACTCCAATCCCACCAAGCTGATCGAGATCGTGGAGATCGGCAAGCAGCTGCTGATCACCCGTGGTGCCCTGACCACGTTCTCGATCGCCAACGACGTCGCCAAGTACTTCGCGATCCTGCCGGCGATCTTCGCCTTCACCTACGCGGTGAGCCCCGGCGAGCGCGGCCCGCTCGACGCGCTCAACATCATGGGGCTGGGCACGCCGACCTCGGCGATCCTCTCGGCGATCGTCTTCAACGCGGTGGTCATCCCGCTGCTGGTGCCGCTGGCCCTGCGCGGCGTGCGCTACCGGCCGATCGGAGCCACGGCGCTGCTGCGGCGCAACATGCTCGTCTTCGGCCTCGGCGGCTTGATCGTCCCCTTCATCGGGATCAAGCTCATAGACCTGGTGATTCACAACCTGCTCGGAGCATGAGCCGGTGGCCGGCCGCCTCAAGGTCTTCATCGGCATGGCCGCCGGGGTCGGCAAGACCTTCCGGATGCTGCAGGAGGGCCATGCCGGGCAGGAAGCCGGCCGCGACGTGGCGATCGGCTACCTGGAGCCGCACCGGCGGCCGGAGACGTCCGCTCTCGCCGACGGATTGCCGGTCGTCCCGCGGCGGCGCCTCATCTACCGCGGCACCGACCTGGAGGAGATGGACCTGCAGGCGCTGCTGGCATGGGAGCCGGAGCTGGCGCTGATCGACGAGCTCGCCCACACCAACGCCCCGGGCGCCGAGCACGAGAAGCGCTACGAAGACGTGCGCGACGTGCTCGCCGCCGGCATCGACGTCTTCTCGACGGTCAACGTCCAGCATCTCGAGTCGCTGGTCGACCAGGTCGCCGAGCTGACCGGGACGCGGGTGCGGGAGACGATCCCCGACGCGGTGTTGGCCGAGGCCGATGAGGTGGTGCTGATCGACCTCACCCCCGAGGCGCTGATCGAGCGGCTGCGCGCCGGCAAGGTCTACCCCGGCGAGGCGATCGAGCCGGCGCTGCGCAACTTCTTCACCGTCGAGAACCTGCTGGCGCTGCGCGAGGTGGCGCTGCGCCAGGTGGCCCAGGAGGTGGAGGCGAAGCGGCTAGTGGTCGAGGCGCCGCTCGGCACCCGTGAGGAGTGGGTCTCCGCCGAGGTGCCGAAGGCGGTGGGGGAGCGGCTGCTTGCCCTGGTCCGGCCGCAGCCCAGCTCGCAGCGGCTGGTCCGCCGCGCCTGGCGCTCCGCGCAGCGCCTCGGCACCGGGCTCGACCTGCTCTGGGTGAAGCCGCCGAGCCTGGCGATCGAGGAGGAGGTCGAGCGCCAGGTGACGGCGCTGCGCCACCTTGCCTCGGTGCTCGGCGCCAGCTTCCTGATCGAGGAGAGCGACAGCCTCGTGGACGGCGCCGCCCAGGTCGTCCGGGAACGGGGCATCACCTACGTGATGCTCGGCGAGTCCGAGCCACCGCGGGGCCTGGCCAGGCTGCGCGAACCGTTGCCGCAGCGACTGATGCGGGCGACCCCGCCCGGCGTCGACGTGCGGATCGTCGCTCGGCGCGAGGGCGGGGAGGGGCGGTGACGGTCGAGCATGTCCTGATCGTCGTCGCGCTCGGCGGTGGGCTCACGGGCGGCTACCTCCTCGCCCGCTCGCGCCTGCGTGGGCGCCGCTCCGAGCGCCCACGGGCGATCCACCAGATCCTCCTGCCCTTCACCGGTACCGAGATCTCCCGCCGCGCCGTCGATGCCGCGCTCCGTCTCGCCCGCGCGGAGGAGGCGACGCTGATGCCGGCCTACCTGGCGGCGGTGCCGAAGCAGCTGCCGCTCGACTGCTCGATCCCGGCCGAGGCGGCGACGGCGATGCCGATGCTGGAGGCGATCGAGCAGCGGGCGACCGCCCAAGGCGTCGCGGTGGACTCGCGCATCGAACGCGGCCGCTCCTACCGCCACGCGCTCGCCCGTCTGCTCGATCGCGAGAGCTTCGACCGCGTCGTCGTCCCGGCCACCGCCGAGGTCGGCGCCGGCTTCTCCGGCGACGATCTCGTCTGGCTCCTGGAGAAAGCTCCCGCCGAGGTGCTGATCCTCCGGCCCGGCCCGGGAGACGAGGTCGTCGTCGCCGCGAACGGCGGCCGTGCCGCTGGAGGAGGACTAGCCGATCGCCGGGCGATACTGCGGCGATGACGATCGTCAAGTGCTCCGCCTACGAGCAAGGGCTGCGCTGCGGCGACGACCTCGCGCTTGACGAGGTCGGCGAGGTGATGGGCGGCGATGGCAAATTCGTCTGGCTCGGGGTGCTCGAACCGTCGGCCTCGGAGTTCGCCGAGATCGCCCGCCGCTTCGACCTGCACGAGCTTGCAGTCGAGGACGCGGTCAACGCCCACCAGCGGCCGAAGCTCGAGCTCTACGGCGACACGCTCTTCGTCGTCGTCAAGACCGCTCGTTACGTCGATCCCGAGGAGGTGATCGAGATCGGCGAGCTGATGATCTTCGTCAACCCGCGCTTCATCGTCACCGTGCGCCACGGCACCGGCGAGCTGAGCGCGGTGCGGGAGCGGATCGAGCGCCGGCCCGATCAGCTCCGCCACGGTCCCGGCATGGTGCTCTACGCGATCCTCGACCACGTCGTCGACGGCTACGAGGTCGCCGCCCAGGGGGTCGACGTCGACATCCAGGAAGTCGAGCGCGAGGTCTTCTCCGACGACCGCGGCAACCCGGCCGAGCGGATCTACAAACTGGAGCGCGAGGTACTCGACTTCTACGGCGCGGTGGCGCCGCTCTCCGACGCGGTCGACGAGATCGCCCGCGGTCACTACGAGGTCGTGCCCGACGACCTGCACGAGTACTTCCGCGACGTCCACGATCACCTGCGCCGGGCCGGCGGCCGCATCGCCGCCTTCCGCGAGCTGCTCGGCACCGCCCTGCACGCCAACCTGACCCAGGTCTCGGTGCGCCAGAACGAAGACATGCGCAAGATCTCGGCCTGGGTCGCGATCCTCGCCGTGCCGACGATGATCGCCGGCATCTACGGGATGAACTTCGACGAGATGCCGGAGCTGCACTGGCGCTTCGGCTACCCCTCGGTGCTGCTCCTGATCGCCGTCGTCTGCCTGCTGCTCCACCGCCGCTTCAAGCGCGCCGGCTGGCTGTAGCCCACGCGCTTTCGCGCACGCACTGTTTTACGTCCGGTCGAGTTCGCCTCCAGGTAACTGTGTGTCATTTGACTCCGGCGGTCGGGGGGTTGGATGTTCTCACCGGTAAGGAATCGCTATCTGATCGGAGGAGAGCATGTCGTTGGCAGCGGCCATCAAGCGGAACGCGCCCGCGCTCGCGCAGGCGCAGGCGACCTACAAGGAAAACGTGGTGGTGGTGAACACGTTCGTGAACGGCGTGCTTACCTCGAAACTGCCCAATCTCACCAACCGGCCGCCGGACTGGGAAGAATTCCTCACCGCCTACGTGCGCTCCGGCAGCGATGCGCTGGAGTGGGTCAACGAGGTGATGGCTCGGCTGCTGGAGGTGCCCAAGGACGTGGCCAGCTACGACGAAACGGTCTCGGCGCTGCTCGAGGACGCCAGGAACCAGACGCAGATCCTGGTCGCCGAACCGGGCAATCAGGCCGCCCATCTGGTGCTCAACCAGGACCTCAAAGCGATCGCCAGCCAGCTGACCATGGTCATCAGGTTCGTCGAAGCGTCGATCACCGCCGTCAACGACTTCGGCGACAGGCTGCCGGAACTGGCGACCCATCTGCAGGTGATCGCGACCAAATCGGCGAACGACGCGAAGGCCGACAAACAGAAGATCGAACAGCTCAACGCCGACATCGAGAGCCTGCGGCGCGACATCGGGGTGCTGACCGCGGAACTGATCGGGCTCGGCCTCGCCGAGGGGGTCGCGTTGACGCTCGGCACCGTCGCCACGATCGCGGCCTGGCCGGTCGGCGCCGCGGTCTGGCTGCTGATGGGCCCGGTCGTCGCGGTGGCGACGACCTACATCGCGATCGACGCCAGGAAGATCGTCGCGGACAAGGAAAAGATCGCCGCCGATCAGAGGGAGATCACCGGCCTGACCGAAGACGTGGCCGCCCTCCAGGTCCTCACCAGCCACTACGCGGCGATGGCCGCGCAGACGACCGAAATCGAGGCCGGACTGGTGGCGATCCTGGCAGCCTGGCGGCAGCTCGAGGAACGAGCGACAATGGCGATCGCCGAGATCCAGGAAGCGATCGATGGGGCGGGCTCGGATGCCTTCGAAGCCGTGCTGGCCGACCTCGAACAGGCGGTCGTCGAGTGGCGGACGGTCAGCGCCGAGGCGGGCAGTCTGGTCGTCGACCTGCAGGTGAACGATGCCGAACTCGAGTTCGGGATGTCCCCGGCCGAGCTGCAGGCGGCGCTGGCCGGTGGCCAGACGCTGGGGATCATCGAGTACTTCAACCAGGTCGGCGCCTCGGTCGCGCCCGCCTAAGCGCTAAAGGATTCCGATCCGCGGCGCGAATAGGAGGGGATGAGAAACCATCCGGCGCGAAGCGCCTTCCGCGGGCGCCTCGCGCCGGCGCTGACCATCCTGGCTCTCGTCGCGCTCGCCCTGCCGGCGGGTGCGGCGGCCAAATCGGCGCCCTCTGTCCTCACCTTCAAGACGATGCAGGTCGGCTCGCCGGGCAACCCGGTGGTCGGGATCGTGCCGTTCGAAAACGCGATCTACCGCAACTGCGCCAGCGCGCCGCAGACCCTGAAGCCGCAGGAACCGGCCTGCCAGGAAGTCGGCTCGGTCGGCTACGAGTACTCGCTCGGCCAGCTCGAGGTGACGGTCGGCCAGTGGGTCGCCTTCCTCAACACGGTCGACCCGGCGGGCCGCAACAAGTACAAGCTCTACAGCGACAACGAGAGCGGCGCGGCCTGGCCGCGGTTCGGTCAGATCGACTACTCCTCGCGGGCGCCGGCCGGCAGGCACTACACCGCGGCGGCGCCGGACTGGGTCGACAAGCCCTACGGCTTCGCCAACTTCCTGCGCTCGGCCCGCTTCGTCAACTCGCTCTACAACGGCCAGGTGATGGAGACGCAGAGCGCGACCGAAGGCCCGTACACCTACACCACCTACAGGGTGCGGCTCTCGCGCCAGACCGAGCGCGGGATGTACGACATGCGCAAGCGCAAGGCGACCCGCTCCGCCGACAGCGGCTTCGTCATCCCCAGTCAGGACGAGTGGATCAAGGCCGCCTACTACGACCCCAAGGGCGGCGGCACCTACTCCTACTGGCAGTACCCGACCAACCCCGGCGCCTTCGGGGACGAAGGCCAGGCGGCGCCGGCAGTGGCGACCCTCGACCCGAAGACCGGCGACGTGACCAACGGCTCGGCCTCGCAGCCGGTGGCGATCTTCCACCAGAAAGAAGCGCCGGTGCCCTACTGGTGCCCGTCGAACCAGACGGCGCGGGCCTGCGAACGGGTCAATCCATTCGGAATTCCGCCCGTGGCTTACGAGAAGGCCTTCGCCGGCAGCCTCGGCACGGTCGGCCAGGCGCTGACCCGCTCACCCTGGGGCACGCTCGACCAGGGCGGCAACGCGGTCGAGTGGACCGACACGATCACGGCGCCGCCGTTCGGGGTCGAAGGCAAGCGGGTCTGGCGGCGGCTGCACGGCGGCATCGCCAACGCGCCCGTCTACCAGCTCTGGCTCTCCGCGGTGGGGCTGCAGCCGCAGGACAACACCTTCTTCACCAAGACCTATCCGTGGCTGGGGCTGAGGATCGGGGTGGTGGGGAACCCGCAGTAGCGCTGCCGGGCTGGGCGTCCGTGGGGCGGATTAGGCTCGCCGCCCCATGGATCGCCCGGCTCGCAGTTCTCGTTTCGTCTCGGCGCTTGCCGCGCTGAGCGCGGCGATCCTGCTGGCGCTGCCGGCGGCCGCGGCCGCGGCGCCGGTTGCAAAGAAGGCCTCGAAGCCGGGCACGCTGACCCAGCTCGCCGGTCCG
>DASUNU010000062.1:0-9326 GCA_036276995.1 Solirubrobacterales bacterium
GGGGCTGGCCGCCGGAACCGTCGCGGGAGCCGAGGAACTGGACCGAGTTGGCGACGATCTGTACCGCCTGCCGTTTGCCGCCACCGTCTTTGGCCTCCCACTCGCGCCAGTCGAGGCGCCCTTCGACCGCGATCGGGCGGCCCTTGGAGAGGTAGTTGGCGCAGTTCTCGCCCTGAGCCCCCCAGACGACCACGTCGAAGTAATTGGGCTTGTCGACCCACTGGCCGGTGCTGTCTTTGCGCCGGCTGTTGACGGCGACGCGCAGCTCGCAAACCGACGTGCCGCCGCCGGTGCTGCGCAGTTCCGGGTCCTTGGTCAGGTTGCCGGTGATGACCACCACGTTGACGTTCGAAGCTGCCAAAACTCTCACTCCTCTGAAGTTCGCTGGTTGGGTTCCAGTCTAAGAGCGGGGGCGGCGCGACCTCTCCCCCTGGGGAGGGCCATTCCTCGCAAAGAGCGGGGCGGAAGCGGCGCTACTCGTCGCCGTCGTCGGGAGAGTCGCCGCGATCATCGCGGGCTCCCGTCGCACTGCGCTCACGCGGCCCGGGGGCGGCGCTGACTGCCGGCGGCACGATCACCGGGGCGTCGGGATCGACCTTGAAGATGCGGAAGCGGAGCACGCCGTCGGCGATCTTCAGGTTGTGATCGAGCGAGTCGAGCAGGTCGCTGGTCGCCTCGAAGCGGAACCAGCGGTAGTCGGCCTCGGTGCGCTTGTTGATTTCGTAGGCCATCTTGCGCAGGCCCCAGCTGTTCTCGTGTTTGAGGCTGCCGGCGCCCTCGATCTGCCCACGCGCCTCGCCCGCCAGCGCATCGCGGGCGGGGGAATCCAGCTGGGGGTCCAGCATCAGGACCAGCTCATATTCGCGTGGGGCTGCCAAAACGGCGAGGGACTATAGCGACGGTGCGACGACCGGGTCAGCGCGGGGCGAACTCCTCGGAGCCGTCGCCTGCCGGCGGGGAGGGTTCCGGCGCCGCCGCCGGGCTGGGGGCCGGAGGGGATTCGGGTGGCGGCGGCGGGGGAGGAGGAGGCGTCGGAGGGGGCGGGGGTGCCGGCACCGGAGCGCTCACCGCCGGTTTACGCGGCACCCGCCGCGGCTCCGGCAGCGGCTCGGGTCGCGGCCGCCGCGGCAGCGCCCGCTCCCGCCGCGGCTCGGCGATCATCCGCGGCAGTCCCACGTCGGGCTCCAGCGGCGCCGGCGCAGGCGGGCGCAGCAGCCCGGGCAGGACCTGCAGGCCAAGCAAGACCACGATGCTCGCCGCCGCCAGCTTCCCGGCCGTCTGCCAATGGATCCGAACCGCGCCCACCCCGGCCCAAGTCGCGGCGGCGGGTGATCTCTCCCCCCGGCGCCGCCGCCAGGGGCGAAGCCTCTAGGCGACCTGCGCCCGCAGCTCCTCGATGTCGCGCAGCTGGTCGTCGACCCAGTCCCCGGGGTTCTTCGAGTAGATGATCTCCTTCAGCCGCTCGGAGCGCAGTCGCCGCTCCTCCGGGTCCATGGTCAGGGCGCGGTAGATCGCGTCGGCCTGCTCCTGGATGTCGAAGGGGTTGACCGAGAGCGCGCAGTCGGCCAGCTCCTGGTGGGAGCCGGTGTTCTCCGAGAGCATCAGCACGCCGTTGCGGGTGTTGACCGCCGGCGCCTCCTTCGCGACCAGGTTCATCCCGTCGAACAGCGAGTTGACCATCAGCAGGTCGAAGTGCTTGTAGCGGGCGACCGCGTCGTGGAAGTTCTCGTAGATCTTCAGGTCGATCGGCATCCAGTCGGTGGTGCCGTGGCGGTGGTTGACGACCGCGACCAGGGCCTCGATCCGCTCCAGGTACTCGGCGTACTCGGGCACGTCCTGGCGTGAGGGCTGCAGGTGGGCGATGAAGGTGACCTCTTCGCGGAACTCCGGGTGCTGGCTGAGGAAGGTGTCGAAGGCGGTGAAGCCGCGCAGCACGTTCTTCGAGAGGTCGGCCCGGTCGACGCGGATGATCAGGTGCTTGCGCCGCCGCTCCAGCACTTCCCGCTCGGCCTCTGCCACCTCGGGCGACTCGGCGGCCCGCCGCAGCCGCTCGGCGTCGATCGAGAGCGGGTAGGCGCGGGCCAGCGTCTTGCCGCGGGCGTGGCGGACCTCGCCGGCGACGTAGTCGACCTCGGCTTCCAGCAGTTCGTCGCAGCAGCGCAGGAAGTTGATGCAGTACGAGTGGGTGTGGAAGCCGATGATGTCGTTGGCCAGCATTCCCTGGAAGATCGCCTCGCGGATCCGCCCGGGGAGGATGCGCCAGCTGTCCGGCTGCGACCAGGGGATGTGGACGAAGTGGTGGAGGAAGACGTCCGCCCGCGCCTCGCGGATCATTCCCGGGGCGGTGTAGAGGTGGTAGTCGTGCAGCATCACCAGCGGCCGCTCCTGGCCCTCGATCTGGCGCACCACCGCTTCGGCGATGTCGCGGTTGACCGCCTGGTAGCCGTAGTCCCAGGCGTCGAGCTCCTGCTGGCGGATGTCGGGCGCGTTGGAGAGGTCCCAGAGGTAGTGCTGGATGAACCAGAGGATCGGGTTGGCGATCACGTTGTAGAAGCGGTCGTAGGCTTCGGCCTCGCTGCCGACCAGCAGCACTCGGTAGTCGATGCCGTCGATCGAGAGCTCGACCGGGCCGCCGCGCTCTTCCGAGACGGCGATGTCCTCGTCGGTCATCGCCGAGGCGATCCAGAGCGCGTCGCGATGGGAGACCAGGCCCGAGAGCGCCGTGACCAGCCCGCCGCCGCCGCGGCGCAGGGTGCGCTCCCCGTTCTCGTCCCGTTCGAACTGGAGCGGTCCCCGGTTCGAGACGATGATCAGCGGCGAGGCGTCCACGCCGCAGAGACTACGGGGTGACCTGGGTCAGGTTGATCGGGGTCAGGCGCCGAGCTCGGTGATCAGACCGAGCCAGTCGCGCAGCAGCCGCGGCGAGAGGAACTCACGGCGGGCGTGCTCCTTGCCGGCCCGGCCGAGGCGCTTGCCCAGTTCCGGGTCGGCGAGGATCTCGAGGCTGCGCTGGGCGCACTCGGAGGGCGAGTTGACCAGGAAGCCGGTCTCGCCGTCTGTGATCTGCAGCGGGATGCCGCCGACGTCGCCGCCGATCGTCGGCCGCCCCTTCCACAGGGCCTCGGTCACGGTCAGGCCGAAGCCCTCGCGGATCGACTTCTGCAGACAGACGTCGGACTGCGACTGGAAGGCGTTGACCTCGATCGCGCCGACGTTGTTGAGGTTGCTGAGGATCTTGATGTCGGGGTCGTTGTCCGCGTATTCGTAGGTCTTCTGGAAGTACTCGCGGCCCTCGGGGTCGTCGCTCGCCATCGAGCCGACCATCGCCAGCTGCGCCTCGGGCACCTGCGCGGTCACCTCGCGGTAGGCGTCGATCACGCCGATCGGGTCCTTCCAGGGATCGAAGCGCGAGACCTGGGTGATCAGCGGCCGGTCCGGGTCGATCCCGAACTGCTTGCAGACGAAGGCGGCATCCTCGGGCGAGAAGGCCATGTTCTTCGGCGAGAGCGGGTCGATCGCCGGCGGGATGATGTTGACCCCGTCGCGGTTGCCGAGCGCGCCAGGCACGTAGTCGGGCAGGTGCCAGACCGATGCGTCATACTCCTCGATCATCGGCAGCAGCCGCTCGATCGGGGCCGGGTTCGGGTTCGAGAGGTCGATGTGGCAGCGCCAGATCCAGTGTTTGCCCTTGGCCAGGGCGCCGCGGCGCAGGCCAATCGGCTGCGGGTCGTGGACGATCACCACGTCCCACTCGCCCTGCAGGCCCTCAGCGTTGATCTGGTTGATCTCGTCGAAGATCGCCCACTGCTCGTCGCTCAGCGTCTCCTCGGCGCCCTGCAGCGAGTTGTGCAGGAGCTTGGTCGCGTTGAAGAACTCCTCTTTGCCGAAGATCACGTGCCAGTGGGCGTCGAGCCCGATGTCCCGCATCAGCGGCACGATCGTGTAGAGGATCTCGGAGACGCCGCCGCCAAACGCCGTCGCGCTGACGTGGAGAACGCGCTTGCCTTTCAGCGGCTCCGCCAGCTCGCGGATCCGTTCAACGGTCTCCTTGCCGACGATGTGCTGGTAGTCGGCGAGGGACTTCTGGCCAAGTGCGACTTCCTGAAGCAAGGCCGGAGTTCTACACCTCCGGGCGGCGCCGTGCGGACTAGGCGGGCGCCGGCCTAGCCATCGAGGTCGTCCGGGCGCTTGCCCAGGGTGACCTCGACCTGCTGTTTCTTGCCGTCGCGGAGGATCGTCAGCTCGACCGTCTCGCCCGGCCGTTTTGAGGCGACGAGCTGGGAGAGGGCGTTGGGCTCGACCACGTCGTGGCCGTCGAGCTGGAGCACGACGTCGCCGCCGCTGCGGTATTCGCCAGCCTGGAAGCGCAGTTTGTCGTCGCCGCCACGGAGGCCGGCCTCGTCCGCGGGGCCGCCGGGCACGACTTCGGCCAGGAGGCCGCCGAAGCGGGTGTCGAGCCCGAGCTTCTCGGCCAGCTGTGGGTAGAGCGACTGACTGGAGACGCCGATGTAGGCGTACTCGACGCTGCCCTTGGCCTCGAGCTGGGCGATCGAGCGCTTCACGGTCGAGATCGGCACCGCGAAGCCGACCCCGTCGTTGGCGCCGGAGCCGGTCTCGATCTGCTGGTTGATCCCGATCACGCGGGCGGCCGCGTCGAGCAGCGGGCCGCCGGAGTTGCCGGGATTGATCGAGGCGTCGGTCTGGATCGCGCCCTCGATCTGGAACTGGGTCAGCGATTTGACCGAGCGGTCGGTGGCGGAGACGATGCCGCTGGAGAGCGACTGCCGCTCGCCGAAGGGGCTGCCGATCGCCGCTACCGGCTGGCCGACCTGGAGGTCGGCGTCGTCGCCAAGCTCGAGCGGGTGCAGGGTGAAGCCGTTGGGCTCGACCCGGAGCAGGGCGACGTCGGCGAAGGGGTCGAAGCCGAGGATCTCGGCCGCGACGATGTTGCGGTCGGGGAACTCGACGAACACTTCCTTCGCCGGTAGCCGCTTGCCGGTCGATTCGTCGGTGACGACGTGGGCGTTGGTGACGATCTCGCCATCGGTGTTGAGCACGAAGCCGGAGCCCTCGGCGGCGCCGGCGGCATCGCCGAACACGGAGCGGATCGTTACCACCCCGGGCGAGGCCTCGCGGTAGACGCGGGCGGCGTCAAAACCGCTGTCGGCGGTCTGCACGATGACCTGCTTCGGCCGGCTGGAGCCGGGCGAGTCGGCGACCGTGACGGTGGTCTCGCCACCGGAATCACCGGAGCCGCAGCCGGCCAGCGCCAGCAGGCAGAGCAGCAGGATGGGGAGCCCTGCCCGCGTCCTCATACCGGGGCCCTGGCCAGGGCACCCGCGGCGCGCGAGGGGAGTTCCACCTCGGCCGGTGGCAGGTCGAGCGTGAAGGCGGTGAAGCGGCGGCTGGAGCTGATCGTGATCCGGCCGCCCATGCGCTGGGCGAGCTCGCTGGCGATCGCCAGGCCGAGCCCGGAGCCGCCCGCCTTGTCAGCGGTGTAGAAGCGCTCGAAGATCCGGTTCTGAACCCGTTGGGGGATGCCCGAGCCCTCGTCGGAGACGGTCAGCTCGGCGCGGCGGTTGATCGAGTAGGTAGTCACGGTGACCTTGGTGCCCTCCGGGGTGTGGGTGAGGGCGTTATCAAGCAGGATACGGATGATCTGACGCACGCGATCGGGGTCGGCCTGGGCGATCGCGGGCTGGTCCGGGGTGCGCAGCTCCAGGCGCGAGCCGCGCAGTTCGGCGCGGGCGCCGAACTCGCGGGTGACCTCGCGGGCGAGGGCGCCGAGGTCGACGCTGCGGGGCTGCATCACCATCGCCCCGGCGTCGAGCTGGGAGAGGTCGAGCAGGTCCGTGGTCAGCTTGGTCAGGCGCACGATCTGCTGCCGCATCGTGCGCACGAACTCGGCCCGCTCCTCGGGGCTGGGGTCCTCCTCTTCGAGCAGCTCGACGAAGCCCCCAAGGCTGAAGATCGGCGTCCGCAGCTCGTGCGAGGCGTTGGCGATGAACTGCTTGCGGGCGCTGTCGAGCTCGTAGAGGCGGCGCTGCATTTCGTTGAAGGTGCGGGCGAGCTGGCCGAGCTGACCGGCGGCGGCGACCGGGATCGTCGTCTCGAAGTTGCCGTCGGCGACTTTGCGGGCGGCGTCCTGCAGGTGGCTGATGTTGCGCGCTGCCAGCTGCGCGTAGTAGATGCCGAAGCCAGTGGCGACCACGGTCGCGATCAGGCCGCCGATCAGGATCTGGCCCTTGACCGCGCCGCCGCCTCCGATCGTGACCGCGTAGAGGTAGATCAGCAGGGTGGTGCCGACGCTGATCGCGACCGCGGTGACCGTGATCCGGCTTCCCAGTGTGGTCAGCCCGATACGGCGCACCTCTACTCCTTGAACCGGTAGCCGACCCCGCGCACCGTGAACAGGAACTCGGGCTGCTTGGGGTCGCTCTCGAGCTTCTCGCGTAGGTGCCTGATGTGGACGTCGACGGTGCGCGGGTCGCGGTACTCGGAGTCGCCCCAGACGTGCTCGAGCAGGGTCTCGCGGGTGAGCACGCGGCCGGGCGAGCGGGCGAGCGCGCCGAGGATCTCGAACTCGACGTAGGTGACGCGGATCTCCTCGTCGCGCAGGGTGACCATGCGGCGATCGAAGTCGATCGTCAGCTCGCCGCTCTCGATCGGCTCCTCGCTGGTTTGCGTCTCGCCGCCCATCCGCGAGCGCCGTAGCGCCGCTTTCACGCGGCTGCGGAACTCGCGCATCGAGAACGGCTTGGTGATGTAGTCGTCGGCGCCGACCTCGAGCCCGGCGACCTTGTCGGTCTCGCTGCCCTTCGCGGTCAGCATGATGATCGGCACCTGGCTCTGCGAGCGCAGCTCGCGGCAGACTTCGACCCCGTCGACGCGGGGCATCATCAGGTCGAGGATGACCAGGTCGAAGCGGCCCTCTTCGAAGCGCTGCAGGGCCTCGCCGCCGTCGAGCGCGGAGGTGACGTGGTAGCCGTCCTTGCGCAGGGGATAGCTCAAGAGCGTCTGAATCGACTGCTCGTCGTCGACGAGGAGAATGCGGGCCGTCCCGTTAGCCACACTTGAAGGGTAATCAGCCGGGGTGGCGAGCCGGCCAGTGGACGCATGTGCGAGTACCAAGAACTAAGGCTCTCGGACCGAAGGCCGATAAGGGGATCGAATGCAAACGCAGGAACTGAAAAGCCTGGTGGAGGCCGGCCACTACAAGCCGGACCCCTCCCTGATCGCCTCGGCGATGCTGCAGCGCCGCGGCGTGCGCGAGCTGCTGATCGGCGGCAGCTCCGCCTTCAGCCCAGCTGGTCATAACCCCGCGGGTCCAGCGTCCCCCCGCCGGGCAGCCTGATCTCCACGCCTTCGCCGGCGACCACCTCGCCCACCTGCGTCAAGGTCGTTTCCGCCGCCTCGCCCAGTGCCGCGGCGACCTCGGCCAGTCGCGCCGGTGGGATCGCCGCCAGCAGCTCGTAGTCCTCGCCGCCCGAGACCGCCAGGGCTAGGGGCTCCTGCCCGGCAGCCGAGGCCAGCTCGGCCAGGCCCGCGGCCAGCGGCAGCGCGCTCGCCTCGATCCGCAGGCCGACGCCGCTGGCTGCCGCGAGGTGCCCGGCGTCGCCGCCCAGGCCGTCGCTGAGGTCGATCATCGCCCGCGTCCCGGCCCGCGCCAGGGCCCGGCCGGCGGCCAGCCGTGGGGTCGGCTCGAGCTGGCGGCGGCGCAGCCGCTCGGCGCTGGCGGCGGGGACGGCCGCGGCCAGCTCTGGGCGCTGCAGCAGCAGCAGGCCGGCCGCCGCGCCGCCGAGCTCGCCGCTGACGACGAGCGCGTCGCCCGGCTCGGCGCCGCCGCGCTGGACCAGTTGCGCCGGCGTCTCGGCGTGGCCGACGACGGTGACCGCCAGGGTCAGCACCGGCGCCCGGGTGACGTCGCCGCCGGCCAACGTGGTTCCGGTCGCAGTTGCGAGGGCGAGGATGCCGTCGACCAGCTCCAGGCAGCCCTCCTCGTCGAGGTCGGGCGGCACGCCGACGACCACGTAGGCCTCGCCTGCCTCGGCTCCCATCGCCGCCAGGTCGGAGAGCGCCGTGGCCAGGGCCTTGTGCCCGATCTGGCCCAGCGTGGCGCGCTCGCGGTCGAAGTGGACGCCCTCGACCAGGGCGTCGACCGAGGTCGCGGTGGCGCCGCCGGGGACGGTGACGGCGGCGTCGTCGCCGCTGCCGAGGACGACCCGCGCCCCCCCGGCCCCCAGTCGCTCCCGCACCTTCGCCAGCAGCTCGAACTCACCCATGCGCTGAATATCCCAAACCGACGCTGTCACTAAGGTGCGGACACGTGGAGCGCCCCCAACCATTCCTGCACAAGGTCGGCGAGGCGGGTGCCCGGTTCGGCACGCGCCCACCGCGCAGCCGCAAAGTCCGCCTCGCGATCCAGATCGGGCTCGTCGTCGTCATCTTCGGCTTCCTGGTCCTGACCGTGATCGACCAGTGGTCGGAGATCAAGAGCGAAGGCGTCCACTTCCACGTCGGCTGGCTGATCCCGGGGATCGCGATCATGCCTCTGTTCTTCGCGATCAGCGCTTTCGGCTGGGAGCTGATCCTGCGCTTCCTCGGCAGCTCGATCGGGTTCGGCCGCGCCCAGGTCGCCTGGGGGCAGCCGCTGCTGGCCCGCTACGTGCCGGGCAGCGTGCTTTACGTGCTGGGCCGGGTCCTGCTCTCCGAACGGGCCGGGGTGCCGCGCCGGATCACGATCGCCAGCATCGTCTACGAACAGGCGATCTCCGCGACTGGGGCACTGGTCGTAGCCGCCTACTTCATCGTCAACCACCCCGACCTGCAGGGCACGCCGGCACGCTGGCTGATCGTGCCGCTGATCCTGGTCGCGATCGCGGTCCTGCACCCCCGCGTCTTCGGGCCGCTGGCCAACAAGGCGCTCAACGCCTTCGGCCGCGAGCCCCTGCCGGCGGTGGTGCCGCTGCACGGCGTGCTCGCGCTGATTGCCCTTAACGCGCTGAACTGGGTGGTGATCGCTTTCGGCATCTACTGCACCGCCCGCTCGGTCACCTACATCCCCTTCGACGACATCCTCCTGGTCGGCTCGGCCCAGGCGATCGGCTATTTCGCGGCGCTGGTCACGCTCGTTGCCCCGGCCGGCCTCGGCGTTCGCGACGCCGCCTTCGCCTGGGGGATGAAGGCGGCGCTGCCGGGCAAGAGCTTCGCGCTCGGCTCGCTGATCGCGATCGTCGTCCGCGGCGTGATGACGATCGGCGAACTGATCTACGTGGGGGCCGTGACCCTGCTCGGCCGCCGCGAGGGCTGGAGCATCCAGACCGGCA
>DASUNU010000063.1:0-2030 GCA_036276995.1 Solirubrobacterales bacterium
ACCTCGAGATCGGCTCCTACGAGCTGCTGCGGCGGGTCGCGGAGCGAGCCGGCGACGAGGAGACCGTCGCCGTGGTCGAGCGGACGCTGGTCGAGGAGCGCCGCGCCGCGGAGCGGATCGCCGGACTCTGGGACGCCGCGCTCGACGCCGCCTGAGCACCCCGGAAAATCCCAGCGTGACGGGAGGAACGCTGTAGCATCGACTTGGGTTCGATTCGTGGCCTGCCCTGCGCAGGACCCCGACGAGCGCACCGCCAGCGGCTGAAACGCGATCGCGGTAACGCCATCACGGGACTCCCGAAACGTCACCGCAGCAGTGGAGGCAGCAATGGAGTCCAACTCGGAGCTTCATCAGTCCAAGGTCCGCGCGGGCATGCTCTCGATCCGCAGCGAGCGCAACGGGACCATCCACCGGATCGCGCTCGAAGGCGAGCTCGACCTCGCCAACGCCGACAAGCTTGAAACCGCGCTTGACGCCGCGCTCGCCGGCAGCCGCCGCGTCGTCCTCGACATGGCCGCGCTCACCTTCATCGACTCGACCGGGATCGCCCTCCTGGTGGCAGCGCTGGGCCACGAAGGCAGCGAGGACCGGCTGCGCTTCGTCCCCAGCCAGTCGCTCGCCGTCACCCGGGTGTTGGAGATAACCGGCGTCGACTCGCGCCTCCCCTGCGCCGACGGCGCCTCCCTGTAGACGAGCGCGGGCGCGCCCAGGGGGGAGAGATTCGGATCCGGGTCGACTTAGTGCGCCCATGGTGCACCAAGTCGACCCACCCGACCTAGAGATCGCGCACGTCGCGGGGCGGCAGCACGGTGTGATCACCGCAGCGCAGCTCGCGGCGGCTGGCCTGGGGAAGAGCGCAATCACGAAGCGGGCGCGAAAGGGACGACTGCACCGCCTGCACCGGGGCGTGTACGCGGTCGGGCACCGAGGACCAAGCCACACCCGGGCTTGGATGGCCGCCGTGCTCGCCTGCGGTCCCAGTGCAGTGCTGAGCCACCGGGCCGCGGCCTCGCTATGGAAGCTGCTGGAGCCGGCGGAGGAAGCGGTCGACGTCTCGACCTCGGCGCGTAGCGGCCGCGCCGACCAAACCGGGATCCGCCTCCATCGCTGTCGCTCTCTGAGCAAGAGGGAGAAGACCGAGCGTCTCGGGATCCCCGTCACCACGCCCGCCCGGACGATCGCCGACCTGCGCGGCGCGGTCCCGGAGTGGCAGTGGCGGCGCGCGGTGCGCCAGGCGGAGTTCCTGGGGCTGCGACTGGGCCTCGAGACCGACCGCAGTCGCAGCGACCTCGAGAGCGACTTCCTCGAGCTGTGCCGAGCTCATGGCCTCCCCCGGCCCGAGGTAAACGTCAGGGTCGGCCGCCTCACCGTCGACTTCCTCTGGCGCGAGCGGCGGGTCGCGGTCGAAACCGACAGCTATGCCTACCACCGCGGCCAGATCGCCTTCCAGGACGACCGGGCGCGCGACCTGGAGCTACGCCGTCACGGGTTCGAGGTGCGCCGGTTCAGCGAACTGCAGGTCAACACTCAGCCGGGGGAGGTGGCAGCGGACCTCCGGCCGGTCCTTCTTACTGCCGGCTCCCCACCCCGGTCGCGAGCTCGCGAACCCGCGCCGGGCCGCCGGCCTGGGGGTCGAGCGGCGGGGTCGGAAAGCCCTCGCCCTGACGCAGTCCCTGCAGCAGCTCGGCCAGCGCGTCGAGGGAGCTGACCGCTGGGCGCCAACCCAGCTCCGCCCGGGCGCGGGTGGTGTCGAGCAGCGGCACGCCGAGCGCCAGGTCGATCCAGCCCGGCTCGGCCGGCTGCAGGTGCAGGCGCCAGCTCAGGTCGGCGGCACCGCGCAGCAGCCGCGGCGGGACCGGGACCTGGCGCGCCCGCAGCAGCGAGGCCAGCTCCGGCGGCCCGATCGGCGGATCCGCCGCCAGGTTGAAGGCGCCGCCGACCTCGCGCACGACCGCCTGCCGGTAGGCGGCGGCGACGTCGCGCGAGTGCACGGCCTGGAAGCGCAGGCGCTCGAGCCGCGGCACGACCGG
>DASUNU010000064.1:0-11214 GCA_036276995.1 Solirubrobacterales bacterium
CGCCCCGGGGCTCGTCGGGGAAGCTCCCGCCTCCCCCGCCGGCCCGATCGAGGCCGCCGAGCTCGCCGCGCTCGGGACGGCGCCGCAGATCCCGCTGCCGCGCCTGGTTCAGTCACTGCGCTTCAACCAGCGACAGATCGAGTTCGTCTTCCGCGCCCGCCGCCAGCTCGGTGAGGTCTTCCGCATGCACGGCGCCACCGAAGACGCGGTCGCCGTCACCTGCCACCCCGACCACGTGCGCTCGCTCTTCACCGCCAAGCCGGAGCTGGCGCCGTCGCTAACCGGCGAGTCGCCGCTGCGGCCGATCGTCGGCACCGAATCGGTCCTGACCGCGGTCGGCCCGCGCCACATGCGCCAGCGCAAACTGCTGCTGCCGCCCTTCCACGGCGAGGCGATCGCCGCCTACACGCAGATGATCTCGGAGGCGACCGAACGCGAGATCGACCGCTGGCCGGTCGGCGAGCCGATGGCACTGGCGCCGCGGATGCAGGCGATCACGCTCGACGTGATCATGGCCGGGATCTTCGGCATCGAGGGCCGGCCGCGCCGCGGCACCCCCGAGCACGGACTGCGGCAGATGATCCGCCGCCTCGTCAACGCCTCGACCCAGCCGGTCGCGCAGCTCGGCGAGATCATCCAGATTGGCCGCGAGGAGGCGGTCGGGCCGATGAAGCTGGGCCTGACCCTGCTCGACCGCCAGGTCTACGGCGTGATCAAAGCCCGCCGCCGCGCCGCCGACCTCGAGCAGCGCCGCGACATCCTCTCGCTGCTACTGCAGGCCCGCACCGAGGAGGGTGAGGAGCTGACCGACAAAGAACTGCGCGACGAGCTCCTGGTCCTCGTCCTCGCCGGCCACGAGACCACGGCGAACTCGCTGTCCTGGGCCTGGGAGCGGCTGGTCCGCACCCCCGCCGCCCACGAGGCGCTGCTGGGCGCGGTCCGCTCCGGCGTCGGCGCCGAGGAGCAGATCGAGGCGACGATCACCGAGGCGATGCGCTCGCGGCCGGTGATCCCGATCATCGGCCGCCGCGTCACCGTGCCCTGGCAGCTCGGTCCCTACGGCGTCCCCGCCGGCACCCCGATCGCGATGAGCATCCTGCTGATCCACCACCGCGAGGACCTCTACCCCGAGCCGTTCGAGTTCCGCCCCGAGCGCTGGCTCGGCGGCCGCAAGCCCGGCACCTACGAGTGGCTCCCCTTCGGCGGCGGCATCCGCCGCTGCCTCGGCGCTGCCCTGGCGATGGCCGAGCAGCGCGTCGTGCTCGAGGCAATGGCCCGCCGCCTCGACCTCGAGGCCGACGACCCCGCCCCCGAGCGCGCCCTGCACCGCAACGTGACGATGATCCCCGCCCGCGGCGGCCGCGTCGTCGTCCGCTCGCGGACCTGAGCTGCCCCTCTTCCACCAGGCAGCAAAGAGAAGTCACCATCCACGACCCTGGCGAGGTCGTTCAGGACCGTCCCGTAGGTCCTCTCCTCATCCCAACCGGCCCTGAGAGAAGCACGACAACCCCGAAAAACACCTATGCAGAGCCAAATTCGCTATTCCTAAGCGGGAAAAGCGGCGCTTTTCGGCGACCGGGGAAAATAGCACTTCGAAACTGGCATTTTTTTTATTGTGGACCGGGCCATCCATAGCGCCGCGAACATCAGCGCGAAGGTCCCCGCCACGGAAGAGAAGAGATAGAGCACGGCGGCCAGGGCGAGCGGGCCGAGCCAGTTCACGACCACGAAGACGGCAAAGGCGTCGACCAGCGCCTCGCCCCGCCTGTTCAGCCATTCGCCCATACCACTAAGGATTACATAGGGGAAACGGAGATCCCCATTAAGCGGAGAGGGAGGGATTCGAACCCTCGAGAGAGCTTGCGCCCCCTACTCGCTTAGCAGGCGAGTGCCTTCAGCCACTCGGCCACCTCTCCGGGCACTGCGGCCCCGATTGTAGGAGTTGACGGGGCACGGCGGGGATAGGCTGATGCGGGTGTCCGTTCCGCCCAGCCAGTCCTACGAGCGCTTCGAGCGGGTCTTTGACGAGGTCGAGGCGCCGTTCGCCTTCGTCGACCTCGACGCGATGTGGGCGAACGCGGCGGCGATGCGGGAGCGGGCCGCGGGCAAGCCGGTCCGGGTCGCCAGCAAGTCGCTGCGCTGCCGGGCGCTGCTGCGGGCGATCCTCGAGCGCAACGAGGGCTACGCCGGGCTGATGACCTTCACCCTGCCGGAGACGCTGTGGCTGGCCGAGCAGGGGTTCGAGGATCTGCTGCTCGCCTACCCGACCGTCGACTCGGCGGCGCTGGGGGAGCTGGCGCTGCGCTCGGCCGCCCACCCCGAGGGGGCGCCGATCGTGATGGTCGACTGCGCCGAGCACCTCGACGCGATCGAGGCGGTGCTGGGGACGGCGGCGGCGCCGGTCCGGGTCTGCATCGACATCGACGCAAGCTGGTGGGCGCTGGGCGGGAGGATCAAGGTCGGGCCGAAGCGCTCGCCGGTCCACACGGTCGAGCAGGCGGTGGCGCTGGCGCGCGAGATCGAGCAGCGGCCGCAAATCGAACTCGACGCGCTGATGGCCTACGAGGGCCAGATCGCCGGGGTCGGCGACCGGCCGCCAGGCCAGCGCCTGCGCGGCGCCGCGATCCGCTTCATGCAGCGCCGCTCCGCCGCCGAGCTGGCCGCGCGCCGGGCCGCGATCGTCGCCGCGCTGAGCGAGTTCGTCCAGCTCGAGATCGTCAACGGCGGCGGCACCGGCAGCCTCGAGCTGACCGGGGCCGAGGACGCGGTGACCGAGGTCACCGCCGGCTCCGGCTTCTACGCCCCCGCCCTCTTCGACCACTACAGCCGCTTCAGCCTCACCCCCGCCGCCGGCTACGCCCTGCCGATCGTGCGCAAGCCGACGGCCAAGGTCGCGACCGCGCTCGGCGGCGGCTACCTCGCCTCCGGCGGCGGCGACCCCAGCCGGCTGCCGGCCCCCTGGCTGCCGGCCGGGCTCGCCTTCGACCCCGACGAGGGCGCCGGCGAGGTCCAGACCCCGCTGCTCGGCGACGCCGCCGCCAGCCTTTCGGTCGGCGACCGGGTCTACCTGCGCCACGCCAAGGCGGGCGAGCTCTGCGAGCGCTTCGACTCCCTGCACCTGATCGAAGGCAATGAGATCGTCGACGTCGTCCCCACCTACCGGGGCGACGGCATGACGTTCCTCTAGGTGGATCTAGGGGCCTAGGACGCGTTCGGCGTACTCGTTGGTGAAGGTGCGGCCGGGGTCGAGCTCGTCGCGGGCGGCTTGGAACTCGGCCCACTTCGGGTAGCGCGGCGCCAGCGTCGCGGCGGTCTGGAAGTGGCGCTTGCCCCAGTGCGGGCGCCCCTCGTAGGAGTTCATGATCTCCTCGACCGCCTCGAAGTAGGGACGCCACTCCATGCCGCGGTACTGGTGGACGGCGATGTAGGCGGTGTCGCGCTCGTGCGAGGGGCTGATCAGCGCGTCGTCGCCGGCCGCGACCCGCATCTCGATCGGGAAGAAGACCGGGTAGCGGTTGGAGCGCACCCACTCGATCACCCGCCGCACCGCCTCCGGCCCCTGCTCGCGCGGCACCCCGTACTCCATCTCGGTGAAGCGGACGCGGCGGTAGTTGGCGAAGACGCGGTCGCTGCGGTCGACGGTGTGGCCGCCAGAGGCAAGCCGGGCCGCCAGCCGGGCCAGGCGCGGGATCGCCCGCGGGAAACGCTTGCCGGTCGCCGAGAGCGCCTCCAGCCCCCAGTTCTCGAGCACGACGTCGTTGAGGTAGGCGGCGGCCCGGGCGCGCGGGCGCGGCGGCCCCGCGGTGCGATTGCGCTCCAGGACCAGGGCGCTGTCGGCGTAGGGGAAGGTGAAGAGCTCGAAGTGGTCGTGGGCGTCGGCGCTCTCCTGGAAGGAATCGAGCACCTGCTCGCGCGGGCGCGGCACGTCGAGGCGGTCGAGCGTGAAGGCCGGCACGCAGCGCAGCGTCACCGCCGAGAGCGCCCCCAGCGCCCCGACCCCGACCCGCGCCGCCCGCAGCAGCTCGGGCTCGCCGGCGGGGCTGAGCTCGCGCACGCTGCCGTCGGCCAGGACCAGCTCCAGCCCCTCGACCTGGGCCGAGATGTTGCGCAGCTTCGCGCCAGTGCCGTGGGTGCCGGTGGAAATCGCCCCGGCGACCGTCTGCGCGTCGATGTCGCCGAGGTTCTCCATCGCCAGCCCGAGCCGGGCCAGCTCCTCGTTCAGCTCGGCCAGCACCGTGCCGGCCCCGACCCGGACCAGGCCCGAACTGGGGTCGGCGTCGATCACCCCGCGCAGCGACTCGATCCGCACCATCACCCCATCGGTCATCGCCGCTTCGGTGAACGAGTGTCCGGAGCCGGCGACGCTAACCCTGCGGCCGGCCGCGCTGGCCGCGGCGAGGACCGAGGCCAGCTCGTCGCGGGTCGCCGGGCGGGTGATCTTGGCCGGGCGGCAGGTCTGGTCGCCGGCCCAGTTGGACCAGGCCCCCGAGTCCCCGTTCGCCCGCGCCGCCATCGCGCCAGCCTAGCCCGTTCTAACCCGCCGCCGGCTGAGCCGGGGCGGTCGGCCGCAGCGTGTGGAAGGCGTAGGCGACCGTGGCCAGCAACAGGACGGCGATCGCGATGCTCGGCGCCGCTTCGCCGGTGACCGTGGCGACAACACCGCCGCCGATACCGCCGATCACCTGGCCCGAGGCCCAGGCCATGTTCGAGAGGCCGGCAGCGAAACCCTGGTGCAGGCTGCTGGCGTCGGCGACGTCGGAAAGCAGGGTCAGCGCCGGGGCGAAGCAGAGGCCGGCGCCGAGCGAGGTGACGATCAGCGCCGCCAGCACCGTCCCGAGCGTCGCCGCCAGGGCGAGCCCGACCATCGCCAGGGCGCAGATTGTCAGCCCGACCACGTAGGGCATGCGGCGGCCGATGCGGTCGGAGGCGCGCCCGGCCATCGGCGCCAGCGTCGCCTCCAGCGCCGCCCCGGCGATGAAGCCGCCGGCGATCACCGCGTGGCTGCCGCCCAGCGCGTCGATCCGTAGCGGCACCAGGACCTCGATCGCGCCGAACATCACCGAGGGCACAGCGACGAAGAGAGCTCCGTCGAGGATCGGCCGGCTGAGCAGGGCGGCGGCGACCTCGCGCGCGGGCTGAAGCTCGGGCGTCCCGGCCTCGGGCAAGCGCGAGGCCGCATAGGCGAGCGCGCAGGTCACGATCAGGACCGAGCCGAACACCAGCTCGGTTCCGATCGAACCGGCCACCGCCCCCAGCACCGGACCGAGCAGGGCGCCGGCGACCGCGGTGCCGAGCGCGGTGCCGATCACCGAGCCGCGGTTCTCGTCCGGCGCGGTGGTGATCAGCCAGGTCAGCGCCCCGGCCCAGATCAGCGCCCCCGCCACGCCCTGGATGAAGCGCGCCGCGTCAAGCAGGTAGATCTGCTCGACCAGGCCGAAGACGAGGCTGGAGCAGCCGAGGGTGAGCAGCCCCCAGATCACGCAGCGGCGCGGGCCGACCCGGCTGGCGACGTAGCCGGCCGGCAGCGAGGCGAGCAGCGTCCCGGCCGCGTAGGCGGCGGAGAGGATCCCGGCTTCCGCCTTGCTCAGGCCGAGCTCGTCGACGTAGTCCGGCAGCAGCGGCGCGATCGCCGCGAAGAACGCGACGTCGAAGAAGATCATCGCCGAGGCCAGTAGGAGCAGGCGCCGCATCCCTCAATCCAATCAGCGCAAGCCCCGCTGAGCGATCGCCTGCCCTCTAGCATCCGCACTACCGGCACTCGGAGGGGTGGCAGAGCGGTTGAATGCGCTGGTCTTGAAAACCAGTGGGCGCGCAAGCGTCTCGTGGGTTCGAATCCCACCCCCTCCGCTCTAAGAGCAGGATTGCGGGGCTCGCGGCCGAACGAGCGAGCTATGAATAGCGTCGCCAACAGCGCTCGCGGGCGCGAGCGCTGGGTGCAGCGGGCCGAACGGGTCAGAGATGCCTTCGGGCTCGTCCTGGTGCTGGTGCTGGTGACGTACGTGTTGACCTCGCTGCTCTCCAACCGCGGCTGGTCGGCGGTGGTACTGACGCTGGCGACCAGCGCGACCTCGGTGGTCGCGCTGGTCAGCTCCCACGCGGGCGCGCGGCTGGTCCGGCTCGCGCTCTGGGCCTCCGCGCTGACGATCCTGCTGGCCACGATCGCCGCGATCAGCGATACGCACACCTGGCTCAACCTCGCCTCGGCCGTTCAGATCGTTCTCCTCACCGTGGCGATGGCGGCGGTCCTGCGCCGGGTCGTCTCCACCGCCGAGGTCGGGTCGCGGACGATCCTCGGCGCGCTCAGCGTCTACACCGTGCTCGGCATCCTCTTCACCTTCCTCTACGGAACGATCGAGCGAGTCCAGAGCGGCCCCTTCTTCGAAGGCATCGCCCACCCCGCCGGCAGCGACTTCCTCTTCTTCAGCTACACGACGCTGACCACGACCGGCTACGGCAACCTCGTCCCCGGCGGCCAGCCGGGACGGATGATCGCCGGCCTGGAGATGATGATCGGCCAGATCTTCCTCGTCACCCTGGTCGCCGGCCTGGTCAGCCTCTGGCGGCCGGGCGAGGCGCTGCGCCGCCGCGAGGCGAAGCGCTCCGAACAGCAGTAGTAGGACGGGTCCTGAAGAAGGCGCCCCCGCCGCCGAGCCGGGCGGCTTCGGCGGCGGGGGCTGAGCGCCTGGCACAAGTTCGACGTCCCCTGTCAGCGGTGGCGTTCTGTCCGCCGCCGGACTTGAGCTCCACTGCGCTTAACCGCCGGGGGTGGCGAATAGCCTCGGCCGCATGCACAGCATCAGTCCGAACCATATGTTTCGGACGGTGCGAGTCATATCATTCTCCGAACCGGCATGTCAAGCAACCCCCGCCTCTCACCCACCTCCTTCATCGTCCTCGCCCTGATCGAGGCGGCCGGCGAGGCGACGCCGTACGAGCTGAAACAGGTCGTCGCCCTGACCCTCGGCAACTTCTGGTCGGTCCCCCACGCCCAGGTCTACGCCGAGCCCGAGCGGCTCGCCGCGGCCGGCCTGCTCAGCGAGCGGCGCGAGCAGGGCGGGCGCCGACGCCGCCACTACAAGCTGACCGACGAGGGCGAAAAGGCCCTGCGGGAGTGGCTCGACGAGCCGACCGAAGAGATGGCTGAGCTGCGCGACCCCGGCATGCTGAAGCTCTTCTTCGGCGGCGACCCGAAGGGCCTGGCCGCGGCGCAGCTATCGCTGCACCGGCGCAAGCTGGAGGAATACGAAGCACTCGACGGGCAGATCCAGGGCCACGTCTCCACGGGCTTCGGGCTGGCACTGCGCGCCGGCATCGGCCACGAGCGCGAGTGGGTGCGCTTCTGGGAGCTGGTCGAGCGGGGCGAGCAGCCCTAACCGGGACCGGCCGAGTTACTCGGAGAGCTCGACGCGCTCGATCGTCTGCTGCTCGAGCGGCTTGTCGGCGCCATCGGTCGCCTGGCCCTCGATCGAGTCGACCACGTCCATGCCCTCGACCACGGTGCCGAAGACGGTGTGCTTGCCGTCGAGCCAGGGCGCCGCGCCGGTGGTGACGATGAAGAACTGCGAGCCGTTGGTGTTGGGCCCGGCGTTGGCCATCGCCAGCGCCCCGCGCACCACCTTGTGGTCGTTGAACTCGTCCTCGAAGGTGTAGCCGGGGCCGCCGGTGCCGGTCCCCTGCGGGCAGCCGCCCTGGATCATGAAGTCGGGGATGACGCGGTGGAAGATCAGCCCGTCGTAGAAGCCGTCGGCGGCGAGTTTGCGGAAGTTCTCGACCGTCTTCGGCGCCTCGTCGTCGTGCAGCTCGAGCACGATCGCCCCGGCGTTGGTGTGAAAGGTGGCCTGCGACATCGCCGACCACCCTACCGACCGCGGACCTGGACCGTCAGCGGCGCCGAGGAGCCAGGCGCGTAGGGCCAGCGCTCCTCAGCCAGCACCGTGGCCCGCAGCCGGATCGAGGCGAGGCCGCTGACGTAACGGAAGCGGTAGCGGGCACGGAAGCGACCGTCGTGGTCGGTGCGGGTGACGAGCACCGGCCGCCAGCGCCCGGTCGCCGTCTCCAGGTACTGGATCGCGACCAGCTTGCCGCGCCGTGGCAGCGGTGCCCCGCGGTCGCGGACCCGGCCGCTGAGGCGGACCGCCGCGCCGGTGCGCAGCGAGCGCGGCGCGGCGCTGAGCGAGACGCCCGAGCGCACCCGCAGCTCCAGCGGCGCCCGTCGCGCCGAACGACACGGTCAGAGAGTCGCCGCGGCCGTGACCGCCGCGCAGGCGCGCGAACAGCCTGGTCTTGACCCGCGGCGGCCGGGGCGAGCGCGGCGTCACCGCCCGCTGGGGCGCGACCGGGGCCGGGGTCCGCCGGACCGTCATCTCGGTGCCATCAGCCCGCCGCGTCGTCGCCGCGGCGTTGCCGGCTGCATCCATCGCCTCGGCGCGGAAGACGTAGGTGCCGGGCGCAAGCTCTGGCATCGCCGCGGCCAGCGTCGCTCCGCCGGCCGCGCCCGGCAGCAACCTCGTCGCCAGCTCGGTCCAGGCCTCGGCATCGAGGCGGCGGTGGGAGATCGCACCTCCGGCCGGGCCGGAGTGCAGGTCGGCGACCTCCACCTCGAGCCGCTCGCCGGCCTCGCCCCGTTCGCCGGCGAAGGCGAGCCGCGGCGGGACGTCGTCGAAGCGCAGCGGCACCTCGACCGCGGACGAGGGAGCGTCGTTGCCCGCCTCGTCGTGCAGCCAGAGGTGGAGCGAGTAGACGCCGGGGCCGGGCACGGAGCGATCGGCGATCGCGGCGAGGCCGCGTCCGGGCACAAACCTGGGGCCAGTGTCGTAGCCGGAGGGACCGGTAATCCGCCAGAAGGCGCCGCCGATCGGACTCGCTGGCCCCTGGCCGGGGTTGGTCCAGCCGAGGTCGAAGTCGTTGACCCGCCGCCAGGCCTCGCCGCCGAGGACGCTCAGCGAGCGCGGGTGGGCCGGGGGGTTGTTGTCGATGAAGACCGTGCGCTGAGGAGCGCAGGCAACGTTGCCGGCGAAGTCGGCGGTGCAGTGGGAGAGGGTGTGAGGGCCGTCGCTGAAGCCGGCGGTGGCGATCTGGTGGGTGGCCGAGACGTTGGTCAGACAGGGCTGCATCCGCGTTGCCCTCCACTCGCCGTCGATCACCTGCTGCTCGCAGGGATAGGCGGTGGCGCCGAAGCGAGCGCCGTCGAGGAGCGTCTCGCCGAAGCGGACCCCGCTGCCGGCGTCATAGCCCGCGACCGCAACGAACTGGTCGCCGCGCCGCCAGCCGCCGTCGGTGAGGTCGCCGCCGGTGATCCAGGCCCCCGGCGGCACGCCGTCGTCGACGGTCAGCGTCAGCGCTCGCAGCCCGGACCAGGAACCCCGGTCGAGCGAGCACCAGTTGTGCTCGGCGCGGGCGCAGAGCAGGCGGTCCTCGACCGCCTGCACCGAGGGCGTGAAGGTGTTGGCGAACTCGCGCGGGGTGGCGTCGGTCGCCGCGGCAGCGAGAAAGGGCTCGAATCCGGCGCCGGTGACACCGCCGAGCCGCTGCTCCATGCCGTCGTGCAGCGCCTGCCACCAGGTGCCGCGGATCTGGCGGATGCTGGTGGTGGGCGGCGCCACCCAGCGCCAGCGGGCAAAGCGGTTGCCGCTGACGGTGCCCTGGTTGTCGCGGGTAAGGCTCTTCAGGTGGGCGCCGGCGAACGGGTCGGCCCCGGCCGGCAGCACGCAGTAGGCGTCGGAGCGGAACTTGGCGCCCCCGGTCGCGTCCCACCAGTCGGCGTCGGCTCCGACATACCAGCCGCACTGGGCCACGGAGTAGAACCCGCCCCGCGCCTCCCCCGCCACCAGCAGCAGCACCGCCACCGCCAGCCCCAGCCCCATCGCGACCACCCGCGCGACCCCACCCCGCGTGCCCGACATCCGCCCTCCGTCCCTCGTTTGCGTACGAGCGGGCCAAGGGCCGGGGCGACCCATTCTCTCCCCCTGCCGTGGGCCAGCGCAGGGCCGGAACCCGCCTTTTGCGAGAATGACCGCGATGGCGCTCCCCACCCCTGAGCAAGTCACCGAGCAGCTACGTGCGGTCATCGACCCGGAGCTGCGCCGCTCGATCGTCGAGCTCGGCATGGTGCGCTCGATCGACATCCAGGAGGGCGGCCGGGTCGAGGTGATCGTCTCCCTGACCACCGCCGGCTGCCCGATCCGCTCCCACTTCGAACAGTCCGTCGCCAAACAGGTGATGGAGCTCGACGGGGTGACCGCGGTCGGGGTCGGCTTCGACGTCCTCTCCGATGAGGAGAAAGGCGCCCTGCAGCAGACGCTGGGGCGCAACAAACTGCCGCAGGGCGCGCTGGCCAAGGTCAAGAACGTGATCTGCGTCTCCTCCGGCAAGGGCGGCGTCGGCAAGTCGACGATGACCGCCAACCTGGCCGCGGCCCTGACCGCCGAAGGCCACCCTGCCGGCGCCCTCGACTGCGACGTCTACGGCTACTCGATCCCGCGCATGCTCGGCGTCAACGCCAAACCGGAAGTCAACGGCGAGCGCAAGATCCTGCCGCTGGAGGCGGCCAGCGGGGTCAAGGTGATGTCGATCGGCTTCTTCGTCGAGGAGAACTCCGCCGTGGTCTGGCGCGGCCCGATGCTGCACAAGGCGATCCAGCAGTTCCTCGAGGACGTCGCCTGGGACGAGCTCGAGTACCTGCTGCTCGACCTGCCGCCGGGCACCGGCGACGTCGCGATGACCCTCGCCCAGTTGCTGCCCCAGGCCAAGTTCGTCGTCGTCACCACGCCCCAGCCGGCCGCCCAGTCGGTCGCCCGCCGCGGCGCCGAGATGGCGAACAAATTCGACCTCGAGATCCTCGGCGTGATCGAGAACATGTCCGGCTTCACCACCCCCGACGGGGAGCGCTTCACGATCTTCGGTGAGGGTGGCGGCCAGCTCCTCGCCGACGAGCTCGACGTGCCGCTGCTTGGCAAGGTCCCGCTCTCCGAGCCGCTGCGCGAGCACGCCGACTCCGGCTCCCCCCTGGTCCTCGCCGAGCCCGACGCCCCCGCCTCCCAGGCGATCCGCCAGGCGGCCCGCGGCCTCGTCGCGATGACCCCGCAGGAGCTGCCGGTCCTGCAGGCGACGCCGAACGCCGCCGAAGCGCCGCCGGTCAGCGGGACGCCGCTTCCCGTCGTTCAGTAGTGGGCGGAACCCCAGCCGCCCTTGATGTAAGGGTGGCGAGGGGAGGGA
>DASUNU010000065.1:0-14751 GCA_036276995.1 Solirubrobacterales bacterium
GACGGACGTCGAGCTCGAGCGCGGTCACCTGCCGAGCAGGTGCACGTCCACGAGGAAGGAGCGGCTGGCAACAACGTTGTCAGCACGACCCCGGCGGCGCGGCAGGCGACGCGGGCGAGCCCGCGAACCAACAGCACCCACCGCCCGCACGGCGGCAACCGTCGCGGCCCCGGCCAGAACGCCGCCGGCAGCCGCCAGAGCGGCGTTACGAACATCGCCCCGCAACACCGGCAAGGCGGATTCCTCGGCCGCCACCGGCAACGCCCGCACTGCGTCGGCCTCGCCGGACTCCACGTCTTCTTCAGCCAAAACCTCGGCGTCTACAACGGAATCGCTCACCGCGCCGACTCTAGCGAGACCCCAAGTCGCCTCTTTTCAGCTCACCGCAAACTGCGCTCGTAAATCCGGTGCTTTTTGGTGATCTCCGCGCCCATCGCTTCCAAGCCCCGGTTCATCGCCTCGTTGGTCTCAAGGATCCAGCTCGCCTCCCCGCGCGTCTGCCGCGTCCGTTCGGCCGCTTCGAAATGGGCGATGTAGAGGGCGGCGGCGACCCCGGTGTGCTGGTACTCGGGCTTGACCCCGAGGAAGCCGATCCGCACCCGGGTGCAGATCCGGCCTTTGTTCAGGTAGTGCCACCAGCCGGTCGGGAAGACCCTTCCGCCCATCTTCTTCAGCACCTGGTTGAGATCGGGCGGGCTGATCGCGATCGCGATCGTCTCGCCGTCCTTTTCGGCGACCATGAACCAGTCCGGCATATAGACGAGCTGGAGGTCGAGCGCGTAGGCGTCCAGATCCTCCTTGCCGTAGGGCACGAAGCCCCAGTTGTCGGACCAGGCCGAGTTGTAGATCTCGGCGAAGCCGTCCATCTCGGCCCGCATGTGGCGGCGCGACATCTTGCGGATCGTCACCCCGTGCTCGGTTTTCGCCTTCTGATCCAGCTCCTCGAGCACCGGCAGCAGCGTCGTGCCGCGGTTGGAGACGTCGACGTCCCAGGAGTAGAGGTCCATCGCCTTCTCCAGCCCGGCCTCCTCGCAGAGCCGCTGGTAGTAGGGCGGGTGCCAGGGCTGGCGGATGATCGGCTCCAGCTCGTGGCCCTCGATCATCACCCCGCACTCGTCGTTCATGGTCAGGTCCATCGGCCCGACCATGCGGTCGCAGCCGCGCTCGCGCAGCCAGTGGGCGGCAGCGTCGAGCAGCGCCGCCAGCACCTCGGGGTCGTCCTCGAGCTCGAGGAAGCCGAACATCCCCCAGCGGCTCTCGTGGTACTCGTTGAAGGCGTGGTCGATCTGGGCGCTGGCCCGGCCGACCACGCGGCCGTCGCGCCAGGCGAGGAAGAATTCGGCCTCGCCATGCCTGAAAAACGCATTGAGGCGACGGTTGAGGAACCCCCAGCGCTCCAGTTTCAGCGGCGGGATCCAGGGCGTGCCCGCGTGCAGCGCGTAGGGGAAGTCGATGAACCGCTTCAGCGCCGCCGGGTTGCGGGCGGTCCGGATCGTCACGCTTGCCATGGGGGGCGCAACCTACACTCTGCGGTGATGAGCGAGACCGCGAAGGCCCCGGTCGACGTCTTCGAGAAGGCCCGCAGCCACGACCGGCTGGAGCAGCTCGAAGCGGCCAAGGAGCACGACCTCCTCCCCTACTTCCGCCTGCTCACCTCGCAGGCCGGACCGGTGGTCGAGATGGAGGGACGGGAGACGATCATGCTCGGCTCCAACAACTACCTCGGCCTGACCGGCGACGAGCGGGTCAAGGAGGGTGCGCGCCAGGCGCTCGAGCAGTACGGCACCGGCGTCACCGGGTCGCGGCTGCTGAATGGGACGACGCCGCTGCACCTCGACCTCGAGCGCGAGCTGGCCGAGTGGATGCAGACCGAGGACGCGATCGTCTTCACCACCGGCTACCAGTCGAACGTCGGCTGCATCGGCACCATCCTCGGCCCCGGCGACACCGTCATCTGCGACTCCGGCGACCACGCCTCGATCCTCGACGGCTGCCGCCTCTCCGGCGCCAAGCTGCGGCCCTTCCGCCACAACCGCATGGACAAGCTGGAGAAGATGCTGCAGCGCGCGGCCACGGACGGCGGCGGCGTGCTGGTGATCGTCGACGGGGTCTTCTCGATGGAGGGCGACGTCTGCGACCTACCGCGGATCGTCGAGCTCTGCAAGGAGTACGGAGCGCGGCTGATGGTCGACGAGGCGCATGGGGCCGGCGTGCTCGGCGCCCGCGGCGCCGGCGCCTGCGAGCTGTTCGGGCTCGAGGACCAGGTCGACCTGCGGATGGGCACCTTCTCCAAGAGCCTCGCCTCCTGCGGCGGCTTCATCGCCGGCCCGGCGGACGTGATCGAGTACCTGCGGATCAGCTCGCGCTCCTTCGTCTTCAGCGCCAGCGCGGTTCCGGCCGCGGTCGGCGCGGCGCTGGCGGCCCTGCGGGTGATCCGCGCCGACGGGCCGCAGCTGTTCGAGCGCCTGCTCGACAACGCCGAGTACCTGCGCGAGGGGCTGCGCCACCTCGGGCTGAAGGTAATCGAGCCGGGGACGCTGCCCGACGGCACCGTCGCCACCACCCCGGTGGTGCCGGTGATGGTCGGCGACGACTGGCAGGCGGTGCTGCTCTGGAAGGCCCTCTTCGACAACGGCGTCTACACCAACGTCGCGATCCACCCGGCGGTCCCGCCGGGCGGGGCGCTGCTGCGGACCAGCCTGATGGCGACCCACGAGCGCGAGCACCTCGACGGCGCCCTCGGCAC
Source organism: Solirubrobacterales bacterium (assembly GCA_036276995.1). Taxonomy (GTDB): domain Bacteria; phylum Actinomycetota; class Thermoleophilia; order Solirubrobacterales; family 70-9; genus VAYN01. The sequence goes on from DASUNU010000065.1 coordinate 2,747, forward strand.
GATTGCCCGGGTCGTCCAGGACTTCCCGGACCTGCCGCGCTCCTAATCTCCCGGTAACGCTTTCTTGACATCCCCCGACGGGGGTAGTTTCAGGCTTGTGCGATCGGGAGATAGATCCCGATCTGGTCGAAAATGTTGCTCTTAGCGGCCGACCTGAGGGGCGCGGCGGCCCCCTCGGGTTGACGGGCGCCACCCCCACGACATAGCTTGGCCCTCTCGCCGACACCCCGGGCGGGGTGGACGACTTCAACTCGTTCCGGCCCAGGCCATGGCTTCCCTCGGAGCCCGTGGTCGCCGGTCGGACGCGAGATACCCAGTTAACCGATTCCTTGAAGGGAGGAGTCCCAGTGGACGCTGCCGCCACGGCACCCGCAACGACGACCGCATCTCTAAATGAGGCCCCCCAACACATGCGCGCGCTTGAACGCGCCAACCTGGTGCGCCTGGCCCGCGCCGAGCTGAAGCGCGAGATCGCGCGCGGCGATCGCGATCCGTCCCAGGTGGTCGAGGACTGCCCGTGGGAGACCGAGAGCATGACCATCGCCGAGCTGCTGACCAGCCAGCGCCGCTGGGGCCGCACCCGCGCCCGCAAATTCCTCCTCCCCCTCTCGCTGAACGAGAACAAGCAGCTGGGGACCCTGACTTCGCGCCAGCGCCGCCTGCTCGCCGCCGAGCTCGCCGCCCGCCCGGCGGCCAGCCGCCAAGAGGTCGTCGCCTAGCTTCTCCCGAGCGGGGGCGGAGCCGTGCTCGCAGCGCGGCTCCGCCCCGTTTCGTTCGCTACTCGCAGGTGGACCGGCGGCGAGGTCAGCCGCGCAGGCCGCCGATCCGGAAGCTGAGGCCCCCGGAGGCGCGCTGGAAGGCGCGGCGGGCGAGGAAGAAGGCGACGGCGAAGGCGACCGCGCCGACCGCCAGGGCCACCGCCAGCACGGTGTCGCCGATGTAGAAGACGCCGCCGGTGGTGAGCACGAAGACCGCCCCGGCCAGGAGGGTCGTGTGCGAGCGGTAGCCGGCGAAGTGCTCGCGGATCGCGACCTCGAGCCCACCGAGGCCGGCGCAGGCAACCCCGACCCCGATCGCGGTCGGGTTGCCGCCGATCACGCCGACCAGCAGGGCGACGATGCCGGCGAGGATCACCAGCTCGGCCAGGGGAAAGTTCCCCCAAGGGGCCGGCGGGCGGTCCTCAGGGGAGCTGACTCTGGCCGCCGGCTTCCGCTTCTCGCTCAACGGCCGCAAGCCGCCCGGCTAACGGGCATCCGGAGGAGATCCTGACCCGCCACCAGCCCATCAGCATCCCGATCAGGCCGAGGCGGGGGCGCGAGTGCCAGTGGCCGCAGCCGGGCAGGCCGAGATCGTCGCGACTGACCTGAACCCATTTGAAGTCCGCCGGCGAGGCCAGCATCTGGCGCAGCAGCTCGCGATTCGCGGCCTCACTCGCACCCTGACGGCGCAGGGTCGCCTTCGCCTCGCCGACCCGGGTGGCGAGCTCGTCGCGCAGCTCCTCCAGCTCGCCGAGCCCGAGGACCCGGGGACCGGCTGCGCCGGCGGCGACCCGGTGCTCGACCTCGACCCGGCCGAAAGCCTCCGTGAAGTGCCCCGCCAGCTCCTGCTCGAGGCGATCGATCTGGCGCCGCAGCTCCGCCCTGGCGAGACGCTCGTCGACCTCGGCGGGAGGCGATAGGAAGCGGTCTCTTGCGAGCAGAGCGGGCATCGGCCTGAACCGAGTTTAGATCACGCGGCCAAGGTCGTCGCGGCCATCCACAGCGCCTCGTCAACGGCGATCTGCGGCACTCCCTTGACCTGGACGGCGACGACCGCGATCCGGCGGCTGTCGGACCCGACCGCGTGGCCGTCACCGCTCGCCCCGAACAGCAGCCCGACCGGCCGCTTCGCGTCGGCGATCGTCAGCGTGCCCTGCGCCAGCTCCCCCTGCTCCGACAGTGACTCGCCGGGGGCGGAGTCGCGGATGCAGAGCTCGCCCTCGATCCGCTCGGCGTCGAAAGCGCGCAGGGCGATCCCGGTCTCGGCGGTCGCGACGGTCAGCGCGTCCTCCGGCAGCCCCTGGCTCTTGAACCCACCATCCCGGAGGCGGTCGAGGGCAAGCTGCTCGATCGGGGTCCGGGTGCGGTCGGGGTCGAGGCCGATGTGGCGGAAGAAGACCCGGTAGGCCGCGGGGATCGGCCGCTCCCGCATCTGGATCGCGTGGGTGCCGTAGAAACGGTCGGAGAGGTCGCGCAGGCGCCGGCGGACCGGCTCGGGGCTGCGTCTGGAGGCACCCTCGAGCTCGACCCAGGCGATGCCGAGACCGGGGAACTCGGCAGCGATGTGCGGTGCCACCCAGCCCTGGCGGGGCTGAATCTCGCGGCCGGAGCGAGGGTCGGCGGCGGCGCTCACGCCCGGCCCTCGGCCGCCCGGGTCGCCCGCAGCAGCCCCCGCACCTCGGCTTCGAGCTGGCCGGCGGTGAGGTCGCCGATGCTGGCGCCCTCCAGCGTCCCACCGGGGTAGACGTAGGCGAAGGTGGGGCAACCGCCGACCCGGTAGAGGCTGGCGACGGCGCCGTCGCGGTCATAGCCGACCGGCATCTCCCAGCCGTGCTGGCGGACCAGCTCGCGCACGGTGTCGCGGTCGTCGCGCACGTCCAGGGAGAGGAAGTTCACCCGCTCACGGTAGCGCCCGTACACCGTGTCGACGACGTCCTGCTGCTGCGCGCAGTCGGTCCCTTTGGCAAACCAGAACGAGATCACCAGCGGCCGGTCGAAGAGGTCGCAGAGACGGATCGCCCCGGCGGTGTCGATGCGGCAGGCCGGGGTGCGGCGGGCCTCCTCCGGACAGGGAACGGCGGCGCTTTCGCAGTCGTCCTGGGCGACGTTGGCATCGCCTTCCAGTTGTCCGCTCGCGGCGGGCACAGCGAACTCCGGCAGCGGCCAGCGCGACGGCTGGCGGTCCAGACCCAGCGTCCCCTCCCCTCCGTTCCCACCAAGGGTCTGGATCGTGGCGACGAGAATGACGATGGCGAAGAGCAGCCCGACGACGATCGAGTAGCGGTCTTTCATCGCTCCTCGATCCAGGCCAGGGTCGCGGGCAGCACGACCATCACCCCGAGCAGGGCGACGGCGAGGTCGATCACGGTGACGAAGCCGAAGTCGCGCAGCATCTGGATGTCGCTGGCGAGCAGCACCGCGAAGCCGGCGATCGCGGTCACGGCGGAGGCGAAGACGGCCCGGCCGGCGCGGGAGAATGCCGCCTCCAGCGCCGCCTCGGCCCCGCGCCCGCGGCGCCGCTCCTCGTGGAAGCGGCCGGCGAGGATCACCCCGAACTCGGTCGCGACCGCGATCGTCAGCGCCCCCAGCGCCGCCGACATCGGGTTGAGCGGGATCCCGGCTAGCCAGAGGATCAGCGAGGCCCAACCGGTCGCCAGCACGGTCGGCAGCAGCGGCGCCAGCGCCCGGCGCGGCGAGCGGTAGATCGCCAGCAGGGCCAGCGCCACGGCCAGCAGGCCGGCCAGGGTCAGCCAGTAGCGGCTGGCGGAGAGGTCCGAGGCAGCCTCGGCGGCGATCACCGGCAACCCCGCCAGTTGCACCTCGACCCCCTGCGGGGGCCCGCCAGGGGTGCCGGGCGCGCCGATCTCGGCCCGGACCCGGTCGATCAGGGCCTGCTGGTCCTCCAGCGACTGGGCGCGGATCCCGAAGGTGAGCAGGGCACGATTGCCGACCGCGCCGGTCTCGGGATCGATCGGCGCCACCTGGCGCAGCGCGTAGGGCGAGAGCGCACCCAGGGTCGCCTCGATCCCGCTCCGGGTCAGCTCGCCGCCGCCGCGGGTAAGGAAGTCCGAGAGCGCCGGCCCCGGGCAGATCTCGGCTTCGAGGCAGCTCGGGTTTTCGCCGCGGTAGCCGTTGGCGCGCAGGACCCGCTGCTTGAAGTCGGCCATCCAGGCGATCGTCGCCGGGTCGGTCAGGTCCGGGGCCTCGACGCTGACATCGAGCTCGCCGGAAACTCCGGTGGCGTCTTGGAGCTCGTTCAGGTCGCGAACAGCAGACAGATTCTGCGGTGCGAGCGAACGGATATCGGAGGTCGTTTCCACCTGAGTGCCGACGCCCCAGCCGATGACGGCGAGGGCTAGACCGACGCCGATGACTCGCAATGGGTGCTCCAGGGCTAGCCAAATGGTCCAGTCTTTGACCCAGCGGGCGAGCTCTGGCGCGCGGGTCCTGTCCCGGGGGGAGGCGCCTGCGGGCGAGGTATTCGTTCTCGGCACCTCCCCCCGGGCCACCCGCGCGAGGAAGCGGTCACGCAGGCTCAAGGCGGCGAAACCGGCGGTCAGGGTCAGGGCGAAAGCGATGCCAACCCCGAGTAAGAGGAGCAGGCCAAAGGTGCGGACCATCGGAGTGGGTGAGAGCTGCAGGGCGAGAAAGCCTGCGGCCGTAGCGAGTAAGGCGGCGCCGATGGTTGGACCACCCGCGGTGGCGGCAGAGCGCGCAGCGTCGGCTCCAGAAAGCCCGTTCTCGGTGGCCTCGTCGAAGCGGGCTTGGAACTGGATGGCGTAGTCGACGGCGAGGCCGATCAGGATCGGGAGGGCGGCGATGGCGGCCATGGTCAGGGTGCCGCCGAGGAGGCCTACGAGGGCGAAGGTGATGGCGGCGGTCGCCAGGGCGAGCGCCAGCGGGAGCAGGCGCAGGCGGGAGCGGAAGACCAGGAACAAGGTCACGGCCATCACGACCAGGGCCACCGCGAAGAGGATCAGGAGGGCGTCCTTGAGGGCGCGGGCGACGGCGTCGACGACGACCGGGGCGCCGGAAATGACGAACTCGGCTCCCTTCAGCTCGAAGCAGGGCTTTGGCTGGCCTTCCTCGGCGCAGCGCTGACGGGGCGCGTCGTCGTTGACCACCGCCTCGATCAGGCCGATCGCGCGGTGCCGCTCGGCCTCGCTCAGGTCCGGCTTGAGGCGAACGATCACCTGGGCCGAGCGGCTGCTGGGGAAGAGGTAGGTGAGCCGCGACTTCGGCGTGCCGCGGGCGCGGCTGAGGTCGAAGACGACGGTGGCGACGAAGTCGGGGTTGTCGATCGTCGGCACGCTGGTGATGCCGTAGCGGGTCGCGATCGCGAGCAGGAGGTCGCGCAGTTTCTCCGGCGGCACGTTCTGGGAGAGGCGGCGCAGCTGGCGGTCGATCTGGACCACCGCCTCGTTGAGGAAGGTCGCCGGGCCGGTGACGAACTCGACCGGTTCCATCGCCGCCAGCTCGGCGCAGGGGCCGGGGATCGGCTTCACCCCTTTCGGCACCTGGCCCGAGAGGCAACCCTCCAACCGCAGCAGGCGGAAGATGTTCGAGGTCAGGATCAGCTCCTGCAGATCCCCCCGCGCCAGCACCACGACCGGTTCTTCGCCAAAGGCCTCGCGGACCTCTTCAGTGGCCCGGTAGGTGGCGGAGTCGCTGTCGACCAGGGTGTCGACGCCGGCGTCGGTCGGGATCCGGGTCACCCCGATCGCGGCCACGACGGCGACCGCGAGGCTGACCGCCAGCACCGCCCGGGCGTGGGCGGCGGCCCACGCCGCGACGCGGCCGAACCACTGCCCCGCCTGCACCTCAGTCCATCGAGAGCGGGCCGGTGACGTCCGCGTTCAGGAACTGGTTGACGAACGGGTTGCTCGAGTCGAACAGTTCGTCTTTGGGGCCGGACTCGACGATCTTGCCGCTCCAGAGCACGGCGATGAAGTCGGCGATCCGGCGGGCGGTACCGAGGTCGTGCGAGATCACCAGGTAGCAGCCGCCGTTCTCGGCGTGGACCTCGCGGATCAGCTCGCAGAGCAGCGCCGTGCGGACCGGGTCGAGGCCCGAGTCGGGCTCGTCGAACATCACGATCGCCGGTTCCAGCACCAGCGCCCGGGCGAAGCCGGCGCGCTTGCGCATGCCGCCCGAGAGCTCGTTCGGCATCTTGTAGGTCGCCTCGGTCAGGCCCACCTCTTTGAGCCGGCGGTTGACGATCTCGCCGATCTCCTCCTCGCCTTTGTCGGTGTGCTGACGCAGCGGGAAGGCAGTGTTGTCGTAGATGTTCATCGACCCGAACAGGGCGCCGTCCTGGAACAGCAGGCCGAACTTTTTGCGCACGTCGAAGAGTTCGTCGTCGGTCATGTTCGGGATCGACTCGCCGTGCACGAGGACGTCGCCGGAGTCGGGGTAGAGCAGGCCGACGATGTGCTTGATCAGCACGCTCTTGCCGGTTCCGGAAGGTCCGAGGACCATCGAGACCTGATCCTCGGGCAGGCCGAGGTTGAGGCCGTTGAGGATGCGGGCGCGACCGAACTGTTTGACGAGGTCGATGATCTCGATCGCGTCCTCGCCGCCGTGGTCGCGCTTGCGCCCGGTGTGGAAGCGGTAGGGGTCGTGCTCGTCGGGGGCGACCCCGGGGATGACGAAGTCGCGGCCCATGACCGCGCCGTCGTCGCTGACATAGGGGCCGGATGCCGTGGCGCTGTCGAACCCCGCCGCCTTCTCGCTGACCGGCTCGCCGATCTGCGGGGGCTCTTCGGCGCTCGAGGTCGCCTCGTCCTGCAGCGCCTCTTCTTCGGTGCGGTTCTCGTCGTCGATCAAGTCAGCCTCCTATTGGCGCCCTTGGGTTGGCCCCCCAGAAGACGAGGGTTCCAAGCATCCCGATGATGTGGACTAAGACGATGTTGAGGACCATCGACTTCGCGGTCGCGGTCCCCACCCCGACCGGCCCGCCGGAGGCCGTGTACCCGTAGTAACAGCCGACCAGCACGATCGCGGTCGCCATCACCATGCCCTTGATCAGGCTGAAGAAGAGGTCGGGAGGGTTCTGGAACATCCAGAAGATCAGCAGGTAGCCACCCGAGGAGACGTCGCCAATCTGCTCAACGACGGCCAGGTAGCTGGCCAGGTACATGATCCCGATCCCGACCAGATACATGAAGGGGAAGGAAATCCAGGCAGCGAGTAGCCGGGTCGCGCAGAGGAAGGTGACCGGCGGCACGCCCATCACCTCGAGCGCGTCGATCTCGTCGGAGATCCGCATCGCCCCGAGCTCGGCGACGATCCCGGTCCCGACCTTGGCCGCGAGCATGTAGCCGAAGGCGTAGGGCATGATCTCGCGCAGGTCGCACCAGGCCGAGAAGACGCCGGCGTAAGCGGGCGCGCCCTGGGCGCGCAGCAGGTAGGCGCCCTCGATCCCGCACTGCAGGCCGAGGGTGAAGACCAGGCCCCAGATGATCAGGGCGGAGCCGAGGATCAGGATCCCGGCCTGGCGCAGGCTCTCGCCGAAGAAGCGGAAGACGCGGCCGGAGTAGACGAGGCCGGCGACGCGGGAGCCGAAACGGGCGATCTCCCCGAGCGAGTCGAGCCAGCCGCGCGGCACTTCGAGCCAGGCGTTCATCGGATCGTCTGCAGCTCCGGGTTGGTCGCGAGCATGGTCTGGGTGAAGACGTAATTGAAGGCGAAGACGCCCATGAACGAGATCACCACGGCCTGGTTGACGGCGCGGCCGACGCCGGCGGCACCGCCGGAGGCGGTCATCCCTTTGTAACAACAGACGATCGCGACGATCGCCCCGAACAGGGTGCACTTGATCACCGAGCCGGCGAGGTCGAGGATCGAGGCGTTGGAGAAGAGCGTGGCGAAGAAGCCGCCGAGCGGCTGGCTGTAGAGAAGCTCGGTGAGGATGCCGCCGCTGATCCCGAAGACCAGGGCGTAGATGTCGAGCAGGCCGGTGATCACCATCAGCGCCAGGAAACGCGGCACGACCAGGTTCTTGATCGGGTCGACCCCGAGCACCTGCAGGGCGTCGAGCTCCTCGCGGATCTTGCGGGCGCCGAGGTCGGCGGTAATCGCGGTGCCGGCGACGCCGGCGACGACGACAGCGGTCACGAAGGGCGCGAACTCGCGGATCGAGGCGAGGACGAAGAAGCCGCCGAGCCGGTCGAGCGCGCCGAACAACGAGAGGAAGTTGGCGGCCTGCAGACCGGGCGCGCCGAAGCCGAAGGCGACGGTCGAGACCAGCAGCGGGAACCAGCAGAGCTGCAGGGCGAAGAGGAACTGGCCGATGAACTCCTCACCGTAGGGGTAGGGCGGTTTGATCGCAGAGACAATCGTGCGCGCGGTGAGGATCATCATGTTCCCCACCTGCTCGAACAGCGACTTTGCGGGCAGGAATGCCCTGTTGATCGCGGATTCCACTCTGACTCCTCCGATGAGCTGCGCCGCACGCGCGCGGCGCCCCACTCAGGGCCTGAGTCTATGGGATGGGTCAGGCCCCACGGCCGGTCGAGTGTTGAGATCCGACTAACCCGCTCCGGCCACTCTGAAAAGCGCATGGATGCGGGGAAACCCCGTGCTATGTTGCGGCCGCTTTGCGGGGGACCGGAAGACATTCCCGGCGGACCCGCCTTCGAGTCGCGGCGACTGGGGTTGCCGCCGTGGCCGTGGCGGCGCTGCTCGCTGCCTGCGGCGGCGATGAATCGTCGGACGCGAACGAGCAGCAGGGGACCTATGAGGTCAAGGTGACCGGCGCCAGCTTCCCGACCGAGCAGCAGCTCGGGCAGACCTCGCTGCTGAAACTGGGTGTTCGCAACAGCGGCGAGAAGACGGTGCCGACGCTGACGGTGACGATCTCGATCGCCGGCAAGCAGGGCGAGAACTCCTCGCTGCCGTTCGCGATCGACGATCCCACCGAAGGGGTCTCGCAGGGAGATCGCCCGGTCTGGGTGCTGGCCGCGACCTACCCGCGCTTCGCCGGCTCGCAGGATCCGGGCGGGGCCTCGACCTCGAACAACAAGACCTTCGCCTTCGGGCCGCTGAAGCCGGGCAAGACGGCAAACGTGGTCTGGAAGCTGAGCGCGGTCAAAGCCGGCGACTACACCGTCCTCTACCGGGTCGGCGCCGGCCTCGGCGAAGGCATCAAGACGAAGACGACCGGCGGAGTGGCCCCCGGCGGCAGCTTCAAGACTGAGATCTCCAACCTGCCGCCCGATACCGAAGTCACCGACAACGGCGAAGTTGTCGAAAAGTCAGTGCAGCGCCAGCGCAGCCAGCCCGGCGAGTAGAACCGGCGGCGCCGGGTAGCTTTGCCGGCATGCGGCGCCTGCTCACCGCCACCGCCCTGATCGCGTTTCTGGCGCTCGGCCTGCCGGCCTGCGGCTCGGCCGAGCCCCCCGAGGGGGCGACGACCAGCAGGAAGGGCGGTGTCGCGCTGAAGCGGATCGGCAGCTTCGAGAGCCCGACCTACGTAAGCGGCGCGCCCGGCTTCCCGAAGCTGCTGTTCGTGGTCGAGCAGCCTGGCCGGATCGAGGTGCTGAGCGGCGGCCGCTCGGCCGGCACCTTCCTCGACCTGCGCTCCGAGGTCAGCTACGGCGGCGAGGAGGGGCTGCTGTCCCTTGCCTTCCCGCCGGACTACTCACAGAGCAAGCGCTTCTACGTCTACTACACGGACAATGGGGGCAACATCCGCGTCGACGAATTCAAGCGGCGCTCCGCCACCCGCGCCGACTCCGGCAGCCGGCGTCAGGTGATCGCGGTCCCCCACCCCGTCAACAGCAACCACAACGGCGGCCAGCTGCAGTTCCTCGACGAGCTCCTCTACATCGGCACCGGCGACGGCGGCTCCGGCGGCGACCCGCCGAACAACGCCCAGAACCTCGACGTGCTGCTCGGCAAGCTGCTGCGGATCGACCCGCGCCCGGCCGGCGGCGACCCCTACTCGGTGCCATCGAGCAATCCATTCGTCGGCAAAGCGGGTCGCGACGAGATCTACAGCTATGGCCTGCGCAACCCCTACCGCTTCTCCTTTGACACGGTCAGCGCCGCGCAGCCACGGCTGACGATCGGCGACGTCGGTCAGAACAAGTTCGAGGAGCTCGATTACCTGAGCGTCGCCGCGGCAAGCGGGGCAAACTTCGGCTGGGACGCCTTCGAGGGCCACGCCCCCTACCGCGAAGAGAACGGCGACACCGCCGACCCCGGCGGCACCGTCAAACCGATCCTCTCCTACCCCCACAGCCGCGGCAACAGCTGCACGATCATCGGCGGCTACGTCGTCCGCGACCGCAACCTGCCCGCTCTCTATAAGCGCTACGTCTACGCCGACCTCTGCGAGGGGCAGCTGCGCAGCCTCGTCCCCCACCTGAAGCGCGCCAGCAACGACCGCAAGCTCGGCCTCTCCGTCACCAGCCCCACCTCGTTCGGCGAAGACGAGGCCGGCCGCGTCTACGTCACCTCGCTCGAAGGCCCGGTCTATCGCCTGGTCCCGAAGTGACACTGGGGACGAAGCCAGTTAGAGTTTGGCTGAGCAGCCAAACGGCGACGGGCGACGAAGGGAGCATCCAGTGGAGAGCGGAGTTGCGGGGTCCAGCACGGCGACGAACGGGGCGGTGAACGGCGCCGCTGCGCCGACCGCAGAGGCAATCGAGGTTCTCAACCCGGCGACGGGGACGGCGATCGGCTCGATCACTCCCGACACCCCCGAGGCGATCGCGGCGACGGTCGCGCGCGTGCGCGCGAACCAGGCCGAGTGGGAGGCGCTGGGCATTGAGGGCCGCTACCACTGGCTCGGCAAGCTGCGCGACTGGATCCTCGACAACACCGAGCGGCTGACCGACACGATGCAGGCCGAAACCGGCAAGGTTCGCAGCGACGTCCCGCTCGACCTCACCTACGTCGCCGACCTGATCAACTTCTACGGCGCCAACGCGGCCAACTACATCGCCGACGAGAAGGTCCGCCCCCACTCGCCGGTCGTCGCCGCCAAGAAGCTGACGATCCAGTACCGACCCTTCCCCGTGGTCGGCGTGATCAGCCCCTGGAACTTCCCCCTGGCGATGGCCCTGGGCGACTCGATCCCGGCGCTGCAGGCGGGCGCCGCCGTCGTCGTCAAGCCTTCGGAGTTCACCCCGCTCAGCCTGCTGGAAATCGTCAAGGCCTGGAAGGAGGAGATCGGCGCCCCGGACGTCTTCGACTGCGTGCTCGGGACCGGCGAGGCCGGCGGCGCGCTGATCGACAACGTCGACTTCATCCAGTTCACCGGCTCCGACCGGACCGGCCGCAAGGTGATGGCCCGGGCCGCCGAGACGCTGACCCCGGTCAGCCTCGAGCTCGGCGGCAAGGACCCGATGATCGTCCTCGCCGACGCCGACGTCGACCGCGCCGCCAACGCCGCCGCCTGGGGCGGGATGGTGAACTCGGGCCAGCTCTGCATCTCGGTCGAGCGGATCTACGTCGAGGAGCCCGTCTACGACGAGTTCGTCGCCAAGCTGACCAAGCAGGTCGGCGAACTACGCCAGGGCGCCGACGGCAAGAAGCCCGAAAAGGACGTCGGCGCGATGACCTCGCCGAATCAGACGGCAATCGTCGAGGAGCAGGTCGACGACGCGCTCGCCAACGGGGCGCGGGCGCTAACCGGCGGCAAACGGGTCGCGGGACCCGGCGACTACTTCGAGCCGACCGTGCTGGTCGACGTCGACCACTCGATGAAGGTGATGCGGGACGAGACCTTCGGCCCGGTCGTGGGCGTGATGAAGGTGCGCGATTCCGAGGAGGCATTGCGGCTTGCCAACGACACCCGCTACGGCCTCGCCGCCTCGGTCTTCGGCGAGAAGGACCGGGCCGAGCGGCTCGCGCGCCGGGTCGAGGCCGGGTCGGTCAACGTCAACGACGTGATCATCAACATGGCCGCGATGGGCGTGCCGATGGGCGGCTGGAAGCAGTCCGGGATCGGCTTCCGCCACGGCGAGTACGGGATCAAGAAGTACTGCCGGGCCGAGTCGATAGTCGCCACCCGCTTCGGCGGCAAACGCGAGCCCAACTGGTACCCGTACACGAAGAGCAGGCGGGGGCTGATCGACCGGGTCAGCCGGGCGCTCAGCGCGCGGGACTGGAAGCGGCGCCTGGGGATGCGCGGCTGACGCGCTGTCCTGAGGCGTTGCATTGGAGGGCTACTGGTGCTGCCCTCTCACGGATCGCGCTCTCGCAGACGCTTTGAACCCGAGCCTCTTCTCACGCGAGAAA
>DASUNU010000066.1:0-19565 GCA_036276995.1 Solirubrobacterales bacterium
CGTCGGCCTCTCGATCCTCTCCGGCGCCCACATGACCCTGGTCCCCAAAGTCGTAGAGCTCCTAAAGGCCCAGGGCATCGAAGACGTCCTCGTCACCGTCGGCGGCACGATCCCCGCCGACGACATCCCCGAGCTCAAGCAGCTCGGCGTCGCCGAGGTCTTCACCCCCGGCGCCGGCACGGACGAGATCGTCGAGTTCATCCGGGTGGGGGCGGCTGAGCGCAGCCTCGAGTAACCCACTTGCGCTAATGGTCTATTCATGATAAGAATACGACCACAGGGGAGAGTCATCGGTTGTCAAGGTTCTAGCCAGGGTTACTGCGACTTGAAGGGTGAGCTCCGAATGCTGAACATCGGGATCGACGTAGGTGGAACTTTCACGGACTTCGTCTTCATCGACGACGGCGGTGGGGGACCCCGCGTCAACAAGGTCCCGACCGACCCCGCCGACCTTCCCGGCACCGTGCTCAAGGGCCTCGAGGGGATCGACCTCGGCGAGGTCGACTCGATCGTCCACGGCACCACGGTCGCGATCAACGCGGTCCTGCAGGAAAAAGGGGCGCGCACGGCGCTGCTCACCACCGCCGGCTTCCGCGACCACATCGAGATCGGCGACACGCTGCGCTACACCGGCGGCCTCTTCGACCACAAATGGACCCGGACCCGGCCCTACCCGGTCCCGCACGAGCGCCGCTTCACGGTCGCCGAGCGGGTCTCGCCGGAGGGCGAGGTCGAGGTCGCGGTCAGCGAGGAGGAGCTGGAGCAGGTCGCGAGCGCGATGCAGGCGCAGGACGTCGAGGCGGTCGCCGTCTGCTTCCTCAACTCCTTCCAGAACGCCGAGAACGAGGTCAGCGCCGCCGAGTACCTGGCCAGGCGCCTGCCCGACCTGCACCTGACCCTCTCCTCGACCAACCCCGAGTTCCGCGAGTACCCGCGCTTCATCACCGCGGTCTTCAACGGCTCGATCGCGCCGATGCTCAAAGAGTACGTCGCCAGTTTGGGTGGAGCGCTCGCCGACGCTGGCTACGGCGGCGAGGTCCTCTACATGACCTCCTCCGGCGGCCTGATCACCCAGGAGGCGGTAATCGCGGAGCCGCTGCGGCTGCTGCTCGGCGGCGTCGCCGGCGGGGTCACCGCCAGCGCCTTCATGGCGCGCCAGATCGACGCCCCCAACGTCGCCACCTTCGACATGGGCGGGACCAGCTCCGACGTCGGCTTCGTCAAGGACTTCACCACCCACGTCGCCCCGAACCGGGTCCTGATCGCCTTCCCGATCGCGCTCCCCGACCTCGAGGTGAACACGATCGGGGCCGGCGGCGGCAGCATCGCCTGGCTCACCGACGACGGCGTGATCAAGGTCGGCCCGCAGAGCGCCGGCGCCTCGCCCGGCCCAGCCTGTTACGGCGCCGGCGGCACCGAGCTGACCGTCACCGACGCCAACCTGCTGCTCGGCCGGATCGGCCCGGGCTCGCTGCTCAACGGCGAGATCACCCTCAACGAGGATGCCGCCCGCACCGCGGCCGAGAAGCTCGGCGAGGCGGCCGGGATCGCCGACCTCAACGAGCTCGCCGCCGGCGTGCTGGAGATCTGCACGACCAACATGTACGGGGCGATCCGCGAGGTCTCGGTCGAGCGCGGCGAGAACCCGGAGAACATGGCGCTGATCGCCTTCGGCGGCGCCGGCGCCCTGCACGCGATCCCGATCGCCGAGCGGCTCTCGATGCCGCGGGTGGTCGTTCCCCGCGACGCCGGCAACTTCTCCGCCTTCGGGATGCTGGTCTCCGACCGCCGCTACGACTACGTGCGCAGCTACATCCGCTCGCTGCCGCGGGCCGAGATCGGGACGATCCGTGAGCACCTGGAGACGATGGCCGCGGAGGGCCGCGAGCGGCTCGCCGCCGAGGGTTTCTCCGGCGACTCGATCCGGATCGCCCACCTGGTCGGGATGCGCTACCAGGGCCAGATCTACGAGGAGGAGCTGACCCTCGCCGACACCGACTTCTCGATCGAGGACCTCGGCACCCTGTTCGGCGACCTCTACGAGAAGAACTACGACTTCCGGCGCGAGCCGGAGGCCTCGGAGATCGTCAACCTGCGCGTTGTCGCCACCGGCCTGACCAGGTCGCCGAACATCGGCCGCGGCAGCGCCAACGGGGCCGGGCTGGAAGCAGCCGAGAAGGAGCGGCGCGAGGTCTACTTCGACGGCGAGTTCGTCGAGTGCCCGATCTACGACCGCTCGAAGCTGCCGCCGGGCGCCAGCTTCAACCAGCCCGCGGTGGTCGAGGAGTACGACTCGACGGCGCTGCTCTTCCCCGGCTGGGAAGCGGCCGTCGACGAGTTCGAGAACCTGATCTTCACCCGCGCCAGCGACCGCTAGCCGACCCGCCAGGACGATTGGAGCCACTGATATGAGCACCGCCACCCACACCGAGATCAACCCGCTCACCCTCGAGGTCGTCGGCGCCGAGCTGAACTACGTCGTGCGGGAGATGCGCAGCACGGTCATCCGCATGGCCTACTCGCCGATCCTCACCGAGACCCACGACTTCTCCTGCGCGATCACCAACAAGCGCGGCGAGATCGTGGCGATGAACGTCGACGTCCCGTTTCACATGTTCGCGGTCCGCTACGCGGTCCAGACCGTGCTCGACAAGTACGGCGACGACATCCACCAGGGTGACCAGTTCTTCCTCAACGACCCCTGGCAGGTCGGCGCCCACCTCAACGACACCACCCTGCTGACCCCGTACTTCCACGACGGCGAGCTGCTGCTCTGGCTCGCCTGCATGGTCCACTACGGGGACATCGGCGGCACCGTGCCGGGCAGCGCCAGCGGCGAGTGCTCGGAGATCTTCCACGAGGGGATCCGCTTCCCGGCCGTCCGCGTCTGCGACAAGGGCGTCGTCAACCACGACCTGATCGAGGTCCTGCTCGCCAACGTGCGCCAGCCGTTCGAGACCGAAGGCGTCTACGCGGCGCAGTCGAACACGACGACGCTGGCCCAGCGCCGGCTCGGCGAGGCCTGCGAGCGCTACGGGACCGAGACGATCGAAGCCGTGATCGAGCGCCTGCTCGACAACGCCGAGCGGCAGACGCGCAGCAGCATCGCCGACCTCGCCGACGGCGAGTATTTCTTCGAGGAGTACCTCGAGAACGGCGGCGTCCACCATCCCGACCCCGTCTACTTCGCCTGCAAGATGACGATCGACGGCGAGGACATCAGCTTCGACTTCACCGGCTCGGCCGACCAGGTCGCGGGGGTCTGCAACGGCACCCTGGTCAACACCTGGGCGGCGACCTTCGACGTCGTCGACACCTACCTGGCGCCGGGCAACGTCTCCAACTCGGGGGCGGCGCGGGCGATGGAGATCGTCTGCCCGGAGGGGACCGTCGTCAACAGCTCCTTCCCGGCCCCGATCAACGGCTACGCGACGGTGATGTTCGGGCCGATCCACGGCCTCGTGATCGGCTGCCTGGCGCAGGCGATGCCGGAGAACGTCTCCGGCCTGACCACCTCCAGCGCCAACCAGACCAACATCGGCGGCACCTCCGGGGCGTTCCGCGAGAAGGACGTCTACTGGCTGGTCTACGAGTACCCCTCGGGCGGCTGGGGCGCGACCGCCGACACCGACGGCAGCCTCAACGCCTACCAGTGGCACATCGGCGACATCCCGACGATCTGGCCGATCGAGCGGCTGGAGGCGCTGAACCCGATCCGCGCCCACTTCAACGAGCCCTACCTGGACAGCGGCGGCCCCGGCTACCGCCGCGGCGGGCTCGGGATCAAACGCGCCTGGGAGGTGACGGCGCCGGCCCAGTTCGCGGTCCTCGGCACCGACGCGATCCTGCCCCGGGCCGGCCTCTGCGGCGGCTACGCGGGGGCGCTCAACTGGATCTCGGTGATCCGCGACGGCAAGCCGGTGAAGACCTCGGAGATGCCGCTGAAGGCGGGCGGCTTCAAACTGGTCCCGGGCGACATCATCCTCTACCTGGTCAGCGGCGGTGGCGGTTACGGCGACCCGCTCGAGCGGCCGGCGGAGTGGGTCCTGCGCGACTTCGAGGACGGCTACGTCAGCATCGGCGGCGCCCGCGAGGACTACGGCGTGGTGATCGCCGACGGTGCGGTCGACGCCAAGGCGAGCGAGGAGCTGCGGGCCGAGCTGCGCGACGCCCGCAGGCACGCGACCGTGGTCGCGGGCGAGGCCGACGACCACGACGAGCTCGACCGGCGCCGCTTCTCGCTCAGCCCCGGCTTCGCCGCGGCGCTCGGGGTCGGCGAGGAGGACCTGGTCGAAATCGTCCGCGAGAACGGTGCCCACCTGCGCGGCTGGGTCCGGATCGACCGGGACCTCGACGGCGAGAGCGTCTCGCTGGGGCCGATCGCGCGCAGCATCGCCGGGGCCGAGGACGGCGGCAGCGTCTACATCCGCCAGCCCTGGACCCACGCGATGCGGCGCCAGGACGAGGACCTCGACCTGACCCTGCCGCTTGGGAGCCTGTTCTCCCAGCGCTGAGATTTCGCCGATGACGGCGGCGCGGATGCACCACGTGGCGCTCCGCGTCGCCAGCCTCGAGCGGGCCGGCGCCTTCTACTCCGAGGTCTTCGGCGCCCGGCCGCGCGGCGCCCCCTTCCTGCGCAGCGGCCGGGTCGCCGAGGAAATCGCCTGCGGCCCGCCCGGCGTCCGCTTCCGCATGGGCCACCTGGAGCTGGAGGGCGGCCTGCTGGAGCTGATCGAGTTCGAGCAGCCGCGGCTGCCGGCCCGCGTCTTCCACCCCAGCGAGGGCAACATCGTCCACCTCGCGCTCCAGGTCGCCGACGCGGGGGAGACCCTGCGCCGGGCCGAGCAGCGCGGCGGCCTGCGCGTCTGGCCCGAGCTGCGCACCGTCGCCGGCAGCGCGGCCCGGGTGATCTACCTCGCCGATCCCGACGAGAACGTGATCGAGGCGATCGAGGCCAGTCCCGAGCAGATGCTCGCCGCGATCGCGGCCAACGGCTAGTCGACCCACCCCTCGACGCAGAGGCGGTTGCTGTCGCGGTCGCGCAGCTCGAAGTGCCAGCGCTCGCCCCGTGGGTGGGCGGTGAGGCGGTAGCGGCGGCGGGGGCGGAGCGGGGCGCGGAAGCGGACGTTGCGGAGGGCGCCGTGGCGGCACCACTCCTCGCCGAGCTCGCGGCCGAGGAGCTCGGTGACGAAGGCGAGGGCGAGCTGGCCGTGGGCGATGGTCGAGCCGAAGCGGGAGGTGGCGGCGTAGGCGGGGTCGACGTGGAGCGGGTTGTGGTCCTCGGAGAGCTCGGCCCAGAGGTCGATCGTCTCCTGCTCGATCCCGAACTCGAGCACGATCTCGTGGGTTGCCGCCGCCGCTTGCATCAGGCGCGCTCCGGCCAGCCGATCTTCACGGTCGCGGTCGCGAGCAGCTCGCCGCGGGCGGTGCGGAGGACCGAGCGCAGGGTGACGGCGCGCCGCCCGTGGTCCTCGCTGCGGTCGAGCACGACCGCCTGGCCGGTGATCTCTTCGCCGGCCCAGGCGATCCGCTCCCAGCTCAGGCCCTGGTGCAGCAGCACCCCACCGGGCGGCATCGAGTGCCGGCTCAGGTAGCTGCGGCGGGTGAGCACGGCGAGCAGGGCCGGCGGCACCGCCAGCGAGGAGCCGCGGCGGGACCGGCCGAGGGCGCGGTCGTAGGCGCGGAGCATCGCGCGTGTGATCGACAGCTGTACCGGGGTAAAGCTGAATCCAGGCTCGAGCTTGTCGAAATCGAGCGGCGCCGTCATCGTTGACGAAGGGGGCGTCATCAGGACTAAGGGTAACTATTATACTATTTAGCTAGATGCCGTTCGCCCTCGAACCCCGATACCTGGAGATCCAGCGGGAAGCGCTGGAGCTGGCCGCCGAGGCCGAGCCCTACGCGGTCGAGGCCGACGCGATGAGCAGCGTCCACGACGGCATCCGCGATCTGCTCGCCGCCAGCGGGCTCTGGGGCCTGACCGTGCCTGCCGCCTACGGCGGCCGCTTCGAGAGCGTCGACCCGCTCGCCGTCTGCGTCGCCCGCGAGGCGCTGATGGCGACCTCCTCGCACCTCGACTCGCTGTTCGCCCTGCAGGGCATCGGCAGCTACGGGATCAGCGTCGCCGGCTCCGAGCGGCAGCGCGCGGAGTGGCTGCCCAAGGTCGCCAGCGGTGAGGTCCTCGCCGGGCTGGCGCTGACCGAGCCCGACGCCGGCTCCGACCTGCGCGCGGTCGCGACCGCGGTCAGCGGCAGCGGCGACGACCTGCAGCTGAGCGGCGAGAAGGCCTTCATCTCCAACGGCGGCGTCGCCGCCTTCTACACCGTCTTCGCCCGCGAGGGCAACGGTCACAGCGTCTTCCTCGTCCCCGCCGACCGGCCCGGGCTGGAGATCGTCGCGGCGCCGGAGCTGATCGCCCCGCACGTGCTCTCCGACCTGCGACTCGACGAGGTTCCGGTGACGCCGGAGGACCGGCTCGGCGAGCCGGGCAAGGGCTTCGACGTGCTGCTGGCGACGCTCTCGGTCTTCCGCGTCTCCGTCGCCGGTGCCTCGCTCGGGCTCGCCCAGGCGGCGCTCGAGGAGGCTGCCCGTCACACCGGCACCCGCGAACAGTTTGGCCGGCCGCTGGCCCGGCTCGGCGCGGTCGCCGAGCGGCTTGCCGACAGCTGGACCGAACTCGAGGCCGCTCGCCTGCTCACCTATCGGGCCGCCGAGCTGGCCCGCACCGACCCGGCCGGCTCGCTGTCGCAGAGCTCGATGGCGAAGCTGTTCGCCAGCGAGACCGCCGGCCGCGTGGTCGACCGGGCGGTGCAGGTGATGGGCCGCTTCGGGCTGATCGCCGACGCCAAGATCGAGCGGCTCTACCGGCAGGCGCGGCCGATGCGGATCTACGAGGGCGCCTCCGAGGTGCTGCGGCTGGGGATCTCGCGCGCCCTGGTCGAACAGGTGCTGGAGGAGGAGGGCTGATGGAGCTGGCGCTCGAGGGCAGGGTGGCGATCGTCACCGGCGCCGGCCGCGGGCTCGGCCGCGCTGCCGCGCTCGCCCTGGCCGGCGAGGGCGCCCGCGTGCTCGGGGTCGCCCGCTCGACCGAGCAGCTCGACTCGCTGCGGGCCGAGGCCCCGGACGCGATCGCCGTGGCCGAGTGCGACATGCGCGACCTCGACGCGGTCGCGGCGCTACCGGGGCAGGCGATCGCGGCCTTCGGCGGGCTCGACGCGATCGTCAACAACGCCGGTATCGCCCCGGCCGGCGCCTTCGTCGACCAGGACGACGAGCTCTGGCGTGAGGTCTTCGAGGTCAACGTCTTCGCCCCGGTCGCGCTCGCCCGGGCCGCCGCCGGGCACTTCCGCGCCCAGGGGGCGGGCAAGGTGATCAACATCGCCTCGCTCTCCGGCATCCTCGGCAAGGCCAGCCTGGTCGCCTACTCGGCCTCGAAGGGGGCGCTGCTGCAGATGACCAAGGCGCTGGCCGCCGAGTGGGCGCGCGACGGGATACAGGTCAACGCGATCGCCCCCGGCGCCTTCGAGACCGAGGCCCAGGCGGCGGTGCTCGACGACCCGGAGACGATGCGGCGGCGGCTGCGCAAGATCCCAGCCGGGCGGATGGGCGAGATCGACGAGATCGGGCCGCTGGTCTGCCTGCTCGCGTCCCCGGCCTCCGACTTCATCACCGGCGCGGTGATGGTCGCCGACGGCGGCGAGTCGGCGAAGCTCTGATGGTCATCGACGGCCACTTCCACGTCTGGCCCGACGCGATCGCGCAGCGGGCGCTGGGCAATCCCTCGGCCGAGCTCAAGCGATTCGGCGACGGCACCGTCGGCGGCGCCACGGCGGTGCTGGACGGGGCCGGGATCGACCGCGCCGTCTGCCTCTGCATCGCCAACGTCGCCGAGCACGTCGAGTCGGTCAACCGCTTCGCCGGCTCGCTCGACCGCGAGCGCTTCATCGGCTTCGGCACGATCCACCCCGACCTGTCGGTCGAGGCGAACCTGGCCAGCCTGCGCGAGAACCGGCTGCACGGGGTCAAGGTGCACCCGCTGTTCCAGGGCTTCGCGCTCGACGACCCCGGGCTGGGGGAGATCCTCGACGCGCTGCAGGGCGAGTTCCCGATCATCGTCCACGTCGGGCACGGCGGCGAGGGGGCCGAGCGCTGCACGCCGGCGATGCTGCGCGATCTCGCCGCCCGTTTCCCCCGCCTCGACGTGATCGCCTGCCACTTCGGCGGCTACAAGCTGCTCGACGAGGCGGAAGAGCAGGTGATCGGGCTGCCGGTCTACGTCGACACCTCCTGGCCGCCCGGCCTCGCCAGCATCGACCCCGACCGGGTGCGGCGGCTGATCGAGCGGCACGGGCCCGAACGGGTGATCTTCGCCTCCGACTGGCCGATGGCCGACCCGGCCGCGGACCTGGCGGCGGTGCGCGGGCTCGGGCTCCCGGCCGAGGACGAGGCGGCGGTGCTCGGCGGCAACCTGGAAAGGCTGCTGAGGCTGTGAGCATCGCCGGCCGCGAAGCCGTGATCGCCGGGGCGGTGCGCACGCCGGTCGGGCGCGGCCACCCCGAGAAGGGGATCTACGCCGGCATCCACCCGGCCGATCTGCTCGGCCGCACCCTGGCCGGGCTGCTGGAGCGGACCGAGGTCGACTCGGCCGCGGTCGACAACCTGATCGTCGGCTGCGCGTACCAGATCGCCGAGCAGTCCTCGGGGATCGCCCGCGCCTCCTGGCTGGCCAAGGGGCTGGACGAGGGGACCGGGGCGATGACCGTCGACGTCCGCTGCGGCTCCGGCGAGGAGGCGGCCGACATCGGCGCACTGCGGATCGCGGCCGGGGTCGACGACGTCGTCGTCGCGGCCGGGGTCGAGCACATGGGCCGGGTCGGCTTCCCGGTCAACGAGGGCGCCCAGGAGCAGTGGGGGAGGGCCTTCACCGCGGAGCTGCTGGAGCGCTACGACCTGGTTCCGCAGGGGGTCGGGGCGGAGATGATCGCGGCCGAGTACGGGATCTCCCGGGCCGAGATGGACGAGTTCGCGGTCCGCTCGCACCGGCGCGCCGCGGCAGCGACCGCGGACGGCTCCTTCGCCCGCGAGATCCTTCCGGTGGAGGCCGGCGGCGAGACGCATACCGCCGACCAGGGGATCCGGCCCGAGAGCACGGTCGAGAAGCTGGCGACGCTGAAGCCGGCCTTCTCGGAGGGCGGCTCGGTCACCGCCGGCAACTCCTCGCAGATCTCCGACGGCGCCGCGGCACTGCTCCTGACCAGCCGCGAGAAGGCGGGCGAGCTGGGGCTGACCCCGCGGGCGGCGATGGTCGACCAGGTCGTGCTCGGGGTCGACCCGGTGACGATGCTGAAGGGGCCGATCCCGGCCACGGCCAGGATCCTCGAGCGCAACGGGCTACGGATGAGCGACATCGACGCGATCGAGATCAACGAGGCCTTCGCCTCGGTGCCGCTGGCCTGGCTCGCGGCGCACGGCGCCGACCCGGAGCGGGTCAACCCGCGCGGCGGCGCGATCGCGCTCGGCCACCCGCTCGGCTCGACCGGCGCGCGCCTGCTCACCACCCTCCTGCACGAGCTCGAGGACCTGGATGGTGAGCTGGGCCTGGTGACCATGTGCTGCGGCGGCGGGATCGGCACCGCCACCCTGATCCGCCGCCTCTAGGGAATCCGGGTGGTAGTCATTTCAACCGCTATCCGGTCGAAATGACTACCACGCCCCTTGGGCCTTCCGAGAGGCTGCTCTTACCCGCCTTTTTGTCCGTTTCGGGCTGACTTCATGCCTAGATATCTAGTATAATAGTTGCTATTGTGGGCATGGGAGATGAACGGAAGGAGCGATCAAGGTGAGCACTGATGAGGGCGCGTCTGTGGTCACCCCTGCCGATTCCGCTCCCGATGCCGAGCAGCGCCGTGCCCTGGTCGAGCTGATCGGCGAGTTCTCGCGCCGCGAGCTGGCCCCGCGGGTGGCCGAGTACGACGCCGCCGAGCAGCTCCCGGTCGATCTGCTGGGACGAATGGCGGCGCTGGGCTTCTTCGGCGGCGTGATCCCGGTCGAGCAGGGCGGGCTCGGGCTCGACTACGTCACCTTCGCGCAGGTGGTCGAGGAGATCAGCAAGACCTGCCAGATCATGGGCACGCTGGTCTCGATGCCGTCCGGGCTGGTCGGCGCCAGCATCGCCCGCTACGGCACGCCCGAGCAGCAGGAGCGCTGGCTGGTGCCGCTGGCCAAGGGCGAGATCTTCGGCGCCGCCGCGGTGACCGAGCCGCAGTCGGGCAGCGACGTCGCCGGGATGCTGACCAGCTACCGCCGCGACGGCGACGGGTTCGTCCTCAACGGGGCCAAGGCCTGGATCTCCAACCTCGACATCGCCTCCTTCTTCGTCACCTTCGCCACCTCCGACCGCGCCCTGCACCGGCGCGGCGTCACCGCCTTCGTCATCCCCAAGGACACGCCCGGGCTGGGGCTGCACCCGGTCAAGAACAAGCTCGGCTTCCGGCCGCTCTCGACCGGCGAGGTCTTCTTCGACGAGGTGCGGCTGCCGGCCGACGCCCTGCTCGGGGCCGAGGGCGAGGGCTTCG
This sequence comes from Solirubrobacterales bacterium, assembly GCA_036276995.1. GTDB lineage: Bacteria > Actinomycetota > Thermoleophilia > Solirubrobacterales > 70-9 > VAYN01. The sequence goes on from DASUNU010000066.1 coordinate 10,575, forward strand.
AGGTGGCGATGACCGCGGTCGAGCGCGGCCGCCTCGGCGTCGCCGCCCGCGGGGTCGGGGTCGCCCAGGCATGCCTCGACGACACGATCGCCTACGCCAAGGAGCGCGAATCGTTCGGGCGCACGATCAGCGAGTTCCAGATCGTGCAGTCGCGGATCACCGACATGAGCGTCGGCGCGATGACCGCCCGGCTGCTGGTCCGCCGCTGCGCCGAGGCGCTACAGGAGGGCAACCGCTCGCGGCAGCTGACCAGCATGGCGAAGATGTACGCGACCGACGTGGCGATGCGCAACGCGACCTCGGCGGTCCAGGTCTTCGGCGCCGCCGGCGTCTCCCCCGACCACCGGGTCGGGCGGATGTTCCGCGACGCCAAGGTGCTGCAGATCGTCGAGGGCAGCAACGACCTGCACCGGGCGCTGATCGGCGAGTTCGAGCTCGACCTGCGCAACGCCGGCGAGTCGGTGCCGCGATGAGGGTCGCCGTCGTCGGGGCCGGGATCATGGGCAGCGGCGTCGGCCAGCTGGTCGCGATGAGCGGCGGCGACGCCTGCGTCCGCGACGTCGACGAGACGGCGCTGCAGCGGGCCGAGGCCGCGGTCGAGAAGAGCCTCGCCCGCTTCGTCAAGGCCGAGCGGATCAGCGCCGAGGAGGGCGCCGCGGCCGCGGCCCGGGTCACGTACACGACCGACCTCGCCGCCGCCCTGGAGGGCGCCGAGGTCGTGGTCGAGGCGGTGCCCGAGGACTACGAGCTGAAGCGCCGGGTCCTGGCCGAGGTCGGCGAGCTGGCCCCGGCCGGGGCGCTGCTCGGCACCAACACCTCGCAGCTCTCGATCACCTCGCTGGCCGGCGCCCTCGGCGACGACGCCCCGCGCCTGGTCGGCATCCACTTCTTCAACCCGCCGGTGATGATGAAGCTGGTCGAGGTGATCGCCGGCACCCGGACCGAGCCCGCGCAGGTCGAGCGCGCGGTCGAGTTCGGCCGGGGGCTGGGCCGCGAGACCGTGGTCTGCCGCAAGGACGTGCCCGGCTTCCTGACCAGCCGCGCCTACGCGATCCTGCGCCTCGAGTGCGTGAAGATGCTGGAGGAAGGCGTGGCCAGCGCCGAGGACATCGACAAGGCGCTCAAACTCGGCTTCAACTTCCCGATGGGTCCGCTGGAGCTGGGCGACATGAACGGGATCGACACCTACGTCCACGCCCTCGAGGGCCTCGAGCGCGCCCACGGCGACCGCTTCCGCCCGACCGTCGGCCTGCGCAACATGGTCGCCGCCAACCGCCTCGGCCGCAAGACCGGCGCCGGCTTCTACGACTACGACCTTCCCCCCAAGACCCCCTAGCGCCAACCCCCGCCGCCCCCGGTTCCCTCCCGCCGTCCCTTGCCGGGGGCGGCGGCGCTAGGGGTCAGCCGCGGCTTGGCGGACAGGGATCGATCGGTCCCACGTAGACGGCCTCCCCGGTGGAGGTCAGACCGGTCATCTGACGCAGGCATTGCGGCGCATCGTCCGGATGCCGCTGGCGCCGAAGTCGAGCTCGACCCGCTTGATCGCCGGCACGGAGACCATGCCGAAGACGGAAAGCGCCGACTCGCCCTCTCCCATCCCCAAGCTCACGACGCTCGGCGGAGACCTCACCGAGAGGGACGAGCACACCCTGAGCGAACGCTGACTGAAGCTTTCCGCTGGCGCCTCCAGGTCTATCGCTTGGACGATCACACAGGGCCGCTGCCCGGCTTGCGGATGCATGCGCAAACGCCCCAAGCAGAAGCAGCGCAATGGCAGTCAGTGCGGTCCGTTTCATGAGCTCGATGAGATCGACCTGAGCTTTGTGGTTCCACCACAACCCAAAGGCTCGGCTCAATCTATTTGAGTGGCTCAGGAGTAGACGACGATCTCGTCGGCCTCGCGCTCGACCCGGTAGGTCTTGACGCGGAGGGTGTCGGGGTGGAGCTTGGAGCGGCCGTCCTCGAGGTCGAATTCGTAGCCGTGCCAGGGGCAGCGGAGGACGGGTTCGTGGCTGTACTCGTAGGTGTGGGTGGGGGAGGGGGTCATGCGGCCGGTGACGGCGCCGAGGCAGAGCGGGGCGCCGTGGTGGGGGCAGGAGTTGCGCAGGGCGTGGAGGCGGCCCTCGTGGTTGAAGACGCCGATCGAGCGGCCGCCGAGCTCGACGATCAGGGAGCTGCCCGGCGGGAGGTCGGCGGCCCGGGCGACTACGTGGCGCTGCACCGGGCCCTCCTCAGTTGAGGCGGTCGCCGAAGAGGGCCTGGCCGTTGTCCTCGCAGATGCGCCGGCGGCGCTCGGGCGAGACCGCGGCCAGCGCCCGCTTCGGGTCGTCGAAGTCCCAGTGGGGGTAGTCGGAGGCGAAGACCAGGGTCTCGTCGGCGTAGGCCATGTCGAGGATCTGTTCGACCTGCTCGCTGCGGTGCGGCTCGACGAAGGGCTGGGTGGTGAAGCGGATGTGCTCGCGCAGGTACTCGCTCGGCGGCCGCTTCACCCAGGGGATCTCGTCGCGCAGCGCCTGCCAGTCGCGGTCCAGTTTCAGCATCGTTTCGATCGCCCACATGAAGCCGCCCTCGGCGATCGTGACTTTCAGCTTCGGGAAGCGCTCGAAGACGCCGTGGCAGAGCAGGCTGAGCACGTTCGACTGGTGGATCTGGCCGAGTCCGGTGTGCCACTCGATGTAGTAGGTGGGGGTCGAGGCCATCCGCGGCGCCCGCGCGAACACGTTCTCGGTGCCGCTGGGGTGGGTGATGATCGGCAGGCCGTGCCTTTCCGCCGCGGCGTAGACCGGGTAGTAGTGGCTCTCGCCGAGCGCGATCTCGTGCAGGGGGAGGAAGATCGCGACGATGCCGTCGCGGTCGGCGCAGCGATCGATCTCCGCCACCGCCGCCTCCGGGTGCTGGGGCGCGACCACGATCGCGCCGCGGTAGCGGCGGTCGAACTCGAGCCAGCGCTCCTGCTGCCAGTCGTTGTAGGCGGCGGCAACGGTCGCGGCGACCTCGGGGTCGGGGAAGGCGCCGATCCCGAACAGGTGGCCGGCGATCAGCACGGCGCGGTCGATCCCGTGCCCGTCGAGCAGCTGCTCGGCCATGAAGGCCGGGTCGCTGCCGGGAATCTTCCCGTCCGGCGAGCTGTCGAGCCGGGTCGCGCCGGCGGTGTTGATGTAGAGGTAATCGAGCGGCAGCACGAACTGCGAGGCGGCGAAGTTCTTGCTCCAGCTCGCGCTCTGGCCGATCCCGAGCCGCTGCTGCCAGCTCTCGCTCATGTAGGGCGTCAGGTCCTCGAGCCCGTTGCTGAAGTACGGGTGGACGTCGCAGTCGACGATCATGCTTCCTCCTCATCCTCCGAGCGCCGCACGCCGGGATGGGGCAGGAGCTTGAGGAGCATCTGCATCATGCCGCCGTCGACCTCGATGTTTTGGCCGTTGATGAAGCCCGCCGCGTCGCTGATCAGGAAGGCGACGAGGGCGGAGATGTGGTCGGTCTCGCCGATCCGTTCGCTGGCGATCATCCCCAGCCGCTGGCGCAGCGACTCGGGGTCGGCGAGGAAGCCCTGCGCCATCGGCGCGGCGATGATCCCGGGGCTGACCGCGTTGGCGCGGACCCCGCGCGGGCCCCACTCGACCGCGAGCTGGCGGGCCAGCATGATCGCCCCCGCCTTCGCCGCCGAGTAGGAGCCGGCGCCGGCCTCCGGGGCGCTGCCCGCGACCGAGGAGACGTTGACGATGCTGCCGTGTTCGCGCTCCAGCATCAGCGCCCCGAAGCCGCGGGCGCAGAGGAAGCAGCTGGTCAGGTTGTTGCGCAGGATCCGGTCCCAGCCCGCGAGGTCGAGCGTGCGCAGCTCGTTCCACTCGATCGAGGCGGCGTTGTTGACGAGTCCGTCGCAGCGGCCCTCCTCTCCGCGCAGGCGCCCGACCTCGCGCTCGACCTCGGCCTCGACCGATACGTCGCAGACCGCGGCCCGGATCGGCAGGCCGGCCCCGAGCAGCTCCTTCTCCGTCGCCGCCAGCGCCTCGGCGTCGCGGTCGAGCAGCAGCACCCGGGTGCCGCGGGCGGCGAGGTAGGCGGCGGTGGCGGCGCCGATCCCCTGGGCGGCGCCGGTGACGACGACCACGCGGCCGTCGAGGTCGGCCAGCGGCGAGTCGGCCGCCGGCTCAGCCATGCGCGCCGGCGGCCTCGGCGGCGGCGGGGTCGGGCTGGTCGGGCAGGCAGGCGCTCAGCAGTTCGGCCTGGGACAGGCCCTTGGGCGATATCTCCGCGACGACTTGGTGCTCACGCATGATCAGGAGGCGGTCGGAGACGGTCAGTATCTCCTCGAAGTCCGAGGAAATCCAGAGCGCGCAGCCGCCGCCTTCGACCGCGCTCCGCACCTGGGCCGAGATTTCCGCCCTGGTGCCGACGTCGATTCCCTGGGTCGGCTCGTCCAAAACCAGCACCCGGCCGCCGGTCGAGAGCCAGCGGGCCAGCACGACCTTCTGCTGGTTGCCGCCGGAGAGGGTCTGGGTCAGCTGCTCGCCACCGGCGGCGGCGATGTTGAAGTCGGCGATCGCCGCGGTCGCCGCCCGCTTCTGGGCGCGGCGGCTGACGAACGGGGTGCGGCCCCAGCGCAGCTTCTCCAGCGAGCCGGCGACGACGTCCTCTTCCAGGGTGAAGGTGGGGAAGAGGGCCTGCTGGCGGCGGTCCTCGGGGACGAAGACGACGCCGGCCAGGATCGCGTCGTGGGGGCCGCCGAAGGAGTGCTCCTGCTCGCCGATCCGCAGCGTCCCGTGCTCGGCCCTGGTGGCGCCGGCGAGCAGCCGGGCGAGGGCGCTGCGGCCGCTGCCGGCGAGCCCGCAGAGGCCGACGATCTCGCCCTCGTGCAGGCTGAAGCTGGAGGGCGCGACCCCGGGGCCGCTCAGGCCCTCGGCGACCAGCAGCGGCTGGCGCTGCGAGGCGGGGATCGCGGCCGGGCTCGGCTTCGCCTCTTCCGGGCCGGCGATCAGCTCGACCAGGCGGGCGCGGTCGAACTCGGCGGTGGCGCCGTCGGCGATCACCTCGCCGTCGCGCATCGCGACGATGCGGTCGCTCATCGCGCTGATCTCCTCGAGCCGGTGGGAGACGTAGATCACGCAGATGCCGCGCGCGCGCAGCTCGCGCATCCGCTCGAACAGGTGGTCGGCCTCGGCCGCGGTCAGCGACTCGGTCGGCTCGTCGAGGATGACCATGCGGCCGTCGTCGTCGACCAGGGCGCGGGCCAGGGTGACCATGCGGCGGTCGGCGACCGAGAGCCCGTCCATCGGCGCCCGCGGGTCGATCTCCACCCGCAGCTTCTCCAGCACCGCCTCGGCCCGCTTCCAGAGCGTGCGCCAGCGCACCATGCCGCCGGGGCCGCGGGGGAAGTGGGGGGTGCCGAGCAGCAGGTTCTCGGCCACGGTGAGGCCGCCGAAGGTCTCGAGCTGCTGGTGCATGGTGAGGATGCCGCGGTGCAGCGCGTCGGAGGGCTGGCCGAGGCTGACCGGGTGGCCGTCGACCAGGACCGTGCCGGAGTCGGGGCGGACGGCGCCGGAGAGGACCTTGATCAGGGTGCTCTTGCCGGCCCCGTTCTTGCCGACGATGCCGGTGATCTCGCCGGGGGCGAAGCTGAGGCTGACGTCGGCGAGGGCGACGACCGCCGCGTAGCGCTTGTTCAGGCCCTCGACCGCGATGCCCCGGCCGGAGGCGTTCGCCCTCCCGGCCGGGTCGCTCGCGTTCTCCGCCGGGGTCATTTCCAGATCCTCACCTGGGGCGCGAGGAGAATCGCCACGGCCAGGATCGACCCTTCGAAGACGTTGATCGTCCAGGACGGCAGGCTGACGATCACCAGGCCGGTCGCCACCGTCTGCACCAGCACCACCGAGATCGCCGAGCCGAGCACGCTGAAGCGGCCGTTGCTGCGCAGGGCGGCGCCGAGGAAGGCGGCGGAGAAGCCGGCGAGCAGGAAGGGGCTGCCGGCGTTGGCGTAGGTGGAGCCGGCCTGGGCGAAGAGGACCATGCCGCCGAAGCCGGCGGCGAGCGCGGAGAGGACCAGCCCGTAGGTGCGCAGCCGTTTGACCGGCATCCCGGTCAGGTAGGCGGCGGTCGAGTTCTCCCCGACCGCGTAGAACTTGCGCCCCAACACGGTGCGCTCGGTGAGCAGGAAGAGCGCGACCGCGATCACGATCGCGTAGATGATCGGCAGCCGGATCCCCAGCAGCGAGTCCTGGCCGAAGGAGAGGAAGCCCGGCTTGAGGCCGGAGTAGATCGTCTGCGAGTCGGTGACCCAGAGCACGAGGCCGGCGTAGACCGAGCCGAGCGCCAGGGTGATGACGAAGGAGGAGCCGCCGAGGCGGGCGATCAGCAGCCCGTTGAGCAGGCCGATCGCGACCGCGGCGAGCAGGCCGAAGAGCATCGCCAGTTCGTAGTTCCAGTCGTTGGTCGCCTGCAGGACCACGACCAGCGACCCGATGAAGGCGAGCACGCCCCCGATCGAGAGGTCGAAGTCGTCCATGATCAGCGGCACGGTGAGCCCGCAGGCGACGATCGCGGGGACGGCGGCGCTGGAGAGGATGTTGGAGAAGTTGTCCCAGGAGAGGAACTCGTCCGGCTTCAGGATCGCGAAGACGGCGAAGGCGAGCAGGAAGGTCCCGATCACCCCGAAGCGGCGGACCCGGGGGCCGAGGCCGCGCCAGCGCTGAGCCCTGGCTTCGGCCTCGGCGACGGTGGTGGGGCCCCCCGCACCGGCTCCGGCCGGCGCGGGGGAGAGTGGTTTGGTGGACATCGTGACTACCCCTCGGGTACGGGCCGTCTAGAGCCCGTATTCCTTTTTCCACTTGGCTTCGAAGTAGCCCGGGTAGTCGACGATCAGGGGGTTGATCGCGAAGTCCGGACGCAGGTCGAAGCTGGGGTCGACGTTTTCTTTGTCGACCATGCTGTAGGCAAACATGTACTCGTTCTTCATCCAGCAGGTGCGGCAGATTTCGCGTTTTTCCGCTTCCGAGGAGGCGAACTCGTCGACTGCCATCCAGGAGCTGGCGCCGAGGGCGGCGTTGCCGACCGCGTCGATTTCGCCTTTCTGGATCAGGTCGAGCACGGCCGGGTCGGCGAGCTGGGCCGAGACCACTTTGACTTTGTCCGTGGCGCCCGCCTGCCGCAGACCGGCGGCGATCGGGGGCAGGGTGAAGTCGCAGCAGCTGTAGATCGCCTTCAGGTCCGGGTTGGCCTGGACGATCGATTCGGTTGCGCTCTGGATGTCGCCGGTCGGGTTTTCGAAGTCGATCTGGTGATCGGCGACGATTTTCACGCCGGGGGCCTCTTTGACCATCGTTTCGAAGGTGATCCGGCGCTGGAACAGCGAGTAGATCGGGTCGAAGCCGAAGCTGGCGACCTCGCCGACCGGGGTCCCGGGCGACTCTTTGTTTTCGGCCCCGAGGGTGTTGAGCAGGTACTGGGTCGCGATCGCCGACTGGGCGTAATCGCTGGGGACCGGGCTCAAAGCCACCAACGGCGATTCGGCGACGGTGCCGCCGACGTTGATGTAGGGGATCCCTTTCTGCTGCATTTTTTTGAGCTGGGCGGTGATCGTCGCCGGCTCAACCGAGATGCCGAAGACGACGCTCGGGTTTTTGTTGATCAGGGCGTCGAGGCCGGAGGCCATTTTGGCCGGGTTCCCCTGCGCGTCCTGGGAGGAGTAGGGGATTTCCAGCGCGTCGAGCGCGTCCTCGACTCCATACCCGATCAACTGATCGGACTGCGCGGTTCCCTGCACGTGCAGGATCCCGGCGGTCAGCCCTTTGGGCAGGTCCTGGCCGGCTTTCGCCGCTTCTTCACCGGCGCCGGAGGCGTCGCCCGCGCTCGCTGGCGCGGCCGAGTCGCCGGAGCTGGCCGAGCTCTCGTCGTCGTTGCCGCCGCAGGCGGAGATCGTCAGTGCCAGCGCCGCGATGGCGAGCAACAGCACGACCAGCCGCGAAGCCGCGGATTTGTTCCTAGTTGGACTCATCTCTCACAACCCTTTCCCGTGTGTTTCTCACCACTTCGTGGCGAAGATAGCATATCATCCTTATCATAATTCGACCGATAGGATTGAGCAGTAAAAAGAACCCAGCCCAGCGGTCCGGTTCGCTCTAATAAGGGGCGGAGAGACGACCAAGGGCCGAAAGACGGGCCGGAGGCGGGGAACCGCCACGGCCAACCGAAAGGGCTTGATGGAGGAGCGTCTGCGAGGGAAGGTGGCGATCGTGACCGGGGCCGGTTCCGGCCTCGGTGCCGCTGCTGCCGCCCGTTTCGCCGCCGAGGGCGCCGCCGTACTCTGCGCCGACCTGGCCGAGGAGAGCGCGCTCGCGGTGGCGCGGGAGATCGAGGCGGGGGGCGGCGAGGCGAGCGCGCTCGCGGTCAACGTCGCCGCGGCCGACGACCAGGAGCGGATGGCCGCCGCCGCGCTCGAGCGCCACGGCCGCATCGACGTGCTCTACGCCAACGCCGGCATCCCCGGCGAGGGCAGTGCCGCCGAGGTCGACCCCGCTGCCTGGGAGCGGACGCTCGCGGTCAACCTGACCGGCGTCTTCCTCTCCGCCCGTGCCGTGCTGCCGGCGATGACTGAGGGCGGCGGTGGCTGCATCCTCAACCAGGCCAGCGTCGCCGGCCTGGTCGCGCTGCCGGCGCTCGCCCCGTACTCGGCGGCGAAGGGGGGCGTGATCGCCCTGACCCGGCAGATGGCGCTCGACTACGCCGCCGCCGGGGTGCGGGTCAACGCGATCTGCCCCGGCACCGTGCCGACCCCGCTGGTCCGCTCCGCCTACGAGCGCCGCACCGGGGACGACCCGGGGCGGAGCGCCGAGGAGGCGATGGCGGCCTCGACCGCGCGGGTGCCGCTGGGCCGGCTCGGCAGCGCCGAGGACGTGGCCGGCGTCGCCGCCTTCCTCGCCAGCGACGAAGGCGCCTGGATCACCGGCGCCGTCTACACCGTCGACGGCGGCATGACCCTGACCGGGGGGCGGGCCTGAT
>DASUNU010000067.1:0-12449 GCA_036276995.1 Solirubrobacterales bacterium
AATCCCCCGCGCCACCTGCTTGCTGAAGGCGATGATGGTCATCATCGGATTGACCCCCACCGAAGTCGGAAACAGCGACCCGTCGGCGACGTAGAGGCCGCTGGTCCCGTTGACCGACCCGTCGAGGCCGCAGGCGCCCTGGCGCGGGTCGGCGGCGATCCGGGCCGTGCCCATCGGGTGGAAGGCCTCCAGCCGCAGCTCGGCCGGCTTGAACCGGGTCGCTTCGAAGTTGGCGAGCTCGCCCTTCTTGAGCACACCGACGCGGGCGATGTTGGGGTAGACCTCGGTGGCGCCGGCGGCGAAGTGGACTTCGGCGGCGCGGGCGATGCCGTAGGCAATCCGGTCGGCGTCCTCGCGGGTCAGCTTGTAGCTGGCCCGCAGCGAGCCTTCGCTGCCGAGCCCGACCCGGCCGGAGGAGCGGTCGCAGAGGTGGACCCCGATCGAGCCGACGTGGCCGAAGTCGAGCATCGCTTCCTGGTGGCTGCGGCCGGCACCGAGCAGCCAGGCACCGCCGAAGGCAAGCGGGGTGAAGGTGGCCTCGAGCAGGATTCCGTGCGGGTCCTCCCACTCGTCGACGTAGAAGCTCTGCATCACGCCTTCCCAGCCGCGCACCTCCTCCTCGTAGCGGGCGCCGACCCAGCAGGCGGGGTGGATGTGGAGGTTGCGCCCGACCTGGCCACCGCCGAGCCCGGAGCGCTGCAGCAGCTCCGGCGTGCCGAAGGCGCCGCCGGCGGCGATCACCGCCCGCCGCGCGCGCACCGTGAAGGGCCGGCGCCGGCCGCCGATCTTCGCCGTGCAGGCGACCCCGACCGCGCGCCCGTCCTCGACCAGGACCCGCTGCGCCTCGACCCCGGCCCGGATCCGCGCCCCGGCGGCGACCGCCCGCGGCAGGTAGCTGACGTGCATCCCCCGCTTCGCGTCGATCTCGCAGCCGAAGGGGCAGGAGCTGCACTGCGAGCAGTTGCCGGCGTTGCGGAAGATCGGCGCGGCGCTGACCCCGAGCGCGGCAGCGCCCTCCATCGCGAGCTGGCCGTTGCGGCCCATCGTCTCGGGGTCGAGCTGGGTCACGTGCAGGGTCTCCTCGGCCTCGGCGAAGTCGGCTTCGAGGTCGCGCGCCCAGGAGATCCCGAAGCGTTGCTTCCAATCCTCGAGCACCGCGTCGGGAGCGCGGAAGCAGGTGCCGGAGTTGATCACCGTGGTGCCGCCGACGACCTTGGCGACCGGGACCGGGATCGGCGGGCGGCCGTCGGCGATCGTCAGGCCGCCGTCGCGGTAGAGCTCGGCGATCGCGTCGAGGTGGTTGCTTGGGTAGTTGCCGCGGTTGTAGTGGTTGCCGGCCTCGAGCACCAGCACGTCGAGGCCCGCCGCGGCGAGCTCGGCCGCGGCCACCGCGCCGCCGGCCCCGGAGCCGACGATGACGACGTCGGCTTCCTCGCCCTCGCCGCTGGGCTCGGTCTCGCCGAGGCCCCCCGCCGGTGGAGGGAGAGTGCCGTCGGAGCGGGCGCAGGAGATCTCGTAGCCGATCCGCGCCTGCACCTGCGGCGTCACCGCGTAGCCGAGGGTCGAGAACAGCTTTGCCATCAGCAGCAGGTCGTGGTGCAGGGAGAAGCGCGAGCCCTCCAGCTTCAGCAGGAAGTCCTCCTGGGCCTCGGGGTCGAGACGGCTGAAGCGCCAGGGGAAGGGCAGCCACTCGAAGGCGCGCAGGCCCAGCTTCAAGCGCAGCAGGATGCGCGGCGAGACCGAGCCGAGGAAGTTGGCGACCGGGCCGGAGACGTCGACGTCGCGCTCGGCCCGGGGCAGGCCGTCGACGCCCGGCGCCATCGCCGCGCAGATCGCGCTCAGGGTGCGCTGCTCAGCGGCTGAAAGCCCCGGCGGGCGCTGTCAACCGGGATCGACCGGGCGGCCGATCCGCCCGGCCAGCGCCCAGAGCCAGAGCGCGAACAGCGCCAGGAAGCCGTCGACGAGGAAGTTGAGCAGGTAGATGAAGACCGGTTCCTGGATGACGAAGAAGAGCAGCGAGCCGAGCGAGGAGGCGGTCTTGCCGGCGGCGAGGACGAGCAGCAGGGCGCGGTAGCGGACGACGTCGGTCTGGGCCAGCAGGCAGATGCCGGTGATCACGACCATGTAGGCGAAGGCCAGCGCCAGCCACAGGTACTGCTGGGTGTGCGGGGCGCGGGTGTCGTTGCCGAACCATTCGCCGACGTCGGAGATCACGTCGAGGACGCCGCTGGGCACACAGAGGAAGAGCAGTCCGACGACCGCAAACGTCCCCGCCAAAAGGCGCAGGTTGAGGACGACGAATCTCTCTGCCGCGGGCCCCTGCATCGCCGCCACTCTAACTGGCTGAGCAGCCAGAAGTTGACCGCGCCTAGAATCCCGCCGATGATCGACCGGGAGCAGGTTCTGCACGTCGCGCGGCTGGCTCGTTTGCGGCTTTCTGACGCTGAGGTGGAGCAGATGACCGGGGAGCTCTCCGGCATCCTCGAGCACGTCGACCGGATCGGCAAGCTCGACCTCGAGGGGGTCGAGCCGACCTCGCACGTGGTCGCGCTGGAGAACGTGCTGCGGCCCGACCTGCCGCGCCCGAGCCTGGCCAAGGACGTGGCGCTGGCGGAGGCGCCGGAACCGGTCAACGGGGCCTTCCGCGTGCCCTCACCCCAGGCCGAGTAGATGACGGACCTGCTCGAGCTCAGCGTCGCCGAGGCGGCGGCGAAGATCGCGGCCGGCGAGGTCGGGGTCGAGGAGTACTTCGCGGCCTGGCGCGGGGCGGCGGCCGGCGACGAGCTCAACGCCTACCTCTGGCAGCTCGAGGACGACAGTCACTACGAGGTCGAGGACGGACCGCTGCGGGGGGTCCCGGTCGCGGTCAAGGACATCTTCTGCACCGAGGGCGCGCCGACCACGGCCGGCTCGCGCATCCTCGAGGGCTACCGGCCGCCGTACACGGCGACCGCGGTGCGCCGCCTCGACGCGGCCGGGGCCCGGGTGCTCGGCAAGACCAACATGGACGAGTTCGCGATGGGCTCCTCGAACGAGAACTCGGCCTACGGGCCGGTGCTCAACCCCTGGGACCGCGGGCGCGTCCCGGGTGGCTCCTCCGGCGGCTCGGCCGCGGCGGTCGCCGGTGGCCTCGCGCCCTGCGCGCTCGGCACCGACACCGGCGGCTCGATTCGCCAGCCGGCCGCGCTCTGCGGGATCGTCGGCCTGAAGCCGACCTACGGCTCGATCTCCCGCTACGGGATGATCGCCTTCGCCTCCTCGCTCGACCAGTGCGGGCCGCTGACCCGCGACGTCACCGACGCGGCGCTGCTGCTGGCGGCGCTGCAGGGCCGCGACGAGTGCGACTCGACCTCGGTTGGGATCGAGGGCGGGGTTGTGGCGCCGAGCCGCGAGGACCTCTCCGGGCTGCGCTTCGGGGTCCCGGCCGAGCTCTCCCGCGACGCGATCGACGCCGGCGTGCGCGAGGTCTTCGAGGCGACGCTGCGGCAGATCGAGGCGCTCGGCGGCGAGATCGCCGAGGTGGCGCTGCCCAACGCCGAGCACGGGATCTCGGCCTACTACGTGCTGGCCCCGGCCGAGGCCTCCTCGAACCTGGCCCGCTACGACGGCGTCCGCTACGGGATGCGCTCGGAAGAGGCCGGGGACCTGCTGGATATGTACGAGACGACCCGGGCGCAGGGCTTTGGGCCCGAGGTGAAGCGACGGATCATGCTCGGCACCTACGCGCTCTCCTCGGGCTACTACGACGCCTACTACGGGCAGGCGCAGAAGGTGCGGACGCGGATCGCCGAGGACTTCACCGGCGCCTTCGCCGACGTCGACTTCGTCGTCACCCCGACCTCGCCCTCGGTCGCCTTCGGACTGGGCGAGAAGACCGACGACCCGCTCTCGATGTACCTCAACGACTTCTTCACGGTGCCGATGAGCCTGGCCGGGATCCCGGCGATCTCGATCCCCGCCGGCCTCGCCGCGCCCGCGGGCGGCGGCCCGCAGCTGCCGGTTGGGTTCCAGATCGCCGCCCCGGCCTTCGCCGAGCAGAAGCTGCTGGAGGCCGCCTACGCGCTCGAGCAGGGGATCGGCTTCAACCAGGCCCAGCGCGAGCTGCTGCCCTGGGCCGGAGGCAACGGCAATGGCTGAGGCGCGCGAGCTGGAAGCCGTGATCGGGCTGGAGATCCACGTCCAGCTGGCGACCAAGACGAAGATGTTCTGCGGCTGCGAGCTCTCCTTCGGCGACGAGCCCAACGTCCACACCTGCCCCGTCTGCCTCGCCCACCCGGGGGTGCTGCCGGTGGTCAACGAGCAGGCGATCCAGTACGCCCTGCAGATCGCCGCCGCGCTCGGCTGCGAGGTGGCGCCGCGCTCGATCTTCCACCGCAAGAACTACTTCTATCCGGACAGCCCGAAGGCGTACCAGATCAGCCAGTACGACATCCCGATCGCCGGCGCCGGCAAGCTCGGCGACGTCCGCATCCACCGCGCCCACCTCGAGGAGGACGCCGCGAAGATGATCCACGTCGGCGAGTCGGGCCGGATCCACGGCTCCGGCGCCTCGCTGGTCGACTTCAACCGCGGCGGCACGCCGCTGGTCGAGATCGTCACCGAGCCCGACCTGCGCGGCGCCGCCGAGGCCGCCCAGTGGGCGCGCCTGCTGCGCGAGACGGTGCGCCAGCTCGGCGTCTCCGACGTCAACATGGAGGAGGGCAGCCTGCGGGTCGACGCCAATGTCTCGGTGCGCCCGGCCGGGAGCGAGGAGCTCGGAACCAAGACCGAGCTGAAGAACATGAACAGCTTCCGCTTCCTGCAGCGCGGGGTCGAAGCCGAGATCGAGCGCCAGGTGGCGCTGGTCGGGGCGGGGGGGACGGTCGAACAGGAGACCCTTCATTTCGACCCCGCCAGCGGCAGCCTCACCTCGCTGCGCTCGAAGGAGGAAGCCCACGACTACCGCTACTTCCCCGAGCCCGACCTGGTCGCGATCGTCCCGACCGAGCAGATGCTGCGCGAGGCGCGGGAGGCGCTGCCGGAGCTGCCCGCGGCGCGGATCGAGCGCTACGTCGGCGAGCTGGGGCTGGCCGAGGACGTGGCGGCGACGCTGGCCGCCGACCCCGAGACCGCCGCCTACTTCGAGCAGGTCGACGCTGTCGCCGAGGCGATCGAGTCGCGGGTGGTCGCCAACTGGGTGACCGGAGAGCTGGCGGCGGCGCTCCGCCACAGCGAGGAGGGGGTCTCGGCCGCCGATTCCAAGGTCGAGCCCGGGACCCTCGCGGCGCTGATGGCCTTAGTGGGGGAGAAGACGATCTCCCACGGCAGCGGCAAGAAGGTCCTGGCGGTCCTCGTCGCCGAGGGCGGCGACCCCGCCGCGATCGTCGAGCGCGAGGGCCTCGCCCAGATGGCCGGCGAGGACGGCGAGCTGGAGGCGATCGTCGCCGCCGCGATCGCCGCCGACCCCGAAGCCGCCGAGCAGATCCGCGCCGGCAACGGCAAGGCGATCGGCGCCATCGTCGGTGCCGTCATGCGCGAGACCAAAGGCCGCGCCGACGGCGGCGAGGTCAACCGCCTGATCAAGCAGCAGCTCGGCTAGCCGCCCATTCGCGCTCGATCTGCCGGGTCAGCGCCGGGTAGACGATCAGATAACGGAAGGGTTTGATCAACGCCATGTAGCCCTTGCCGAAGAGGCCGCGCGGCTTCACGTAGACGGCCATCTGCGCCTGGAACCGGTCCTCCTCCAGTTCCGCCCAGGCGAGGTGCATGACGCCGTGGACGGTCGGGTTGGAGATCTCGGCCGCGAACTCGGTGTCGGTGCGGTAGAGGGGGACGAAGGGCAGCGACTCGAAATGGACGTCGGCCGCCGTTCCCCGCAGGTGGCCCGGCAGGCGATCGCTGACGGAGGCCCCGCCCTCGCCCGGGATCGCCAGTCCGCCGGCGCTGTCGTCGGCGGCGGGGGCCGAGATCCGGCCGAGGTCGAACCAGGCGCCGAGGCGGTCGCGCAGGCCCCAGAGGAAGCGGGTCGGCAGCGATTCCGCCTGCGCCGGGTCGCCGCTGCAGGCGAGCTCGATCAGCCGCTCGAAGTCGTCGGGCCCGCCCCGCACGGGCAGCGCCCAGGCGTCCTCGAGGGTGAAGTCGGGGACGATCGCGCGGATCTCCCAGGGGCCGGATTCGTGGGTCGAGTTGGGGATTCTCATACCGCGCCTCCTCTTTCCATACGGGGTCGTATGGAAATTTAGTTGCAGGGCTTGCGGCTGTCAATACGGTGGCGTATAGATACTCGATGGCCACGCTGCGAACCCCCCGCGATGCCTGGGTCGAGGCGGCCCTGCAGGCCCTTTCCGCCGGCGGTCCCGAGGCGGTCCGGGTCGAGGCGATCGCGGCCTCCCTCGGGGTCTCCAAGGGTGGCTTCTACTGGCACTTCAAGGGCCGCCAGGCGCTGCTGGAGGAGGCGCTCGACGCCTGGGAGAAGGCGGTGGTCGGGGACGTGATCGTCCGGGTCGAGAGCGAGTCGGCCGATCCCCAGGCGAAGCTGCGGCAGCTCTTCAAGTTGGCCGCTTCGACCGAGTTCGATTCCGCGGTCGAGCTGGCGATCCGCGACTGGGCTCGCCGCGACCTTGCCGTCGCCGCCCGCGTGCGCCGGGTCGACAACCGCCGGATGGAGTACATGCGCTCCCTGTTCGTCGGCCTCGGCCTCGATGCCGACGAGGCCGAGGTCCGCAGCCTCCTCGCCTTCTCGCTGTTCGTCGGCAGCTACTTCATCGCCGCCGAGCACGAGGGCCGCAGCCGCTCCCAGGTTCTGCGACTCGCGATGGACCGGCTGCTCGCCACAAACAGCACTTTGTAACAAGTTGTTACAAAGTGCTAAGTTGGATTCATGGCCTGGAACGTCGTCATCGCCGGTGGGGGTTTTGGAGGGGCGGCGGCGGCGCGGGAGCTGGAGAAGGTGATGCCGCGGCAGTCGGCGCGGCTGGTCCTGGTCAATGAGACCAACTTCATGCTCTACACGCCGTTCCTGCCGGAGGCCGCGGCCGGGACGCTGGAGCCGCGGCACGTGGTGACGCCGCTGCGCGACATTCTCAAGCGCACCTACCTGCGGCTGGGCTCGATCGTCGGCCACGACCCGGCGGCGAAGACGGTGCAGCTGCGAGCCAAGTACGGCGAGGTCGAGACGCTGCCCTACGACCAGCTGCTGCTCGCCCTCGGCTCGGTCTCGCGGACGCTGCCGGTGCCGGGCCTGGCCGAGCACGCGATCGGGTTCAAGGGCCTGGCCGATGCGATCTGGCTGCGCAACCACGTGGTCGAGGCGCTGGAGGAAGCGAACGCGACCGAAGACGTAGCCCGCCGCGACGAACTGCTCACCTTCGTCTTCGTCGGCGGCGGCTACGCCGGGCTCGAGGCGCTGGCCGAGCTGCAGGACTTCGCCGCCGACGCGATCGAGAGCTATCCGCGGGCGCGCCTGCACGGGATGCGCTGGGTCCTGGTCGAGGCCAGCGACCGGGTGCTGCCGGAGATCGACATCGAGCTCGCCGACTACGCCCTGCGCGAGCTGCGCGGGCGCGGCATCGACATCCGCCTGGAGACGACGCTGGAGCAAGTCGGCCCTGACTTCGCCCGTCTCTCCAGCGGTGAGACGCTGCCGACTCAGACTGTGGTCTGGACCGCCGGGGTCGCCCCGCAGCCGATCCTCAAGGAGCTCAACCTGCCGCTCGACGAGCGCGGACGGGTGCCGGTCGACGACCACCTGCGCGTGCCGGGCCTCGACGGGGTCTGGGCGATCGGCGACGCCGCCGCCGCTCCCGACCCGCGCGGCGGCCAGTGCCCGCCGACCGCCCAGCACGCGGTCCGCCAGGGCCCGGTGGCGGCGCGCAACATCGCCGCCGAGCTGGGCATCGGGACGGCGCGGCCGTTCGAGTACCGCAGCGAAGCCTCCTTCGTCAACCTCGGCCGCTACAAGGCCGTGGGCCGGATCGGCGACCGCACCTTCCGCGGCTTCCCGGCCTGGTGGCTGGCCCGGACCTACCACCTGAGCCAGATCCCGGGCGCCCCCCGCAAGTTCCGCGCGGCGCTCGACTGGACCGCCGGGCTGCCGTTCAAGCGCGACATCTCCGAGCTCGGCTCGATCGGCCACCCGAAGCGGCTCGGCTAGCTAGCCGGGGCGGACCTCGAGCCCGACGCTCATGCCCCATTCCTCGTGTTGGGGCAAGCTGCACCAGAGCCGGTAGCTGCCCGCCGGGAGCTGGAAGCGGGCGAGCCGGCGCTCACCCGGCCCCGCCTCGGGGATCTCCAGCGGCGCACCTTCGTCGCCCTCGGTTCGCAGGTTGAGGTTGTGCGGGTCCTGGGCGTCGCTGTTGTTGAGCTCGACCGTAACTTCGCCGGCGTAGACGAAGGGTCGCGAGAGGGCGAAGCTGAATGCCTCCGGGAGGTCATCGTTGGCTTTGACGCTGACCCGCCGCGGCAGCGCTTCCTCTTCGGGTGTCGGCTGCGGGGTCGGGGTTGGCTCCGGGGGCGTCGCCGCCGCCGCCGGCGCACTCGGCGCCGGCTGGACCGGAAGCGGGACACAGCTCCACCATCGCTTGTGGCCCACCACTCGCCGCACCTTGCCCTGGCGCTTGACTTTCTTCACGACCCGCTTCGAGTGCCGCTGCCAGGTGCAGTCCGCTGCGGCAGCGCTGTCGCTCGCCACCGACCCGAAGCCGATCGAAAGCGCCAGCAGCGCCGCCAGCAAGATCGAGTTGAGACTTCGTGTTCCCACGGGACGCAAAAGCTCAACTCAAGCCTTGACCAGCTGCGGGCGGGCGAAGCCGGAGGCGCCGGGGATGATCGGGCCGGCGTCGTGGCCCAGCCACTGCTCCAGCAGCGAGCAGTACATCGCCCGGAAGTCGCTGGTCGCGCGCAGGTTGTCGTGGGCGTCGAGTTTGGCCAGGCCGGGGAACTCGCCGACCATCTGGCCCTGGGCTTTGGAGCCGATCACGAAGGCGCAGCCGGCGGCGCCGTGGTCGGTCCCGGCCGAGCCGTTCTCCTCCGGGCGGCGGCCGAACTCGCTCCACATCTCGACCATGACCCGGTTGTGCAGCCCGCGCGCTTCCAGGTCGCGCTGGAAGGCGAGCAGGCCCTCGCAGGTCTGGCGCAGGTTGCGTTCGAGGTCTTCGGCCTGATTGGCGTGGGTGTCGTAGCCGCCGGGGGCGCGGACCGTCACCACCCGCATCGGCAGCCCAGCTTCAATGAATTCGGCGAGGCCGGCGAGCTTGTGGGCGAAGCGGGTGTTCGGGTAGGTGACCGGGCTGGTGAAGTCGCCGATCCCGTTCAGGTCCTGGCGCAGCTTGTCGGTCTGGGTGACCGCGCGGCGGACCTGGGTGAGGCCGGGGGAGTCGGCGGGCAGCGCCCCGAAGCGGGCGAAGCTGCGGTACATCTCATTCCGGATCGGGTCGCTGACCGGCGACCAGAGGTCGTAGCCGTCGACGCTGTCGATCGCCGCGACCGGGCGGCTGGCGGTGGCGATCATCGGCGAGAGCGAGCCGTCCATCGAGAGCCCCTGCAGCGGGTTCTCGTCGTCGCCGACGAGGTCGATGTAGCGGCCGAGCCAGCCGGTCCGGTAGCCGACCGCGAGCTCGCCGACCTCGTAGTAGTGGCGCGAGGTGAAGTGCGACTGGTCGGGGCGGTCGTAGCCGATCGCCGGCAGCACGCTGACCTTCTGCTCGGCGTGCAGGGTGGCGAGCGCGGCGGCCGCGGGGTGCCACTGCAGGTTCGGGTCCTCGCTGAAGGCGGTGCCGGCGCCGGGGGCAAGCGCCAGGGTGGGACGGAGCTGCGCGTAGCGCGGGTCGCCGACCGGGGCGAGCACGCTGAGCGAGTCGATGCCGCCGTCGCAGAAGACCGAGACGAGGATCTTGTCGCTGGTGGCGGCCTGGGCGATCCCGGTCTCGAAGGCCGAGAGCGGGATCTTCGAGGCGCCGTAGACGGCCAGCGCCAGCCCGGCCGCGTTGGAGAGGAAGCGACGGCGCGAGAGCCCGGTCCCGGCTGGCTCCGGCATCCCGGGCTCGATCGCGGGCAGGCCGCGGCCGGCTTCCGCGGCGGCGCCGCGCAGGAGCTGGGAGCGGGTGTAGTCGCGGCAGCAGTCGTGGCTCATTGCAGGAGGGTGTCGGGGTTGGCGCCGATCAGTTGCAGCAGCCCGTTCTGGCGCAGCGCCCGGTAGGGGCCGCGCTGCCAGTTGGCGAGGATCAGGTTCTGCGAGCGCTGGGAGAACTCGAGCAGCTCGGCCCGGTGCTCGGGCCGCAGGGCCGGGAAGCCCCAGGTGGCGAGGGCGCGGTCGAGCGCTTCCTCGGGGGTCTCGGTGGTGCTGTAGGTGCCGTTCCAGGCGTCGACCAGGACCTCGTCGAGGGCGTAGTAGGCGAGGTTCCAGCGCGCCCGCATGCGCGACGTGTCGAGCCAGCGGGCGTCGTCCCAGCCGGCCACGTTGGGCGGGCGGAAGAGCACCTGCCCGGCGGGTTCGCAGAGCCAGGTCCAGGCCTCGGTGTCGATCCCCCGGCCCAGCGCCCGCAGCATCCCGGCCAGCTGCACCGTGGGCGGCTTCACCATCGGCGGCCCCTCGTAGAGCTGCGGGCTCATCAGGATCGCCTCCAGCACCGGCCGGATCCCCCAGCCGGAGCCGCGATAGGTCTCGATCAGGCGGTCGCGGACGTCGGCCGGCGGCGGCTCGGGCACGAAGTAGCTCCACAGCTTCTCGACGAAGAAGGAGGGATGGAGTGGGTGCTCGACGCAGAGCCGGCAGGTGTCTTCCCAGCCCCAATTGCCGGTCTGGCCGAAGACCGTCTTCGGGTT
Organism: Solirubrobacterales bacterium; assembly: GCA_036276995.1. GTDB lineage: Bacteria > Actinomycetota > Thermoleophilia > Solirubrobacterales > 70-9 > VAYN01. The sequence goes on from DASUNU010000067.1 coordinate 10,801, forward strand.
CGGGTCGAAGCGTTTGGGCTCGAAGCGGAAGTTGTGGGCTCCAAGCTCGCCGGACCAGTCGTTGCGCCACCCGGTCAGCGCCCGCGCCGCTTCGCGGATGTCGGTCTCGCTGTAGGCCCCGCGGTCGGCGCCGAGGCTGAACAGCTCCATCATCTCGCGCGCGTAGTTCTCGTTCGGCGCGCCTTTGCGGTTTTCGTTGCCGTTCAGCCACTGCAGCATCGCCGGGTCGACCGTCACCGCCTTGAACAGGTCGAGGAAGGAGCCGAAGCAGGCGGAGCGGAAGAGGTTGGACTGGTCGATCATCTGCTGCTGTTTGGAGACCCCGTCGAGCGAGGTCGCGAACCAGTCGTGGAAGACCAGCGCCATCCGCTCGACCAGCGGCTGGTCGCTGCGGACCATGCGGTCGAGCCACCAGAGGTGGTCGTGGCCGTAGGCGTCGGCGGGGGCGATCGGGGCGCCGTCGTCGTCGACCGGGGCGGGGCCGTTGAGGCCGGCGGCGCCGCTGGGCTGGGTCAGCGACCGCACCGCACCGACCAGCCCGAGCGAGACGAGCCGGTCGATCTGTCCCGGCACCGGCCCGAAGCCGGCCCGGTTGGCCAGCCGCAGCGCCTGCTCGGGGCCGAACGGGCCCTGGTAGGCGCCGGGCGGGAGCGAGCTGCCGGCAGCCGGGGCCGCCGCCGGGGCAGCCGCGGCAGCGGGCCGGCTGGCCGGTCGCTTGCCCGGCCCGCGGAAGTGGTTGCGCTTCGGTTTGTGGCGGTGCTTGACGATGTAGCTCTGGACCCGCCAGCCGCCCTTGCCGTCGGGGACCCAGCGGAAGTGCTTGTCCTTCCAGACGCGCCGCCGTCTGCGGCCTTTCTGCCGCTTCGGTTTCGCCGCGCTCTCTGTCGCCTGGGGAATCGCCATGTGCGAAAGGGCCCGTTCCGGGCCCTGGGTAGTTCTCGACCATGCCCGAACCCCCTTGAAACCCGCAACAACCCTTGGACGTAAGGCCTACGCCGAGACCCGCAAGAATGGGTATGTGGAATACCTCGTGATCGCCTTCTTCTTCGGCCTCGCCACCGCCATCATCGGCAAGGGCAAGGGCAGCTCCTTCTGGCTCTGGCTGCTGATCGGCACCTGCCTGCCGCCCCTGGGCCTGATCGCCGTGATCCTCTACCGGGTCGAGAAGAACGAACCAGAACGCGAGTGCCCGACCTGCGGGAAGCATCTGAAGCTGTACGTACAGGTCTGCCCGCGTTGCGGGGCTGACCTGTACCTGCCGGACCCGGCGGCGGTTCATCACCCGGGCGTCAAGTAGCTGGTTGCGAGGGGAGGGGTCCGGTCGTCCTCCGGGCGAATTGAGTCGCGCACCCTTCGGGTGCAGCTCCGGATGTTGGAGCGCGCCTATGGCGCGCAATAGACAGATTGCATATCGCGCCCTTCGGGCAACATTCCCCCGGAGAGGATCGGCCCTCCCCCCACCAGCGTCTTGCCTACTTCGGCGCCAGACGAGACCAACGCTCCCAGCAATGCAGCTCAGCGAAAGGTGCTTCGCAGCGGGCGCCCTTGCAGAGCTGCCGCCGCCCGGTCCGTACCGCCAGCACGCGTTGCAGGGAGCCGGTGATGCCCGTGGGCGAATGTCCGCGAAGCGCGCGATATGCAATCTGTCT
>DASUNU010000068.1:0-11646 GCA_036276995.1 Solirubrobacterales bacterium
TGGCGAGCTCCTCGACCACGTGCTTGTTGTGAACGATCTCCTTACGCACGTAAACGGGGGCGCCGTGCAGCTCCAGCGCGCGCTCAACCGTCTGCACGGCGCGGTCGACGCCGGCGCAGTAGCCGCGCGGGGCGGCAAGCAAGACTCGCTTCGGGGCAGTGGTGGCGGTTGCTGCCATATCTGCAGGGTAGCTAGCCTTGCGGTGTGACCACGCAAGGACGCCACCTGGACCGCCTGACCGCGGTCGATGCCTCGTTCCTCACCAACGAGAGCTCGAACAGCCACATGCACGTCGGCGCGATCCTCATCTTCGAGGGACCGCCGCCTAAATACGTCGACCTGGTCGAGCACGTACGCAGCCGGCTGAAGCTGGTGCCGCGCTTCCGCCAGAAGCTGGTCGTGCCGCCGCTGGAGGCGGGCCGGCCGCTGTGGGCGGACGACGTCAACTTCAACCTGACCTACCACATCCGCCACACCGCGCTGCCGGAGCCGGGCGGGGAAGCGCAGCTGAAACGGCTGGCCGGGCGGATCTTCTCCCAGCAGCTCGACCGCTCGAAGCCGCTCTGGGAGATGTGGCTGGCGCAGGGCCTGGAGCGCGACCGCTTCGCGATCCTGACCAAGACCCACCATGCGATGGTCGACGGCATCTCCGGGGTCGACATCGGCACCGTCCTCTTCGACTTCGAGCCGGTGCCGGAGCCGCGGCCGGTCGAAGACGAGTGGGTGCCGCGGCCGGAACCGAGCACGACCGAGCTGGTCGCGCGCGGGGTCAGCGACCTGGTGGCGACGCCGGTGGCGCTGGCCGAGCGCGCCGTCGAGGCGGTGCGCAGGCCGGAGACGACCGCGCGCAAGGCCGTCGAGGCGCTGGAGGGACTGAGCGAGATCGTCACCGCCTTCGCCGACCCGGCCCCGGACGTGCCGCTGAACCAGCCGATCGGGCCGCACCGGCGCTACGTCTGGGCGCGTTCGGAGCTGGCCACCTTCAAGCGGATCAAGGACGCGCTCGGCGGGACCGTCAACGACGTCGTTCTCGCCGTCGTCACCGGCGCCGTCCGCAACTGGCTGCACGAGCGCAGCATCCGCACCGAGGGACTGGAGCTGCGGGCGCTGGTCCCGGTCTCGATCCGGACCGCGGACGAGCGCGGCGATCTCGGCAACCGGATCGCGCTGATGCGCGGGCCGCTGCCGGTCTACGTCGAGGACCCGGTGCGGCGCCTGCGCACGATCAGCCAGGAGATGGAGGGCCTGAAGCGCTCCAAGCAGGCGCTGGGCGCGGAAGTGATCTCCCGCTTCAACGACTTCGCCCCGCCGACCCTGCTCGCCCAGGCCTCGCGGATCAACTTCTCGACCCGGCTCTTCAACCTGATCGTCACCAACGTGCCCGGCCCGCAGCTGCCGCTCTACGTGCTGGGACGGGAAATGGAAGAGGTCTTCCCCGTCGCCTTCCTGCCGGAAAACCACGCGCTGGCAGTGGCGATCATGAGCTACAACGGCAAAGTCGGGTTCGGCCTGCTCGCCGACTATGACTCGATGGAGGACGTGGAAGCGATCTCCGACGGGATCGCCGAGTCGCTGGCCGAGCTGGAGCAGGCCGCCGGCGCAGCCACCGCTGCTGCCTGATCGACTTTTCCGTCCCTATAGCAACGGAAAAGTCCGCAGCGCGGGGCCTCTAGGCTTAATCGATGCCGATCTTCCTGGTCGTCCTCTTCATCGTCGTCCCGATCGCGGAGCTCTACGTGATCATCCAGGTCGGGCAGACGATCGGGATCTGGCCGACCCTGGCACTGCTACTTGCCGACGCTCTGCTCGGCTCCTTCCTGCTTAAACACCAGGGCCGCGGCGCCTGGCAACGCTTCAACGAAGCCCTCGCCCAGCGCCGCTTCCCCGGCAAGGAGGTCGTCGACGGCCTGCTGATCGTGATCGGCGGCACCCTGCTGCTGACGCCGGGCTTCCTCACCGACATCGCCGGCCTGATCCTGCTCATCCCCCCCACCCGCGCGATCGTCCGCCGCGTCCTGCGCCGCTTCACGATCGGCCGCGTGACGATCATGGGCGTCGGGATGCCCGGCGGTGGCGGCCCGTTCGGGTCGGGGCCCGGACCGCAGCCAGGCCCGGGACCACAGGGCGCCAGCCGCCCCTATGACTTCGACGCAACCGCCGAGGAGGTCCCGGTCAACGGCGACGAGCGCCAGCTGCCGCGCACCGACGGCGAGTAGCGACGGCGGACGAGACCGCCCGCCGTCGCACTCTGAGCGCTACGCGGTCCGACGGGAGCGGACCAGGGCGGCACCGCCGGCGATGAGGCCGAGGGCGCCGACGATCAGGGCGGCGATTCCGAGGCCCTTGCTGGCGCTGTCGTCGTCGTCGCTTTCGTGGGATTCGTCCCCTGAGTCGGCAGCGGTCCCACCGTGCTCTCCGCTGCCCTCCGTGACGGTGACCTGGGGAGCCGGCTTTTCGGAGTCGGGTGCCCCGATCCAGCGGACCACTTCGCCGTCGTCATAGGTCTGCAGCGCTTTGAACGTGAGCGCATCGCCGGCTTTGCCGGGGATCTGGACTGAGATCGGGAAGTCCTGGAACTGCCCGGGCTGGACCCCCACATTGTCGCTGTCGGCGGTCCAGGTCATGCGGCTCACCTGTTCGGTGATCTCCTCACCGTGGCTGGTGACGGGTTCGGCCATTTTCGCCATCTGCACCTTGACGCTCCAGCCGGCGACCGGCTGGTAGGAGGCAAAGATGAAGCCGTCCGGAAACTGGACGTCGACCCTGGTCGTCGCCGCATCGTCGCTCTCGTTGGGGACGCGGACGTCGAGCACGACGTAGTCGCCGGCGGCGGCTTCGGAGGGCTGCAGGGTGACGTGGGCGCTGGCGCTGGCGGGCACAGCGAGGGCGAGCGCTGCGATCAGCGCCATCGTGATCTTGATTTTCATCGCTTCCTTTCGTTGAACTTGCTGCGGGCGTGAGCCACCGGAGCCGGTGGCGAGGTCACGCCGGCGGCCCGCGGCCGGCAAGGGCCAGCGCCAGGAGAGCGCCGCCGCGGGGAGAGGAGCGAAGGGGGAACTGTCGGGCCGGTGGGCGGTCCTCGCGGCGCGGAACCGGGCGGCGGGCGCGGGCGATCGCCTCCAGCAGCCGCTCGCCCGGGTAGTGGCCGAAGGCGAGCAACACCAGGAGGAGCAGCCAGGGCGCCAGATAGAGCAACGAGGTGACCAGCGCGGCGCTCACCGGATCGGGACCTCGAGCTTGGCCTCGTACTGGTCGAAGGCGGAGACGCGGGCGGTCACGTCGAGCTCCCAGTCGCCGGCGACCCCGAGCTGGGCGCCCGGAACGGTGTAGTGGCCGGGGCCAGAGCGCTGCGGTTCCAGCGGCAGCGGGCCGATCGAGTTCTCCGGCATCGTCGCCGTCACCCCCAGCTCCTTGACCCGATCGAACTGGGCGCCGCTGCGGGCGTCGAAGAGGTAGAGGTGGATCTGGTTGGAGCCGACCTGGGCGGGGTCGACCGTGACCTCCAGCTCAGCCGGACCGAGCGCGGCGCTGCCGGAGAACGGCCCCGACTGCTGCGCCGTCGCCGGCGGGTAGCCGGCCAGCGCCGCGGTGACGCCGAGCACGACGACGAGCAGCGCCACCTCGCCGCGCAGCGCCCGGCGCAGGAGCAGGCCGGCGCGGCCGGGCGCCTCCCCGCCCGCAGCGATCCGCTCGAGCCGGGGAACCGAGCGGTAGCGGTTGTAGGCGCCGAGCGGGATCAGCAGGGCGACGAGAAGGACGAGCTTGATCAGGACCGCGCGGCCATAGGCGGTGTCGAGCAGGTTGTCGAGGTCGCGGACGTAGGCGTAGGCCTGGCCGAGACCGGTGAGCAGGATCAGCGCCACACAGGCGAGCGCGAGCGGCGAGAAGCGGGCCAGGGTCGCGGCCAGCAGGCGGCTGCGGCTTGCCGCCTCGAGCTCGCGGGTCGCGGCGGGCAGGACGAGGACGAGCGCGGCGAGGCCGCCGACCCAGACCGACATCGCGAGGACATGGAGGACGTTGGCCGGGAAGAGCAGCGCGACCGGGGACTGGGTGGATGGGTGGCCAGAGAGCGCCGGCTCCAGGACGATGAAGGCAAGCGGGAGGAAGAGGGGCGCGACCCGGCGGGGCGTCGGCCGGTTGAGCGCCGGCCGCAGGCCGAGGGCGAGCACAACCCAGGCCAGGGCGGTGAGCGCCCAGACGGTGCCGAAGCGGGTATCGAGCTCCTCGCGCAGGATCGTCGAGTCGAGCGCCCCGGTGGCCGAGACCCCGGCTGCCTGGGCCGCCTCGAAGACGATCGCGGCGGCGGCGCTGAGCGCGCCGGCGATGGCGGCCGCGAGCATGACGGTGCGCAGGCGCCGGGCGAAAGCGCTGTCGGCACGCTCCCAGGGCTCACCTCCCTCCCCCAGGCGCCGTCGCGCCGGCCACCAGGCGAGCAGGAGGAAGGCGAGCGCGCCCAGCGCGAGCGCCAGCGCCGCGTACTGGACGCCGCGCGAGATCCCCAGGCCGAGCTCCGTCGCGGTCCCCGCGTCGCCCTCCGCGACCAGCTCGGCAACCGTCTCCTCGGGCGCCCGGCCGGGCCTGCCGATCGCGAAGACGAAACCGCCGGAGACGATGTGCCCGTCGGCGGAGACGACCCGGTAGGTGGCGGTGTAGCTGCCGTCGGGCAGGTCCGGCTTCAGGGCGACGGCGATTCGCGTGCCCTCGCCTTCGGGGTGAAAGGCGTCGCCCTCGTCGACCCGGGCGCCCTCGGCGTCGAAGACGCGGATCGCCCCGAAGCTGCCCTCAACCGGCTCACTGAAGCGGAAGGCGACCGCCTCGGGCTGTTGCTGCACCGTCGCTCCGCGCTGGGGCGAGGTCGCCTCCAGGGTCGCATGCGCCTGGACGGCGCTTGGCGCCGACAGCAGCGCCGCTACCGCTAGGGCGGCGACAGCGAGCAGGAGGGGACGGCGGCGCTGCATCGGCCTACCAGGCTTCCTTCGCCGGGCCGTCCTCGTCGGCGTCGCGCTCGCCGCGGCGCCGGCGCGCGATCAGGACCGCCGCGCCGCCGAGCAGGACGATCGCGATCGCGGCGACGAAGAACGGGGTCTTCGAGGTGTCGGTGGGGCCAACCCACCACAGGGTCCCGTTGAGCGCCCCCTGCCGGCCGTCGATTCGGAGCGGGATCTCGTAGTCGAAGACCTTGGTCCGCTTGCTCTCGTCCTCGACCTGCGGTGGCGTGCCCTTCGCCATGTAGTGCATGCGGTGGTCGTGCCAGCGCAGGGTCCCCGAGTCGTCGACGGTCCTCCACAGCGGCGGCGCCTCCGCGTCGGCGCTCTTCGGCACCGTGGTTTCGCCGTAGCGGTCGGTGTTGAGGTAGGTCGCCGGCGAGCGCTGGTTCTTCTGCACGGTGCCGTCGCGCAGCACCCGCGCGTAGGGCTCGCCCTCGTAGCCGTAGACCGTCACCTCATGTCCCTCGCGCACGACCATCTCCATGTCGGCGTCGTAGCCGATGACTTCGAAGCTGACCCCCGGCACGTCCGGCCGCACCGAATCGATTTCGGAGCGGAAATTCGCGTTGCCTTCATGGGCCGCGACCGGCGCGGCCCCGAGCAGACAGAGCAACATCGTGATGGCGGCACCCGCCGCCCAGCGCTTTCGCACGGAGTTCCTTTCGTCGGCGCCGAACAGCGCCCCGAAAGGGGTCGCCCGGCGCTAGTTCTGCGGGAGCAGGAGCGCGGGCGGAGGCCGCTTGGCCAGCGAAGTCGCGATCAGCCTGGCACCGCGGGGCAGCCAGACCGAAGACGTGGGCGGCGATAGCGGAGCGGCAACCTCGGAGCATCGCCGCGGTCGAGCCCGCCGCGCCGCAAGCCGCACGATCAGCTCCTCACCGAAGAAGCGACCGCCCAGAAGCGGGATCGCGATCAGCAGCGCCGGCGCCATGAACAGCAGCGCGTCGGTCGACCCGGTCAGCGCCAGCGCGGCGACCCAGCAGACCGTAAGCGCCAGCGCCCGCTTATCCGTGAAGTGCATCCTCATGCTCACCGGAAACAGTGTCAGAAAGTTTGACCCAAGACTTTGGGTTCCCACAGAACCTCAAGGCTCGGGTCGTTCGCGTACCTAAAAGCTCCGCCTAGAAGCCGAGTGCGAACTTGGCGTCGTCGGTCATCATTTCGGGTGACCAGGCGGGGTCGAAGACCATCTTCGGGTGGACCGCGGTGACGCCGGGGAGGTCGCCGACGAACTCCTTCATCTGTTCGGAGACCTGGGGCCCGATCGGGCAGGCGGGGGTGGTCAGGGTGAAGGTGACGAAGACTTCCTCGCCCTCGATGTTGACGTCATAGACGAGGCCGAGGGAGACGAAGTCGAGGCCGAGCTCGGGGTCGATGACCTCCTCGAGGGCCTCGTAGACGTCTTCCTCGGTAAGTACTTCCTGGTCCGTGGCGGCTGGCTGGGGTGCGGCTGCTTGCTCTTCGGGCATCCGTCAATGGTAGCCGGGCCGGCCGCGCTACTCGGGGGCCAGGGGCTCCGGCGGCGGTCCGGCGTCTTCGGGCAGCAGCTCCAGCTGCCACCAGCCGACGTCGTGCCAGCGGCCCAGCTTCCAGCCGATCCGGGGGCTGGTGCCGATCGGGAGGAAGCCGAGGCGCTCGTGCAGGCTGACGCTCGGCATATTGGGCAGGGTGATGCCGGCGAAGGCGACCTGGAAGCGCTGCCGGCGCAGGCGTTCGAACAGCGCTTCGTAGAGGCCCCGGCCGAACCCCTGGCCGCGCCTCTCCTCGGCGACGTAGACGGAGACCTCTGCCGCCCAGCGGTAGGCCGGCCGCTCCTGGTAGCGACAGCCGTAGGCGTAGCCCACCACCTCCCCCTCGTCGACCGCGACCAGCCACGGATGCGTAGCGCTGTAGCGCTCGATCCGCGCCGCCATCTCGGCCGCATCGGGCGGGGTTTCCTCGAAGGAGATCGGCGTCGCTTCGACGTAGGGAGCGTAGATCGCCGCGCAGGCGACGGCGTCCCCCTGCGGGTCGGCGTCGCGGATCTCGACTGTGGCCATCGCGGCATCTTGCCATCGCCCTCACCGCACGGCGCTTTTCGCGCCAATAGGCTGCGCGCCGATGAGCGACTCCGGCCTGATCCTGCGACGGTCGATCGGCATCGTCTTCACCGACGGCGGCCTGCTCGCGATCACCTCCTCCCTGCCGGCGGGGGCGCGCGAGCACGGCGAGGAGGAGGTGGCGGCGGTGCTCTGCGATCCCGACGCCGCCCCGGTCACCTTCGACGAGGCGTTGCTCTCGACCGAGTACGGCGAGGACGGGGTGCAGCGGCGCGCCACCCTCGAGCTCTGGCCCGACGCCGAGGACGGCCGGCCGCTGCGCGGCGCCGGCACGCTGATCAGCTCGGCCCGGGTGCAGCGGCGCGGACTCAACGCGGAGATCGCCTTCTTCCGCTGGTCGGTGGAAGGGCGCGAGGGGCTCGGCACCTACGAGGTGGCCCGCCCCGATGCCTGAGATCGAGGCGATCGTCTCCGACTTCGGCGGCGTCCTGACCACGCCGCTGCTCTCCTCCTTCATGGCGGTGCAGGACGAGATCGGGATCGAGCCCGCCCAGTTCGGCCAGGCGCTGCGCGCGGTCAGCGAGGAGGATGGCGTCAACCCGCTGTTCGCGATGGAGCGGGGTGAGATCACCGAGGCCGCCTTTCTCGACCGCCTCACCGACGGACTCGAGCCGCTGGCCGGCCACCGCCCTCACCTGCACCGCTTCCGCGAGATCTACCTCTCGGCACTGCACCCCAACGAGGAGATGATCGCCCTGATGCGCGAGCTGCAGGCGAGCGGCCTGCGGATGGCGATGCTGACCAACAACGTGCGCGAGTGGGAGCCGGTCTGGCGGGCGATGCTGCCGGTCGACGAGATCTTCGAGACCGTGGTCGACTCCGCCTTCGTCGCCTGCCGCAAGCCGGAACCGCAGATCTACGAGATCACTCTGGAGCGACTCGCCCTGCCCGCCGAGGCCTGTCTGTTCGTCGACGACATCGAGGTCAACTGCGAGGGCGCCCGCGCGGCCGGGATGAGCGCGGTCCACTTCCGCGACAACGAGCAGGCGATCGCCGAGGTCCGCAGTTACCTCGGCGATCACGGGCGCTAACCGGGCGACGAGGGGCATCGCCGCCCGGTCCATCCGGTCCGGCTAGGGACCGGTGAAACCCCCGGCGTAGCAGGGCCCGCCGCCGCAGTTGTCGCGCTCCAGGATCGCTCCGTCGAAGAAGTCGGAGACGAGCTGCTGCTCGGCCGCGGCCGCCCGTGGGTCCCCGTGCGGGTCGACCCCGGTGCGGTTGGGCAGGTTCTCGTAGGGCGGCGGTTCGGTCCCGAGCACGCCCCCGGGGTTGAGTGGGTCCGGCCGCACCGGGCCGCTGTCCCAGTAGTAGATCGCCGAGCCGGTGTAGGGGTAGCGGCGGATCGAGGGCACGTCCCAGAGCACGTCGGTGTCGGGCCAGCGGCCGTCGAAGAGGACCGGCCGGTGGGCGGCGGCGCCGATCGTCCGCGCCTGCACGTCCGCCTGGTAGATCGTCACCTGGTGATCGCCGAAGGCGACGTTCATCAGCACCTGGTGGGCGGGCGTGTCGGGCAGCGGGTCCTCGGTCATCCGGTGCGCGTAGCCGTTCGGCTCGCCGCGGTCCCAGAGCATCTGGATCAGGTCGAGCAGCAGCGGCCGCGCCGTTTCGTTCGGATAAGAGGGATAGAGAATCGCCGCGAACGGGTCGAAGTCGACCGAGCGCGGCAGCAGCACCGAGTAGTTCATCGCCGGCACCCCGAGCGAGGCACGGGTGAAGTCCGGCGCCAGCGCGGTCAGGGCGCCGCCCATGATCCCGCCCTGGCTGTTGCCGTTGTAGAAAAGGCGGCTGGTGTCGAGCACCGTGCCGGTGGCGAGCGTGCCGTCCTGGTGGAAGGCCGGGTCGGTGGTGAAGCCGCTGGGGCTGATCATCGCCCGCCCCAGGTAGAGCTCGTTGAGCAGGCCCTGCTGCAGCCGGTCGGGGATCGCCGGGAAGCGCGAGAGGTCCTGCAGCGCCCCCGCCACGACCGGCAGGTCGGCCTGCGACATGCCGATCTCGTCGGTCGCGCAGTGGACGATCTTGTGGGCCTGGGAGAGGCTGCGCTGCGGGCTCGAGCCGACCTCGCCGGCGCTGCCGAAGAGGCCGTGTCCGTAAAGCGACGGCCGCCCCGTCCCGGGCGGCCCGGTGACGACCGACTCGGGCACGATGCAGTCGAAGTTGGCGGTCCAGGTGCCGTTCTGGATCGGCGCCCCGGCAGCGTCGAGCTGCATGGTCCCGCCGGGGGCGCAGCTCGGGAACAGGTAGCAGGGCACCTCGAAGCCGCCTTTGACCCGGCGCGCGACTTGGCCCGGGTTCGGGTTCGGTTCGACGCTGGTCACCTGGAAGCTGGGCGAGCTGCCCTGCGGCACCAGGTCGGCGAGGCTGGTGTCGCCGAGCTGGGCGAAGGCGGCGTCGCGCATGGACAGCGCGCGGTTGCTGTTGTTCTCGTCGCTGGCGACGGTGAACTGCCAGGCCAGGTAGAGCTTGTTGCGCTGGATGCCGGAGCGCTGCAGGCGCTGGAAGATCGCCTCGTACTCGCCACGGCGAGCGTTGATCTCCGGCTGCTTGGAGGGCACGCGGTCGCGGTAGTAGCGGAAGGCTGCCGGGGCTTCGATCCGCTGCCCGGCGGCGTTGACGAGGTTGCGCAGGGCGACGATGTAGCGGTGCCCGGACTCGAAGTTGACCGCCGGGTGGATCTCCAGCAGCGCTTTCGCCGGGTCGGCCACGGTCGAGTCGATCTCGGCCCAGATCGGCCAACGCTTGCCGGTCCTGGCGTCGACGACGACGATCGGCGCGTTGCCCTTGCGGTAGCGGCCAATGTGGTTGATCGGCGCTGCCCCGGTGGCGCGGACATCGGCGCTGGTGTCGATGCCCGGCACCTTGAGCAGGATCGTCGCGCCCTGACTGAAGCCGTCGGAGGCGTTGTATGGAGCCGGGTCGATCGGGGTGCCGAAGGCGTTGGTCGGCATCCCGGCGGTGGTGAAGTTGACCCGCCGCCCGGTCTCGCTACTCGGGTCGGCGACCGTGTTGTAATCGTTCGGGAAGGGCAGCAGGCAGAGCGGGTTGCCCGGGCTGGCGATGAAGTCGCAACTGGACGCGTTGCTCATGTCGATCGGCGGCAGCGACGGCGGCTTTGGCCCGTGACCATGACCATGCCCCGGCGAGGCGAGCGCCCCAGAGGCGAAGAAGACGAGCGAGACAAGAGCTACAGCGGCGGCGAAGGCCACGTTCAAGCGATTCCTCACGGCAATCCCTCCGAACCTGTTGGCGGCCAACCCCCGGGTCCCGCCCTCCCATAACACGGCGGTCCCTGACCTGTATCTCAGTTTCGAATCAGGCTAACAGGGCGACTTTGTCGGCCCCCAGGCTCCGAAAACCCGAGTTGCGCCGGTTTGCAGGAGCCTGGGCTAGTTGTCGGAACCGGCGCGGTCCCAGACGTACAGCTCGACCGCCTCGACGGCGAGGGCCATCAGGCGGGGCGGGGAGAGGAGGCCGAGGACGAGCTCGAGGGCGTCTTCCTCGGTGACGCCGGCGTCGACCGCCTCCTCGCCGCGGAAGCCGGCGGCGAGCTTGAGAGCCTCGCGCCGGTTCTCCCCAAGCGAGCCGAAGGCGCCCATGAGGAAGTCGCGGTTGGGGACCGGGTGGCCGACCTCCAGAGAGCCGTGCCAGGCGGCGAGCATCGAGAGGTCGTGCTCGTCGAGCTCGGAGATCGCCTTCGCGTAGTGAACCTCGAGCTCGGTGTCGGGGATCTCGTCGACCCAGGCGCGGACCGCCTCACCGAGGAGCTGGCGACGGGCCTCACGGCCGACCGAGTCGGCTATGGCGCGAACTGCGTCGGCGGGGTCTACGAAGCAGAGGGACATCGGATGGCTGGGAATTTAGAGGGGGCGGTAGACGGCAAAAGTGGGTTGGGAAACACCCGCTTTGCGGCTTTGCGATGCGGGCTCGGGGGCGCCGGAGGCCGACCTATGCTGGGGCGCTTGCCGATATGCCGCTGAAGCTGATCCAGGGACCACCGAATTCTGGCCGCGCCGGGCTCGTGCGACGGCGGTTCACCGCTGTCCTGGAGCGGGACCCGGTCCTGGTCGTGCCCACCCTCGACGACGTCTACGCCTTCGAGCGCGAGCTCTGCGCGGAGGGAGCGGCGCTGGGCGGGGCGGCGATGACCTTCGGGGCGCTGTTCGGCGCCATCTCCACCGCGGCCGGGGTGCCGCCGGGGGCCGGGCTTTCGGCGGCGCAGCGACTGCGGGCGATCGCGGTCGGGGTCGAGGCCAACCTCGGGCGGCTCGGGCCGCTGCGGCGCTCGGCGGCGCGGCCGGGCTTCGCCCGCTCCTTCGGGCGGCTGCTCGACGAGCTGCAGGCGGCCGGGGTCGAGCCGGAGGCGGTGCAGGCCAGCGCCGCCACCCTGGAGGGGTCCGCCTACCTCAGCGACATCGCCACCCTCTTCGCCGGCTACGCCGAGGCGCGCGAACGCAGCGGCCGGGTCGACGCGCACGGGATCGCCCGGGCCGCGATCGCGGCGCTGCGGGACGACGACTCCTTCTGGGGGAGGCGCCCGCTCTTCCTCTACGGGCTCGACGACC
>DASUNU010000069.1:0-8717 GCA_036276995.1 Solirubrobacterales bacterium
TCGGGGGCAGGCTTGCCGCGCTTGCGGTACGAGATCGAGGGCTCGACCTGGGCGCGGATCTCAGCCAGGAGCCGGGCCGAGAGCTCGGCCGGGTCCTCGTCGGGCCGGGGCTGGCCGCCGGCGGGGTCGAAGAAGCGGACGTGCAGGCGCGGGCGGCGGGGGAAGCCGGTGAGGTCGGAGGTGCCCTCGATCGCGACCAGGGTGACGTGGGCCTCCGGCACCTCGAGGGCGAGGCGGCCGACGCCGCTGCGGGCGCGCAGGACCTTGCCGCGCGAGCGCGTCCCTTCCGGGAAGACGCCGATGCAGACGCCCGCCCGCAGCGCCTCGATCGCCCGCGCCAGCGCCTGCTTGTCGCCCTTGCCGCGCTCGATCGGGATCTGGCCCATGCCGTTGAGGATCGGGGCGAGGCCGCGCACCTTCCAGAGGTCCGATTTGGCCAGGGCGCGGATCTGGCGGCGCTTGACCGCGGCCATCCCAACCATGATCGGGTCCCAGTGGCTGTCGTGGTTGCCGAGGACCAGCAGCGGGCCGCTCTCGGGCAGCGTCTCCAGGCCCTCGACCTGGAGGCCGCCCCACCAGGCGACCGGCCGGTTCACGGCCATCGCCACGCGGTAGGTCTTGGTCCGCTCCTTCATCGGGCCGTGAGTTTTATGCGCTCCGGCCGCTCAGGTGCTGTGCGGGCAATCGCCCGCCCTACCCGGAGGCGCGCTGGAGGATGTCGCGCAGCGCCCTCTGGTCGCGCTCGGAGAGAGCCGCGACCCACTGCGGCGGCTTGGTGAAGGCGCGCTGCAGGCGGGCGTGGACGCGGCGCCCCTCCTCGGTCAGCTCGATCAGCTTCACCCGGCGGTCGTCCTCGTCGGGCCGGCGCCGCGCCAGGCCCTTCTGTTCGAGCGAGTCGACGATCCCGGTCACGTTCGAGTTGTCGCACTGCAGCGCCGTCGCCACTTCGCTCATCGTCCGCGGCCGGTCGAGCATGCGCAGCGTCCCGAAGGCCGCCGGACGCAGGTCGAGCTCGCGCGCGATCGCCGCGAACGGGGGTGGGTAGACGAGCCCGGAGAGCAGCCCCCAGGCCTCGCGCCCGAGGTCTCCCCCACTCCCGTTCTTCTTCGCCTTCGTCGCGGCCATGCCGATAGTCTAGCTATCTCAATAGTTGCTAACCTCAAATATTGAGCTTGACCGCTAACGAGAAGAGGGTCGATGGCAGCTGACAGCGCGGATCGCAGCGGAATCGAAGCCGACGGGCTCGTGCGCGAGTTCAAGAATGGGCCGCGGGCGGTCGACGGGATCGACCTGCGGGTCGCCCCCGGCGAGATCTACGGCTTCCTCGGCCCCAACGGCGCCGGCAAGTCGACCACGGTGCTGATGCTGACCACGCTGCTGCCGCCGACCGCGGGCACGGCCCGGGTGGCCGGCTTCGACATCGTCGAGCAGGGTCCGCAGGTGCGGGCCACGATCGGCGCCGCCCTGCAGGAGGCAGCGCTCGACCCGTTGCTGAGCGGCAGCGAGCACATGCGTTTGCAGACCGCCCTGCACGGCATCCCCAAGGCCGAGCGCGAAGCGCGTGGCACCGAACTGCTGGAGCGGGTCGGGCTCGCCCAGGCGGCCGACCGCAAAGTCGGCGGCTACTCGGGCGGGATGAAGCGCCGGCTCGACCTTGCCCTGGCGCTGGCCCACCGGCCGCAGATCCTCTTCCTCGACGAGCCCACCACCGGCCTCGACATCCAGAGCCGCACCGCGCTCTGGGAGGAGGTCGCCGGCCTTGCCGCCGACGGCGTCACCGTCTTCCTCACCACCCAGTACCTGGAGGAGGCCGACGCGCTCGCCGACCGGGTCGGGATCATCGACCACGGCCAGATCGTCGCCGAGGGCACGCCGGCGGCGCTGAAGGCCGAGATCGGCCGCCCCACCGTGGAAGCGGCGCCGCGCGAGCCCGGCGAGCTGGAGCGCACCCGGGCCGTCCTCGCCCGCTTCGGCGAGGCCGCCGGCTCCTCGCCGAAAAGCGCCGCCGTGCGCCTCGCCGGCGGCGAGTCCGAGCTGGCCGAGGTGGTCCGCGCCCTCGACGCCGAGGGGATCGCGATCGAGCACCTGCAACTACACGCGCCCTCGCTCGACGACGTCTTCCTGGCCAAGACCGGCCGCTCGCTGGAGGGCGCTGAGGAGGCCGAGGCCGAGCAGGAGGACGCGGCGGCGGAGGCGGCAGGCCGGGCGTGAGCGGCACCCTCCGCACCCAGGTCAGCCAACTGGCCCGGCGCTCGGTCCTGCGTACCCTGCGCCAGCCGGCCCAGATCGTGCCGGCGCTGGTCTTCCCTCTCTTCCTGCTCGCCGTCAACGCGGGCGGGCTCAAAGACACGACCAACCTGCCCGGCTTCCCGACCGACTCCTACCTCACCTTCGCGCTCGCTGTGCCCTTCATGCAGGGGGCGCTGTTCTCGGTGATGAACGCCGGCACCGACCTCGCCCGCGATATCGAGACCGGCTTCCTCAACCGGCTCGCGCTGACCCCGCTGCGCGGCGCCGCCCTGCTCAGTGGCCTGCTCGCCGGCGCGGTCCTGCTCGGCCTGGTCCAGGCGGTCACCTACCTGGTCGTCGGGCTGCTGGCCGGCGCCGACCTCGCCGCCGGTTTTGGCGGGGCACTGGTCCTGATCGCGCTCTCCGTCTTGATCACCGTTGGCTTCGGCACGATCGGCCTCTTTGCCGCCCTGCGCACCGGCTCCGGCGAGGCGGTCCAGGGCCTCTTCCCGCTCTTCTTTGTCCTCCTCTTCCTCTCCGCGATGGCGCTGCCGCTGAACCTGCTGCAGACCGACTGGTTCCACGACATCGCCGCGATCAACCCGATCACCTACCTACTGCAGGCGCTGCGCTCGCTGCTGATCGAAGGCTGGAACCTGGGCCGGCTGGCGCTCGGCTTCGGGATCGCCCTGGCGGTGCTGGCGCTCGGAATGTACGCGGCCAGCGCCGCCCTGAAGACCAGGCTGGTGCGGACGTGAGCGCCGCCAACAGCCCGGCCGGCATCCGCGCGATCGCGTTCGCGGTCGCCTCGCGCAGCATCCGCATCTTCCTCTCCAACCCGGCCTTCCTGGCGCCGGCGCTGCTCTTCCCGCTCTTCTTCTTCGTCTCATTCGCCGGCGGGCTCTCAGCGGTCGCCAACGTCCCGGGCTTCGATTTCCCCAGCGGCTACACCGCCTTCCAGTTCGTCTTCGTGCTGCTCCAGTCGGCCGCCTTCGGCGGCGTCTTCACCGGCTTCGGGATCGCCCGCGACTTCGAGACCGGGTTTGCCCAGCGCTACCTGCTCGCCGCCAGCCACCGCTCCGGCATCGTCGTCGGCTACGCGCTGGGGGCGCTGGCCCGGGGCGCCCTCACGACGCTGATCCTGACCGTCGTCGCCCTGCTCGCCGGGATGGAGATCGACGGCAGCGGGGTCGACATCTTCGGTCTCTACGCCCTGGCTGCCCTGGTCAACCTGGCGGCGACCATGTGGGCGGCGGGGGTGGCGATGCGGGTGCGCTCGATCCAGGGCGGGCCGCTGATGCAGTTCCCGGTCTTCCTGATCCTCTTCCTCGCCCCCGTCTACGTCCCGCTCGAGCTGCTCAGCGGCTGGATCCACGCGGTCGCCTCGGTCAACCCGGTCACCGCCCTGCTCGAGGCCGGGCGCGGGTTCATCTCCGGTGAACCGGTCGTGGTCGCGCTCGCTTGCGCGATCGCGATCGTCCTGCCCGTGGTTTTCGCCTTCTGGGCGCGCGGCGGCCTGCGCCGCGCCGAAGCCGCCGGCTGAGCACAGACCGACGCCCGCGGGTGTGACGATTTCCCACCCGGTGTGATGAAAATCACGCTGCCGGGTAGCGCCGGCGAGGAGGCTGCCCCCTTCGGCGTTCCGCTCTCTGCAGGGCAGTCCCGGCCAAATGCCTAGCGATACCCACGCGAAGATCTAAAGTGTCATTTGTGACGCAGCGACCTCTAGAGCTGATCCTTGCCCGCAACCTGATGTCGGCGCTCTCGACCCCGGCCTTCCTGGTCGACGAGGGCGGCATGCTCGTCTTTTACAACGAAGCGGCGGGAATGATGCTCGGCAAACGTTTCGAGGAGCTGGGTACAGTCGGCCCCGACGAGTGGGGCGCCCTCTTCGGGCCCTTCGATGATGGCGGCAAGCCGATTCCCTACGACTCGCTGCCGCTGGTCTCGGCGGTGCGCGATGGCCGCCCCGCCCACGCCGAATACGTCGTCCGCTCGACCGATGGGGTCAGCCACGAGGTCGAGGTCTCGGCCTTCCCGATCCTCACCGCGCATGGCTCTCAGGGTGGGATCGCGATCTTCTGGCCGAAGCAGACGAACGGCAACGAGGCGCAGCCGGCATGAAGGTGAAGCTCTGGGGAACGCGCGGCTCGATCCCCTCCCCAGGGCCGGAGACGATTCACTACGGCGGCAACACCGCCTGCGTCGGCGTCACCCTCTCCGACGGCTCGCTGCTGGCGCTCGACGCCGGCAGCGGCATCCGCAGCCTCGGCTTGGCGCTCGATGACGAGCCGCGGCGGCTGCACGTCCTGCTCACCCACCTCCACCTCGACCACATCCTCGGCCTCGCCTTCTTCGCGCCGATCTTCCGACCCCAGACCGAGATCGTGATCTGGGGGCCGGCCTCGCCCGAGGCCTCGCTGCGCGACCGCATCGCCCGCTACATCTCCGCCCCGCTCTCGCCGGTCGAGGTGCGGGAGCTGCCCTGCGACGTCTCCTTCCGCTCCGCTCCCGACAGCGAGTGGGAGATCGGTCCGGCCCGGCTCCGCGCCGCCTCGGTCTCCCACCGCGGCCCGACGCTCGGCTACCGGATCGACGACGGCGACTCCTCGCTCACCTACATCCCCGACCACGAGCCCGGCCTCGGCGCCGACCTCGACCGGCTCGAGCAGGACTGGATCTCCGGCTTCGCGCTCGCCCGCGACACCTCGCTGCTGATCCACGACGGCCAGTACAGCGACGCCGAGTACCCCAACCACGTCGGCTGGGGCCACTCGCCGCTGCGCGACGCGCTCACCTTCGCCCGCCGCACGGGGGCCGAGCGCACCGTCCTCTTCCACCACGACCCGATGCACTCCGACGAGTTCCTCGACCGCTTCGAGGTCGAAGCCCGGGTGCGCTGGGGAGCGGCAGGGGGTGACCCGGCGGCGATCGAGCTGGGCGCCGAGGGGACCGAGTACGAGCTGCCGGTGCGGGCGCCGAAGGCGACGAGCCCGGTCGCCACGGCCTAGCTAGCGCTACTCTGCCGCTAATGCCGCAAACGCCGCGGATCGAGGCAGCCGCAGAACGCTCGCGCCTGGTCGGGGAGGCGCTGGCACAGGCGACCGAGGCTCACGCGGGCCAGGTCCGCAACGGCAGCGGCGGGATGCCTTACATCGAGCACCCGAAGACAGTCGCGGAGTGCCTGGCCGCACACGGCTACGCCGACGAGGTCCTGGCGGCGGCGCTGCTGCACGACGTGGTCGAGGACAGCGAGCTCACGGTCGAGGACCTGCACCGCGGCTTCGGCGAACCGGTCGCCGGCCTGGTCGCCGTGCTCAGCGACGACGAATCGATCGACGACTACCGCGAGCGCAAGGACGAGCACCGCGCCCGGGTGCGGATCGCTGACGGCGACGCGCTGGCGATCTACGGCGCCGACAAGCTGACCAATGCGAGCACGCTGCGGCGCGCCTACGAAGCGCAGGGCGATTCGGTCCGCGAGGAGTTCAAGGTCCCGCTGGAGCTGAAGCTGGAAGTCTGGGAGGCCGACGCGGCGCTGCTGGCGCGCGAGGTCCCGGACCTGCCGATCCTCACGGAGCTCGAGCAGGCGCTCAGTCGCCTGCGGGAGGATCTAGCAGCGGCAGCCCCTCGTCCCGGTACTTGAGTCGCCGCTTCAGCGGCAGCACCGCCCAGAGCAGGACGAAGGTAGCCAACGCGGCCGCCACCGTGATCACGGTGGCGGCGGTGCCGAAGAGCAGGTGGGTGATCAGCAGGATCGCGCAGGTCATCGCCAGCGCCAGCGCCGCCAGGCCGGCGATCGCGAGCCGGTTGGAGACGAAGACCAGCCGGTACTTCTGCTGATAGCGGAAGGTGAGGCGGTGGTAGGCGGAGGGGGCGATCAGCAATGCCGCCGAGAGCGCGGTCAGCAGCAGGGTCGCGAAGTAGATCTTCTTCTCGAACTCGGAGACCTGGGAGAAGTTCTGCTGGAACGGGACCGCGAGCAGGAAGGCGAAGAGGACCTGAACGCCGGGCAGCGCGACCCGCAACTCCTGCAGCAGCTCGTTGAGGTTGCGGTCGAGGCGTTCGGCCTCGCTCTCCTCTCGCCCCGAGGGCCGGTCTCCCATGCGTGACAACCTACCCCCAGGGCCGCGACGTGAAAACTGCGCTGATCCTCTTTAACCGCGACCTCCGGGTCCACGATCACCCCGCCTTGGCGGCAGCCGCCAAGGCTCAGCGCACGGTGCCGCTGTTCGTGCTCGACGAACGCCTGCTCGGCTCACGCTTCGCGGCGCCGAACCGGGTCGCCTTCCTGCGCGAGGCGCTGGCCGATCTCGACGGGTCGCTACGAAAGGTGGGTGGGCGGCTGGTCCTGCGCCGCGGCGACCCGGTGCGCGAGGCGATCGCGGTGGCGCGCAAGTGCGGGGCAACCGAGGTGCACGCCAGCGCCGACTACAGCGCCTACGCGCGCGAGCGTGAGCGGCGTCTGGCGCAGGCCTGCGAGGAGGAGCGGATCGAGCTGCGGCTGCACCCCGGGGTGACGATCGTCCCGCCGGGCGCGGTCACCCCCACCGGCGGCGATCACTTCAAGGTCTTCACCCCCTACCACCGGGCCTGGAGCGAGCTGCCGTTGCGGCGCCGCTGCGGTCCGCCGCGGGTGCTCACCGTCCCGACCAAGCTCAAGAGCGAGCGGCTGCCGGCCCTGGAGAACCTGACCGAAGGCACCCCCTCACCGAATCGCGCCAAGGGCGGCGAGGCCGAGGGCCGGCGCCTCGCCCGGGTCTTCCTGCGCGACCGGCTCGGCCACTACGAGGAGCACCACGACGACCTCGCCGGCGACGAGACCTCCCGGCTCAGCGCCCACCTGCGCTTCGGCTGCGTCTCGCCGCTGGCGCTGATGCGGGAGGCGGGCGAGCGGGCCGGCGGCGCGGCCTTCGTGCGCCAGCTCTGCTGGCGCGACTTCCACCACCAGGTGCTCGCCACCACCCCCTCCCTCCCCCACCGCGACTACCGCCCGCGCCGCGACCGCTGGTCGCGCTCCAAGCGGGCGCTGGAGGCCTGGCGCGAGGGCCGGACCGGCTACCCGCTGGTCGACGCGGCGATGCGGCAGCTACGCGAGGAGGGCTTCATGCACAACCGGGCGCGGATGACCGTCGCCTCCTTCCTCACCAAGGAGCTCTACATCGACTGGCGGGCCGGCGCCTGGCACTTCTGGGACCTGCTCAGCGACGGCGAGATCGCCAACAACGCCGGCAACTGGCAGTGGGTGGCGGGGACCGGCAACGACACTCGCCCCAACCGGGTGCTGAACCCGGTGCGCCAGGCCGAACGCTTCGACCCCGGCGGCCATTACGTGCGCCGCTACCTGCCGGAGCTGGAGCCGGTCCGCGGCAAGGCGATCTTCCGCCCCTGGCAGATGGAAGGCTTCGACCGCCTCGACTACCCCGAGCCGATCGTCGACCACGACGAGGCCGCGGCCGCCTTCAGGGCCCAGCGCGGCTAGGCTCGGACGATGGGACGGCTCGCCGTCATCCTCGGCAGCAACGCGCTCGGGCCGGGCGGAGAGGAGATCGCGGCGGCGGCGGCCGAGCACGGGGCGGCGATCGTGCAACGCCACGGTGAGGCCGGCGCCGCCTACGTCCTCCCCCACCAGATCGATCACACCTCCTACCTGCGGCCGCTGCTCGAGCAGGGCTGCGACCGGGTGCTCGCGATCGGCTCGGTCGGCTCGCTCAGCCCGGCGCTGCCGGTCGGGAGCCTGCTCTGCCCCGACGACTTCATCGCCCTCGACCGCGGCGACTCGGTCTTCGACGATGCCCGCGCCCACTCCGCCCCCGGCTTCGCGCCGCGCTGGCGGGCTGAAGCGATCGCCGCCTGGGAGGCGAGCGGGCAGGCCCCGCGCGACGGCGGCGTCTACTGGCAGGCGCGCGGGCCGCGCTTCGAGACCGCGGCCGAGATCCGCCTGATCGCCGCCCACGCCGACGTGGTCGGGATGACGATCGGCTCCGAGTGCATCGTCGCCGGCGAGCTCGGGCTCGAATACGCGGCGCTCTGCGTGGTCGACAACCTCGCCAACGGGATCGGCGGCGAGCAGATCGACGTCGCCGGGCTCGAGGACCAGCGGCTCGCCAACGCCGCCCGCCTGCGCGACGGGCTGGCGGCGGTGCTGCCGCGACTCGGCGCGGTCGGGCGCTAGAGCGCTTCGCTCCTCTCTTTTTCGGCGAATTCAGGTCTAGCCCAGGTACGGCGGGGTATAGGCTCGGCTCACGTGTCGCCGGGAGAGGCCGCCACCGACATATCACCGCAAACCGGAGCCTCCTCGGTCAGCTACGAGGGCGTGACCAAGGTCTACGAGGGCTCCGGCGAGCCCGCCGTCGACACCGTCGTCGTCGACGGCGAGGTCCTGATGCGGGGTGGCGAAGTTCCGGGCCTGGACGAGGTCGTCGGTCATGCCGCCGAACGCGCTAGGAGACTTGGCCTATGAGCGACAGTCCACAGGCCTCCTCGGT
>DASUNU010000070.1:0-5970 GCA_036276995.1 Solirubrobacterales bacterium
GTCGGGGAGACGCGGCTGACCGAGCTCGCCGGGCGCCTCGGCCCCGAGCGGCTGCGCGCCGGCATGGAGGCGATCCTCGCCTACGCCGAGCGCCGCACCCGGGCGGCGCTGGCCACCCTCCCCGACGGCACCTACACGGCCGAGGAGGTGCTCGAAGACGACCGCGAGGGACGCGAGCGCGACGCCGTGCTGCGGGTCGCGGCGACGATCGACGGCGAGAGTCTGCGACTCGACTTCACCGGCACCGACCCTGAGGTCGACGGCAACCTCAACTGCCCGCTCTCGGTGACCAAGTCGGCCGCTTTCTTTGCCGTACGCGTGCTCACCGACCCCGAGGCACCGCCCTCCGCCGGCGCCCACCGCCCGATCGAGGTTGTCGCCCCACCGGGCTGCCTGCTCAACGCCCGCTACCCGGCCGCGGTCGCCGCCGGCAACGTCGAGACCTCGAGTCGGGTCGCCGACCTCGTGATCGCCGCCCTTGGCGGCGCCCGGCCGGTACCGGCGCAGGGCCAGGGGACGATGAACAACCTCACCCTCGCCAACGACGACTTCACCTACTACGAGACGCTCGGCGGCGGCCAGGGCGCCTGCCCAGACGCGCCCGGGCCGAGCGCGATCCACGTCGCGATGTCGAACACCCTGAACACGCCGGTCGAGGCGCTGGAGACCGAGTTCCCGCTGCGGGTGCGCGAGCTCTCCCTGCGCCGGGGCAGCGGCGGCGCGGGCACCCAGCCGGGCGGCGAGGGCCTGGTGCGGGAGATCGAGGCGCTGGCGCCGATGCGCTTCACCCTGCTGACCGAGCGGCGCCGGCACGCGCCCCGCGGGCGCGGCGGCGGGGGCGATGGCCAACCCGGCCGAAACACCCTCGATGGGACCCCGCTGCCGAGCAAGGCGGAGGGCTCGCTGGAGCCTGGAGATCGGCTCAGGATCGAGACTCCGGGGGGCGGAGGTGCAGTTTAAGGACGATTAATTTTGCGATTCGGGCTTGCTGGTCTAGAATGCGCGACCGCGGGCAGGCGGCACGGCCTTGCTATGGCCTTGAAGCGCGGCCCCGCCCCCCTGATTTTTTAGACGACTTCTACCTTCGTTAGGTACTGATTTCACATGCCGATCGCTTTAAAGGAATGGGCAGTAACGGTTCGTGCGCTCTCTGAGGGCGAGCAGCTCCTGACCCTGCGTAAGGGCGGGATTCGTGAGGAGAACAAGCACTTCGAACTCGACCACGACCGCTTCTTCCTCTACCCCACTTTCGACCACCAGCGCAACGATCTCGTGCGCGAATCCCACCACCCGGAGCTGAGCCGCGCGCTCGAGGAGGGTGTCTGGCCCGACGAGGAGCCGCCCCCGAAAGCGCTCCTCCAGGACGGCGGCATCCCCCAGCCCGACCGCGTGCGGCTGCGCGCCTGGGCGGAAGTGGTCGACCACGTGACGATCCACGATCGCCGCACCCTCGACAGCCTTTCCCCGTATTACATCTGGACTCCGGACTACGCCGAAAAGCGGCTGAGCTGGAAGCGGCGGCACCCGCTGCACGTCCTGCTACTGCGGGTCCACCGGATCCCGCGCCCGGTCACGGTGCGCGTCCGCGAGGAGTACCACGGCTGCCGCTCCTGGGTCGAGATCGATCGCGAACTGCCCTTCGAGGGCACCCCGGTGATGGCCGACGAAGAGTTCGACCGCGCCCGGCAAGAGATTCGCTCGGTCTGCGGCGCCGCCGAACCTGTGCTGGTCTAACCCTCGGCGACGCTCGCTAGGCTCGATCCATGTCCTGGATTGAGACTGAGTCGCTGTCGTTTACCGCTAGGCACGACACCGAAGACTCCGCCTACGCGGAGCGGACGCTGGACCGGCTGGAGGATCTGCGGCTGCGCCTGGAAGACCGCTTCGAGCAGGTCCCGGGCGAGGTCACGGTGGTGATCCATACCAACCCCGCCTGGCTGACCGCGGCCCACCCGTTCCTGCCCGCCGCCCGCTGGTCGGCCGCCGCTGCCGGACGCCGCTACCTCGCCGGCTGGGCGATGGCAACTGAGCTGCACGTGCTCAACGACCCCCACATGGAGCGGCGCGCCGCCGGCGAGGACTCCCGGGAAGCCCTGCTCGGCACGCCCGAGCGCCTCTACGCGCAGCTGGTGATGGCCGCCAACAACTCCGCCCTCCCTCCCTCCTGGACCCCGCGCCGCTTCGCTCGGTACCTGCGCTGGGCCTGGCTGGTCGAAGGCGGCGCCCAGTACTTCGCCCGCCAGGTCGGCCTCTACCGCGCCGCCGTGATCCGCCGCCTGCGCGAGAGCGCCCGTCCGTCCTTCCCGCCCTCGCGCCGCGACGCGGTGATCCTCGGCGGCACGATCTTCGACCTGCTCGAGAACGAGCGCGGCCCCGAGGCCTGCGAGCGCCTTGTCCACGAACTCAAGCCCGGCGGTCCGGTCCCGACGATCGAAGACGCCTTCGACGCCCGCTTCCGCGACATCGAGGGCGCCTGGCGCGACCACCTGCGGGCGATGTCCCGCCCCGCCGGCAGCGGCGTTAGCTGATCTCTTCTTCGGGCTCGGCGAGCAGAGCCCGGGCCTCGTCGAGACGATCGGCGTGGACGAGGATCTGCTGCGAGCCGCCGCCGACCATGTTCCACAGGCCGCTTTCCCTGTGCTTGCCGGCGATTCCCTCGGACTGCATGACGCTCGGAATGCCGGCGCTCTCCAGCAGCCCGCGGATCATCTCCGCCTCGAGCGGATTCCTGGCGTAGGCCGCAGCAATCAGCTCCATCGTCAGGTCAGCTGGTAGAGGACCCAGACCAGGATCACGGCGCCCAGCAGGGCGACGCAGAACCAGAGCGCGACGCGACCAAACGGGGTCTCGCCGACTTCGCCGCGGGCGCGGCGGCGCTGTCCTTCGAGCTCTTCCCGCTCCTCGCCCTCGCTCTCGAGCATCGTGTCGGCGAGCAGCTCGCGCGCCTTGTGGGCGTGATCGGAGCTGACGAAGACGTCATGCGGGCCGGCAGCGAGGAAGTCCGGGTTGTCGAAGCCGCCGCTGCGCTTCAGCACGCTCGGCATGCCGCCCTCCGAGAGCAGACCCTGCAGCATTTCCGCTTCCGCCTGGTTGCGGGCGAAGGCGACCTTGACCAGCGGCCCGCCGCCACCTCCCCCACCGCCACCATCGCCGCCGTGCGCGTCGCCACCACTGCCGTGGGCGCCGTGGGCGCCGCGGCCATGCGAGCTGTGACTGCGGTTATGTGACTTCGAACTCGGCATCGGCGATCTTCAGGTCCTTCAGCATGAAGGCTTTGACGTCGGGGTCGTCCGCGTCGGCGAGCGAGACGATCACGTAGACCTGGTCCGGCCAGGCGACCGCCTGGTTGACGTCGGTCTGCGAGGGATAGGCGGCGCTCTTGGTGTGCGAGTGGTAGATCGCCAGCAGCTCGCCGCCCTTGTCCTCGATTTGCTTGAGGGCGTTGTACTGGCCCTGCGGGTCCATCTCGTAGCGCAGCGGCGTCGCCGCGGCGTTGACGACCCGGACCACCTCGGTCGCCTCGCCGTCGCGCCCGCCGACCATCCCGCAGCACTCGTTCGGCAGGTCCTCGCGCGCGTGCGCGACCATCTCGTCGACCAGGCCCTGGGAGATCTTCATCAGGGACCGGGGGTGGGAACTACCACCACACGGTGGAGTCGAGGTTTTCGATCTCCTCGATCGGCTTCGTGTAGACGCCGGAGGAGAGGTACTTCCAGCCGTCGTCGGGGATCAGGAAGACGACATTGCCGCCGTCGAGCTCGCCGGCGATGCGGTTGGCGATACGGGCGATCGCGCCGGCAGAGACACCGGCAAAGACGCCCTCCTCCTCGAGCAGCTTGCGGGTCCAGACGATCGCGTCGCGGTTGGAGACCATGATCTTCCGGTCGAGCAGCGAGATATCGATGATCGGCGGGATGAAGCCGTCGTCGAGCGAGCGCAGGCCGTCCACCAGCTCCCCCTGCATCGGCTCGGCGGCGACGATCAGCGTCTCCGGGTTGGCCTCCTTGAGCCGGCGGCCGTTGCCCATCAGGGTGCCGCCGGTGCCGAGCCCGCCGACGAAGGCGGTGACCTCGTCGAGCTCTTCGAGGATCTCAACTGCGGTGCCGTTGTAGTGCGCCAGCGGATTCGCCTCGTTTCCGTACTGGTAGGGCATGTAGAAGCCGGGCTGCTCGGCCAGCTCCAGCGCCACCTCGACCGCCCCGTTGGAGCCCTTGGCCCCCTCCGAGTAGACGATCTCCGCCCCGTACATCTTCAGCAGCTGGGTGCGCTCCTCGGTGACGTTGTCGGGCATCACGACCTTGAGCGGGTAGCCCTTGCGGCGGCAGATCATCGCCAGGGCGATGCCGGTGTTGCCGGAGGTCGGCTCGAGGATCGTCTGCCCCGGTTCAATCGCCCCCTCGGCCTCGGCCGCCTCGATCATCGACCTGGCGACCCTGTCCTTTACCGAGCCGGTCGGGTTGTGCCCCTCGAGCTTCGCGTAGATCCGAACCTCGGGCTTGGGCGAGAGCCGCGGCAGCTCAACCAGCGGCGTGTTGCCGATCGACTCGACGATGTTGCCGAAGCGTCCCCCGCAGGGCCTGTTGAGTAGCTGGTCGCTGGACATCGCTCTCCCGTTACTTCAAAAAGTATAGCCAGGGTTGCGCAAGCCCAGGCACGCGAGTAGTTTCGATCGGCAACGGGTAACCGACTCCCGGCAAAAGTTCCTGGAACGGAGGAAGAGTCGATGCAGAGAAAACCCCTTGCGATCCTTTTCGCGGCCCTGGCGGTTCTCGCCTTCGCCGTCTTCGCCGCCGGTTGCGGCGACAGCGACGACGAGACGACCGGCGGTGGCGGCGAAGCGAGCGGCGGCACGCTGACCGTCGGCTCCGACATCCCCTATCCCCCGTTCGAGCAGGGCAAACCGGGCAACTACACCGGCTATGACATCGAACTGATGGAAGCGATCGCGGAGAAAATCGGCCGCAGCGCCGAGTTCCAAGACACTTCCTTTGACACCATCTTCCGCGACCTCGCCCAGGGCCGGTTCGAAGCGGTCGCCTCGGCGACGACGATCACCGACGAACGCGAGGAGACCGTCGACTTCACCAACCCGTACTACTTCTCCGAACAGGCGATCCTGGTCAAAGAAGGCAGCGAGATCGACTCGGTCGAGAAACTGAACGGCACGACGGTCGGCGTCCAGCAGGGCACCACCGGCGAAGAATTCGTCGAAGAAAAAGTCGACGAGGGCGAACTCCGCTCCTTCCCCCAGGGCCCCGACGCGGTCAACGCGCTCAAATCCGGGGTTCTCGACGCCGTCGTGATCGACATCCCGGTGGCCGAAAACGCGGTCGAGGCCAGCGGCGGAATCGAGATCTCGGCGGCGATCCCGACCGAAGAAGACTATGGCTTCGTCGTCTCCGAGAACGACAAAGAGCTGCTCGAAGAAATGAACGAAGCGCTGGAAGAGCTGAAGGACGACGGGACCTTCACCACGATCTATGAAAAGTGGTTCAAACGCGCCCCGACCGAGGAGTTGCTCAAAGCCACGCACGAAGCGAGTTAGGAGAGCGGGACCCCGCCGCGCGCGATGGGGGAATTCTTCAATCAGTACTTCGACGTCGGCTTCATGGTCGACCACTTCGACGAAGTGCTGGAAGGGTTCTGGCTGACGGTTCAACTCTCGATCGTCGCCGGGGTGCTCTCGCTGATCTGGGGCCTGATCCTGGCCCAACTGCGCCAGTTGCCGGGCCGGGGCCTCGCCCCGGTCCGGTTTCTCTCGGTCGCCTACATAGACATCTTTCGCGGCATCCCGCTGCTGATCATGATCCTGCTGATCTCCGGCAGCATCCCCTCGCTCCAGTTCCTGCCGGAATGGCTGCGCCTGCCGCAGTGGCTGGGCAAACCGGACAACTTCTGGTTCGGCGTCTTCGCGATCACGATCACCTACGGCGCTTACATGGCAGAGGTGTACCGGTCGGGACTCGAATC
>DASUNU010000071.1:0-2270 GCA_036276995.1 Solirubrobacterales bacterium
GATCGAAGGCAACGAGATCACCAACGTGAGAGAGAACGGCAACCACTCCGACTGCCTGCAGACGGTCTGGGTCGGCGATCACATCGTCTTCCGCAAGAACTACCTGCACGACAACCGCTGCCAGGGGTTCTTCGTCAAGGATCAAGACTCCGGCGGCGGTGGTGGGGTGACCGGGCCGGTGGTCGGGATCACGGTCGAGAACAACCTCTTCCTCCGCAACGAAGAACCCTGCGCGCCGTCGGCGCCCGAGTGCGGGCAGCCCTCCTACCTGCACCTCTACGGCCCCTACAGCGAGCTGACGCTGCGCCGCAACACGATCTGGGGCGGCGAGCCGGTCGCCTCCTTCCAGGAGGGGACGGGGGCGGACACGCGGATCGAAGCCAACGTCGCATACCGCTTCTGGACCTCAACCGACCTCTCCGCGATCTCCTATACCGACAACACCCGCTGCCAGCTCGACACGAGCGAAGCCGGCGCCTGGCCATCGCTGGACAGCAGCGAGATCGTCGACTGTGCGCTGGCCTTTCGTGATCCCGCCAGCGACGACTACCGGCTGCCCGGATCCTCACGCGGCGTCGATTGGGCGCCAGCGGAGCTCCATTTCGGGCCATAGCTCAAATAAGCGTCAAAGGTTCAAAAACTTAGATCGCGGGTATCGAACATCCGTCGATCGGCCTTGACAGATAAATTGCACGCGGAAACGCACCGCCGGCCGACAAATAGACAAATGACCACTGAGGAGGGTCACGATGTCGACCAGGGGCAGAGGAAATAGATCCAGGCTCGTCTGCACGCTTTTTGCGGCGCTGCTCGCGCTGCTGGCACTCGGTGCGGCGGTGTCAGCGGCGAGCGGAAACCCAATCGGGCTGACCGCGGCCCTCGAAGGCGGCTCTTCCGCCAAGGACATCGATCCCCTTGCCAAAGCATCGGGTCGCGCTCCCGCCAGCCTCGACTCGGTAATCGAAGCGCGACGCCGCGCCCCCGCCAGCCTCGCCAAGCGGCGGGGCGTCCGTGGCCATCGCCGCCACTGGTGGCAGCCACCGAGCGCTCCCGGTCCCGGCACCCCCACCACCCCCGGTACTCCGACGACCCCCGGCACCCCTGGTGTTCCGGGCACCCCGCCAGCCACTCCCGGCACCGACACCACGGCGCCGGAGACCGCGATCACCGGCGGGCCGGAAGCCAGCACCACCGCCACCGCGGCCAGCTTCATCCTCGCCTCCGACGAGTCCGGCTCGAGCTTCGAGTGCCAGCTCGACGGCGGCGACTGGGAAGCCTGCGCCTCGCCCAAGGCCTACACCGGCCTCGCGGTCGGCGCCCACGCTTTCTCGGCCCGCGCCAGCGACGCGGCGGGCAACCAGGACACCAGTCCGGCCAGCATCAGCTGGACGGTCGAGGCGCCGGCGCCACCCGAGGACACCGATGCGCCGCAGACGACGATCGTCAGCGGACCGCCGAGCAACACCACCTCCAACGGCGCCAGCTTCAGCTTCGGCTCCAGCGAGTCCGGCTCCAGCTTCGCCTGCAAACTCGATAGCGGCAGCTGGCGCGACTGCAACTCGCCGAAAGCCTACGCGGGGCTTGCTGCCGGCTCGCACCGTTTCTCGGTCCGCGCCGCCGATCCGGCGGGCAACGTCGACACCTCGCCGGCGACCTTCGACTGGACGATCGAAGGCTCGGCGCCGCCGCCCGACACGACCCCCCCCAACACCTCGATCATCGCCAAACCGCCGGCCTCCACCACCTCGCACTCGGCCAACTTCAACTTCGGCTCGAACGAGAGCGGCTCGACCTTTGAATGCAAACTCGACGACGGCCCGTGGCAGGCATGCTCGCCGCCCCAGGCCTACGAATCGATCCCCGACGGCGAACACGAATTCCTCGTCCGCGCCACCGACAAAGCCGACAACGTCGACCGCACCCCGGCCAGCGCCGGCTGGACGGTCGAAGCGGAAACCCCGCCGGTCCCGCCGACCCAGCCGGCTGGCTGCACCACCACGGTCGCCAGCGTCTCCGCCGTGCAGTCCGCCGTTTCCTCGGCGAGCAACGGCGCCGTCGTCTGCCTCTCCGGCAGCGGCCACGGCCGCCTCGCGCTGGACGCGGACAAGGCGGCGCCCGGGGTGACGATCCGCGCCGCCAGCCCCGGCCAGACCACGATCGCCGGCGCCAGCCTCTCGGGCTCGAACCTGACCCTGGCCCGCTTCATCTCGACCTCGAGCATCTCCGTGCAGCCGGGGGCAAGCGGGATGACGATCGAACGCAACCGGGTC
>DASUNU010000072.1:0-2228 GCA_036276995.1 Solirubrobacterales bacterium
GATCGAAGGCAACGAGATCACCAACGTGAGAGAGAACGGCAACCACTCCGACTGCCTGCAGACGGTCTGGGTCGGCGATCACATCGTCTTCCGCAAGAACTACCTGCACGACAACCGCTGCCAGGGGTTCTTCGTCAAGGACCAGGCCAGCCTCGGCGGGGTCTCGGGCCCGATCAACGGGATCACCGTGGAGAACAACCTCTTCGTGCGCAACAAGGAACCGTGCGGGGCGCCGCTGACCAGCTGCGGGCAGCCGATGTACTTCCAGGTCTTCGGTCCCTATACCGGCTTCTCGATGCGGCGCAACACGATCTGGGGCGACGGCGCGGACTCGATCGCGGCCTTCCGCGAGGGCACCGGCTCGGACTCGGTGATCGCCAACAACGTGATCTACCGGCTCTGGACCGACACCAACATGGGCGCCGCGGATCTGCTCAACAACACGATCTGCAAACGCGAAACCGGCTCCGGCGGTTCCTGGGAAGCGACCCGTTCGGGTGAAACCACCGCCTGCAGCCTCTCCTTCACCAACGCCGCCGCTGACGATTACCGGATCGCGGGTAGCGATCGCGGGGTCAACTGGGCGCCGGCGGATCAGGTGTACGGGCCTTAGGGCTTTCCATAAACCCCGCTTCGTAGGCGTGTTCATACATCCGTTGTCGGTGTAAATCGACATCCGTTGGCGATAAGGGATTTCGATCCTTTGCGGGCGACTCGCTGCCGACCCTCTGGCAATGCCGTCAAGGGAGGCCCAGAAAATGCCCGCATTTCGCCGTGGTTTGCGCTCCAAGCGAGCGCTGTTCACGCTCGTTGCCGTGCTCGTCACCGCCCTGGTCGCAACCACCGCGAGCTTTGCCACCGCCCGCGGGCCGCTCTACGGATTCCTCGCCAAGGTGAACAAGCCGGCGCACGCCGGCACCGGTTCCAAGGCTCGCAAGGGCTCGGTCTCGAAGGCGAGCCGGGTAACCCGAAACCGCAGCAGCAAGAGGGGTCGCGGCAACCTGATTCCGCTCCCCCTCCCCCTCCCTCTCCCCCTGCCCTCGCCCGCCCCAACGCCGGAACCGGCCCCGACCCCCCCGGCCGACACCACGGCGCCGGAGACGGCGATCGCCGCCGGCCCCTCGGGCAGCACCACGGCGACCGGCGCCAGCTTCAGCTTCGGCGCAAGCGAGAGCGGTTCAACCTTCGAGTGCAAGCTCGACGCCGGTAGTTGGGCAGCCTGCACCTCACCAAAGTCCTACTCGGGGCTAAGCGTGGGCTCGCACACCTTCGCGGTGCGGGCGACCGACGCCGCGAAGAACACCGACGCTTCACCGGCCAGCCGGACCTGGACCGTGGAGGCGATCCCGCCTCCACCCCCGTCCGACACGACCGCACCGGAGACGACGATCTCGAGCGGCACCTCGGGCACCACGACCTCGACCAGCGCCAGCTTCAGCTTCGGCGCAAGCGAGTCCGGCGCCAGCTTTGAGTGCAGGCTCGACGGCAGCTCCTGGTCCCCCTGCGCGTCACCGAAGTCCTACTCCGGCCTCGCGGTCGGCAACCACCAGTTCTCGGTGCGGGCGAGCGACGCCGCCGACAACACTGACGCCAGCCCCGCCTCGCGGAGCTGGACGGTCGAGGCGCCGGCCCCGCCGCCGCCTCCGGCCGACACCACGGCGCCGGAGACCTCGATCGCCAGCGGCCCGAGCGGCAGCACCACGGCAACCGACGCCAGCTTCGGCTTCAGCGCCAACGAGTCCGGCTCCAGCTTCGCCTGCAGGCTCGACAGCGGATCCTGGGGATCCTGCGCATCGCCGAAGTCCTACGCGTCGCTCGGCGTCGGCTCGCACACCTTCTCGGTCCGCGCCACCGATGCGGCGGGCAACACCGACTCCTCGCCGGCCGCGCGGAGCTGGACCGTGGAAGCGGCCGCGCCGCCGCCTCCGCCGCCCCCGAGCGGCGAGTGCAACAGCACCGTCTCCTCGGTCTCGGCCGCCCAGTCGGGCGTCTCCTCGGCCGCCGCGGGCAGCGTGGTCTGCCTCGCCGCGGGCAGCTACGGCAAGGTCACCCTCAGCGCCAGCAAGGCCGCCCCGGGGGTCACCCTGCGCGCCGCCAGCCCCGGCCAGACCACGATCGCCGGCGCCAGCCTCTCGGGCTCGAACCTGACCCTGGCCCGCTTCATCTCGACCTCGAGCATCTCCGTGCAGCCGGGGGCAAGCGGGATGACGATCGAACGCAACCGGGTC
>DASUNU010000073.1:0-13499 GCA_036276995.1 Solirubrobacterales bacterium
CTGGCCGGTCGCCTTGATCGTCAGCGGCTCGCTCTTGGCGGCGGCGAGGCCGGCGTCGCCGGTGCTGGGAGTCTCGCGGGCCTTGCCGGTGAAGACGATGCTGACGACGAAGATCAGCGCGGCGAAGGCGGTGAGCACGGCCCCGACCCGGAACTGGGTCCCGCGCGCGCCGGTGACCTCGCGCGGCGCCACCCCACGCTCGGCGCGGAACTTGCGCACGGCGTAGAACAGAGCGACGTTGATCGCGACGACGAGAATCACCGCGGCGACGAAGCCGATCCAGAGCAGCGTGTCTATCTGGTCAGTGCCAGGGGAGTGGGGCGTCAAAGCGCGGCCATTCTAATCACGTGGTGCGGCGCACCGTGGGCCGGGGGGTTGCGGCAGTCCTTTCGGTCGCCATGCGGCTGAAAGGACTGCCGCACCGGGAAGGCAGACCTATACTCGCCGGCCTGATGAGGAGGCGCTCCCGGCCATCACCCGCGCTGCGCCAGGTGGTACGGGCCGGTGCGGTGGGCCTGGTCGGCGCCGCCTTCGCGGTGCCGCTGCTGCGCAAGCGGCTGCGGATTCCGGCCCCGGTGACGATCGGCGCCTGCGCCGCCGGGCCGCTCGCCCTGGCCGTCCTCTACCCGCGCTCGAAGAAGCGCGACGTCGCCCTCTACGCGATGCAGATGTGGGCCTTCATCATGGTCCACGAGATCCCCTACGACGACCCCGAGCGCCTGCGCGCGCGCCTGCGCAGCCGCTACCCGGTCGTCGTCGACCGCGCGATCGGCGCCGGCCAGTTGCCCAACGCCCGGCTCCAGCGCGCTCTCTCGCGCCTGCCCCGCGGCGGTTTCGTCGATCGCTTCCTGACCTGGACCCACTGGCTCTGGTTCATCGAGCCCTACCTGGCCCTGGCCTTGATCCTGGCCCGCGACAACGACCGCTTCCCGCGCGCGGCGCGGCAGATGGCCGCGGTCTTCGACCTCGGCTGCGCCGTCTACTTCGCGGTGCCGACGGCGCCCCCCTGGTGGGCTGCCGAGAACGGCGTCACCGGGGACGAGAAGGTGCGCCGGATCATGGTCGAGGTCGGCGAGGAGACCTGGGGCCAGGCCTGGCCGAAGATGTATGACGCGCTCGGCGGCAACCCCTGGGCGGCGATGCCCTCGCTGCACTTCGCCACCTCGGTGCAGGCGGCGCTCTCGCTCTCGGAGGCCGGCAAGGTCAAGGGCGCGCTCGGCTGGAGCTACGCCGGCACGCTCGGCTTCGCCCTGGTCTATCTCGGCGAGCACTACGTCACCGATCTGCTCGCCGGGGCGGCGCTGGTCTGGCTGGTCCGACGCGGCGAGGCGCTGGCCGAGCCCCTGGTAATTGGGATAAATGGGGGGTTGCAGCGCTTGGAGCGCCTGGCGAGCGGGTAGCGTCCCTGGGGTGTCTGGAGAGCACTCGGCTAACGGCAAAGGGCCCGTCGAGATGCCGGTCTTCACCACGCGGCGGATGGTGCAGACGGGTCTGCTCGTCCTGCTGCTGCTGGTCGGGATCTATTTCCTCTTCCCGAAGCTGGTCGGCCTCGACCAGTCGCTGAGCAAGCTCGACGAGGCGGACCCGCTCTGGATCGCCGTCGCGATCGGCTTCAGCATCCTCTCCATCGCCGCCTACATCGCGCTCTTCAAGGCGGTGGTGGGAGGAGACGCGCTGCGCCTGCGCTGGGTCGAGACCTACGAGATCAACATGGCCGGGGTGGCGGCGACGAGGCTCTTCTCGGCGGGCGGTGCCGGTGGCATCGCGCTCACCTACTGGGCGCTGCGCAAGGCGGGGATGGGGCGGCGCGACGTCGCCCGCCGCATGGTCGCCTTCCTCACCCTCACCTACGCCTTCTACCCGCTGGCGCTGATCCTCTTCGGGGTGCTGCTGCGGACCGGGGTGCTGAACGGAAAGGGCTCGGTCGAGCTGACGATCGTCCCCGCCGGGGTCGCCGGGCTGCTGATCCTGATCGGCGTCCTGATCGCCCTGATCCCGCCCGACCTCGAACGGCGGCTGGCCCCCTACGCCCACAGCGAACGGACCAAGGCCCTCCTCAAGAGCGCCGCCAAGGTGCCGGCGACGGTGGGGGAGGGGTTCCGCTTCGCGCTCGGGCTCTTCGCCCATCCCTCGCGCGGCTGGCTGGCCCTGGTCGGCGCCGCCGGCTACTGGGCGGCCAGCATCGGGGTGCTCTGGGCCTCCTTCCACGCGCTCGGGGTACAGGTGCCGCTGGCGGTCGTCGTCCAGGGGTTCTTCCTCGGCATGGTCGCCAACCTCTTCCCGCTCGCCCCGGCCGGGGTCGGCGCGGTCGACGCCGGCATGATCGGCGCCTTCGTCCTCTTCGGCATCCCCGAGGGCACGGTCTTCCCGGCGATCCTGATCTTCCGCCTGGTCGCCTTCTGGATCCCGATCCCAGTCGGCATAATCGCCTTCTTCCAGCTGCGCAAAACGGTCCATCGCTGGGAAGAAGAGGGCCTGCCGATCGAACGCGGCGGCAGCGCCGCGTCGGATCTCGAGCCGCCGACCGGCGAGCTTGCGAGCGACCCGGGCGAGAGCTACTATAAAAAGTAAAGTATTAGACAGCGAGCGGAGAAAATGGCTGATTCGAAGAAGGTCGAGGACGTAATCATCATCGGCGGCGGGCCCGCCGGGTACACCGCAGCGCTCTACACGGCGCGCGCCAACCTCGAGCCGCTGGTCTTCGAGGGCTTCCAGTGGGGAGGCCAGTTGCAGAACACGACCGACGTCGAGAACTACCCGGGCTACCCCGAGGGGATCATGGGTCCGGAGATGATGAGCCAGTTCCGCGCCCAGGCCGAGCGCTTCGGGACCCGCTTCGTCACCGACGACGTCGACCGCGTCGAGCTCTCCGACGGCGGCGTGCAGAAGGTCTTCCTCGGCGACGAGGAGCACCGTGCCAGGACCGTGATCCTGGCGATGGGGGCGGAGCCGAAACGGCTCGGCATCCCCGGCGAGATGGAGCTGGCCGGCCGCGGCGTCTCCACCTGCGGCGTCTGCGACGGCGCCTTCTTCAAAGGCCACGAGGTGATCGTCGTCGGCGGCGGCGACTCGGCGATGGAGGACTCGATCTTCATCTCCAAGTTCGCCGAGCACCTGACCGTCGTCAACCGCCGCGACGAGTTCCGCGCCTCGAAGATCATGTTCGAGCGGACCGCCGAGAAGGAGAACATCAGCCTCAAGACCCCGTATGTGCCGGAGGAGTTCGTCGCCGGCGAGGACGGCAAACTGGCGAAGATCCGCCTGCGCCACGCCGAGAGCGGCGAGCAGGAGGAGATCGAGGCGACCGGTGCCTTCGTCGCGATCGGCCACGTCCCCCGCTCGGAGGTGGTCAAGGACCAGGTCGAGGTCGACGAGGACGGCTACATCGTCACCGAGCCCGGCTCGACCCGGACCAACCTGGCCGGCGTCTTCGCGGTCGGCGACGTCGTCGACCACACCTACCGCCAGGCGGTCACCGCCGCCGGCACCGGCTGCATGGGCGCGCTCGACGCCGAGCGCTTCCTGCGCGACAGCCCGCCCCCGGTCGAGGCCCACTGGTTCCCCGGCGGCGAGCCGGCGGAGATCGCCACCGGCTCCTAGCTAGCGCCGCGGCGAATAGGCTGGGGTCATGGGCGACCGCCTCGGCGAATACTTCCCCTTCATCCTCGCGGTGCTGTTCCCGCCGGTCGGGGTGTTGCTGGGCGCGGTCGAGTATCCGAAGGATCGCGACCAGGGGATGCGGCTGATCGCGGTCGCGGTTTTGGCCGCGATCGTCTGGGTTCTACTCTTTGTCCTCTGATGGCTGAGTGCGCTCACCTCGACACGGTGCAGGTCCTCGATCTGCCGGACCCGGTCGACGGCTGCGAGGAGTGCTTGGCCCAGGGGATGCAGTGGGTGCATCTGCGGATGTGCCAGAGCTGCGGTCACATCGGCTGCTGCGACAACTCGCCCGGCAAACACGCGACCGCGCACTGGAACGAGACCGGGCACCCGATCATCCGCTCCGCCGAGCCGGGCGAGGACTGGAGCTGGTGTTACGCCGACGAGCTGATGTTCCGTCTGCGCGGCGACCGGCCCGGTTGATCAGTCGGGCGTAACGATCGCGAAGCCCGGGTCGGGCTCGTCGAGCAGGCCGAGCAGCTCACCCAGCTTCTCCCCGTTGCCCTCGACTTGGAGCCGGCCGCTGGTCGCCAGCTCGGCGAGGTCGGCGGTTTTGGCGAGCATTTCGTTGAGGGCGCGGCGTTCGATCACCAGGGTCGCGTCGGCCTCGGGGTGGGCGCGGTCGGGGCGGTGGTTGAGGACGCCGTTCTCGACTTCGATCAGGTGGGTCTCGTCGGGGTCGGTGACCCGCCAGTTGATCGTCAGCTTCGTGCCCCAGGCACGCGGGCCGTCGAGCCGGATCGCCATCGCGTCGAGGATCTGCTCGACCGAGAGCTGGGCGAGGATGTCCGGCGCCGCCGAGTCGGTCGGGGTGCCGGTGACCCCCTCGCGCAGCTCCAGCGCTCCCATCAGGAAGAAGTTGCGCCAGACCGCGTTCTCGGCGCCGTAGCCGAGCTGCTCGAGCGCGTCGGCCTGCAGCTCCCTGGCGGCAGCGTTCTCGGGCTCGGCGAAGACGACGTGGTTGACGATCTCGACCACCCAGCGGTAGTCGCCCTGCTCGAAGGAGCGGCGGGCGCGCTCGAGGACCGCCTCGGCGCCGCCCATCGCCTCGACGTAGCGCCGCGCCGACCCGACCGGCGGGTGCTCCCAGAGGTGGGCCGGGTTGCCGTCGAACCAGCCCATGTAGCGCTGGTAGATCCCCTTCACGTTGTGGCTTACCGAGCCGTAGTAGCCGCGGCAGTGCCACTCGCGCTCGAGCTCCGGCGGCAGCTCCAGGGTCTCGGCAATCTCCGGCCCGGTCAGGCCCTGGTTCAGCAGGCGCAGGGTCTGGTCGTGCAGGTAGGCGTAGAGGTCGCGCTGCTTCTTCAGGTAGTCGAGGATTCGCTCCTGGCCCCAAAGCGGCCAGTGGTGGACCGCGAAGAGCGCGTCGGAGTCCTCGCCGAAGAGCTCGATCGCCTCGTTCAGGTAGTGCGCCCAGACGCGCGGGTCGCGGACCAGGGCGCCGCGCGGGGTGAGGATGTTGTGCATCGTCCGGGTCGCGTTCTCGGCGATGCAGAGCACCCGGTGGTCGGGGAAGTGGAAGTTCATCTCGGCCGGCGCCTCGGTGCCGGGGGTGAGCTGGAAGACGATGCGGACGCCGTCGAGCGTCTCTTCCTGGCCGGTCGCGGTGACGTCGCGGTTGGGCGGGATCAGGGTCACGGTCCCGAGCGAGGTGGTCTGGCCGAGGCCGGAGCCGACCTGGCCGTCGGGGCCGCGCCCGAGCTTGGCCCCGTACATGTAGCCGGCGCGGCGGCCCATCGCGGTGCCGGCGTAGACGTTCTCGCTGATCGCGTGGTGGAGGAACTCGGCCGGGGCGAGCACGGGGATGTCGCGCTCCGCCACCTCCTCGGGGGTGAGGATGCCCTTGGCGCCGCCGAAGTGGTCGATGTGGCTGTGGGTGTAGATCAGCGCCGTGACCGGGCGCTCGCCGCGCTGCTCGCGGTAGAGCGCGAGGGCGGCGGCCGCGGTCTCGGCCGAGATCAGCGGGTCGATCACGATGATCCCCCGCTCGCCCTCGACGACGTGCATGTTCGAGAGGTCGAAGCCGCGCAGCTGGTAGAAGCCCGGCGCGATCTCGAACAGGCCGGCGACCCGGTTCAGCTTGCTCTGACGCCAGAGGCTGGGGTGAACGGTGTCGGGTGAGTCGCCCGCGAGGAAGTCGTAGGACTCCATGTCCCAGACCGTGCGCCCGCCGGCGTCGGCGATCGTGGCCGGGTCGAAGCTGGCAATGAGGCCGCGGGTCGCCTCGGCGAGGTCCTCCTGGTCGGCGAAGGGGAGGGTCGCGGCGGCTTCGCGGTTGCGCTGGGCGGTGATCTCGGTCGCCGGTTTGCGGTTGCCGCTCACGGGTGCGCGCCTTCCGCTTCGTGGCGCAGCAGCGGCGCCGCGGCGTAGGCCGCGCCGTGTTCGGCCTCCAGCCCGTCGAGCAGCTCGACCGCCGGCGCCGGCCCGATCAGCTCGGTGATCGCCAGCGGGCCGAGCGGCCAGTTGAAGCCGAGCCTCATCGCCGTCTCCATATCGGCTGGCGAGGCAATGCCCTCTTCGCGGGCGAAGGCCGCCTCGTTGGCGATCTGGGCGAAGAGGCGGGGGAGGATCTCGTTCGCGACTGGGTCGATCTGCACCAGCTCGTCGTGGTCGAGCGTGGGAGAGTCGAGCTCGAGCTCGGGATCGGGCTCGCGCAGCGCCCCCTCGCCGTACTCGTAGTAGCCGGCGCCGCTCTTGCGGCCGAGTCTGCCTTCCTCGACCAGGCGTTCCTGGATCGGGCTGGGGCGCCAGCGCTCCGGTTCGCCGCCCTGGGCGAAGAAGGAGCGGGCGATGGTCAGGTTGACGTCGAGTCCGATCAGGTCGAGCAGTTCGAACGGGCCCATGCGGAAGCCGCCGCCGAGGCGGACGACGCGGTCGATCCGGGCGGCGTCGGCGACCCCGTCGCCGAGGATCCGCAGCGACTCCAGCGAGAAGGGGCGGGCGAGCCGGTTGGCGACGAAGCCGGGGCTGTCCAGGGCCCGGATCGGGGTCCGGCCCATCGCCGCGGCGACCGCGGTGGTCGCGGTCAGCGCGGCCTCGGAGGAGTGCTCCGCGGCGACCACCTCGACCAGCTTCATCAGCGGCGGCGGGTTGAAGAAGTGCATGCCGACGACCCGCTCGGGGTGGGAGACGCCGGCGGCGATCTCGCCGATCCGCAGCGAGGAGGTGTTGGAGGCGAGCACCGCCTCGGCCCCGACGACCGCGGCGACATCGCCGAACAGCCTGCGCTTCAGCTCCAGCTCCTCCGGCGCCGCCTCGATCAGCAGCTCGCAGCCGGCGAGGTCGCCGAGCTCCTGGGTCGGGCGCACCCGCGCCTGGGCGGCCAGCGCCTCGGTCTCGCTCCAGCGCCCCCGGGCCGCGCCCTTGGCGAGCGCCTCGCCGAGCCGCGTCGCCCCCTTCTCGGCGGCTTCGGGGAAGGTGTCGAAGAGGCGCGTCTCATAGCCGCCCAGCGCTGCCAGCTGGGCGATGCCGGCGCCCATCGTGCCGGCGCCGAGGACCCCGACGCGGCGCACCGTGGGCGCAGCGGGCTGGCCGGCGCTCATTTCCCGCGGAAGTCCGGCTCGCGCTTCTCGAGGAAGGCGTTCATCCCCTCGACCCGGTCCTCGGTCGCCATCGCCCGCTCGAACAGCTCGCGCTCGCCGGTGAGGCCGTCGGCGAGAGTGGTCTGCTCGGCGGCCAGCACCGCCTGTTTGGC
Organism: Solirubrobacterales bacterium; assembly: GCA_036276995.1. Lineage (GTDB taxonomy): Bacteria > Actinomycetota > Thermoleophilia > Solirubrobacterales > 70-9 > VAYN01. The sequence continues at coordinate 7,355 of DASUNU010000073.1, forward strand.
GAAGCGGGTGGCGAGCGGGGCGCGCGCGGCGATCGTGCGCGCCAGCTCGACCGCCTCCTCCAGCCAGCGCCTTTTCTTCGCCAGCTTGTTGACCAGGCCCCACTCGTAGGCGGTCTGGGCCTCGAAGATGCGGCCGGTCAGCACGTACTCCATCGTCCGCTGCTTGCCGATTGCCCGCGCCAGGCGCTGGGTGCCACCGCCGCCGGGGATGATCCCGAGCGTGATCTCGGGCTGGCCAAAGCGGGCGTTCTCGTCGGCGACGATCATGTCGCAGGCCAGCGCCAGCTCGCAGCCGCCGCCCAGGGCGTAGCCGCTGACCGCGGCGATCAGCGGCGTCTCGGTGGCGACGATGCGGCGCCAGAACTCGGCCCCGCTGGCGTCGGCGGGCTCGGTCAGGCCGCGCGCCGCCAGCGCCCGGATGTCGGCCCCGGCGGCGAAGACCTTCTCGGAGCCGGCGATGACGACGCAGCGCACCGCCGGGTTCGCGTCGAAGTCCGCAAGCGCCGCCAGGATCCCCTCCCGCATCTCGCCGGAGAGCGAGTTGCGGGTCTCGGGATGGTTGAGCCGCAGCAGGCCGACGCCGTGGTCGTCGACCGAGGTCTCGACCAGCGCCGCCATCCCGGCCTCAGCTCTCCTCGAAGGGGAGCATCGCGTTGATCCCGGTCGCGGCGCGGCCGATGATCAGTTTCTGGATCTGCGAGGTGCCCTCGTAGAGGGTGGTGACGCGGGCGTCGCGCAGGTAGCGCTCGACCGGGTAATCGTCGACGTAGCCGGCGCCGCCGTGGACCTGGATCGCCAGGTTGGCGCACTCGACCGCCGACTCGGTCGCGTACAGCTTCGCCACCGAGGTCTCCAGGGTGTTCGGCTTGCCTTCGTCCTTCAGCGCCCCGGCGCGGTAGACCAGCATCCGGCTGGCGTCGCGCTTGAGGATCATGTCGGCGATCATCTCCTGGACCAGCTGGAAGCGGGCCAGCGGGACGCCGAACTGCTTGCGCTCCTGCGAGTACTGGACCGAGGCTTCGACGCAGCCTTCGCAGATCCCGACGCAGCCGGCGGCGACGCTGTAGCGGCCGTTGTCGAGGGCGCTCATCGCGACCTTGAAGCCGTCGCCGATCTCACCCAGCATCGCGTCCTCGCCGACCTCGACCGAGTCGAGCGAGATCTCCCCGGTGTCGGAGGAGCGCAGCCCGAGCTTGCCGTGGATCTCCTGCGTGGTGAAGCCCTCGCTGGCGGTCGGGACGAGGAAGCAGGCCAGGCCCTTGTGTTTCTTCTCCGGGTCGGTCTGGGCGAAGATCAGCGCCACCTCGGAGAAGTTGGCGAGCGAGATCCACATCTTCTGGCCGCTGATCGACCAGCCGCTGTCGGTCTTGGTCGCGCGGGTGCGCAGGTTGGCGGCGTCGGAGCCGGTGTCCGGCTCGGTCAGTCCGAAGCAGCCGAGCGACTCGCCCGAGCACAGTTTCGGCAGCCACTTCTGCTTCTGCTCCTCGGTTCCCCACTTCTCGATCGAGCCGGCGACCAGCGAGGTCTGCACGGAGACGACGGTGCGGGCGGAGGAGTCGCCGCGGCCGACCTGTTCGACGATTAGCCCGTAGCCGATGTAGTCGAGGCCGCGGCCGCCGTACTCCTCGCTGACCGGGGCGCCGAGGTAGCCGACCTCGCCCAGCTTGCTCGCCAGCTCGCGGTCGAAGCGGCAGGCGCGGTCGTTCTCTTTGACTCGCGGGATGATCTCCTTGTCGGCGAATTCACGCGCCGTTTCGGAGATCAGTTTCTGCTCGTCGCTCAGCTGGAAGTCCATCTCGCCCCAATCTCTTCGGTTGCGGCAGTCCTTTGGTCCGGATAGCGACTGAAAGGACTGCCGCAATGGTTGGTCATGCCAGTTCTCGCAGCTCGCGGCCGAGGGTCTCGGCGAAGGCCTGCTGGGCCTCGACGGTGCGCGGGCCGGGTGCGGCCGGAAGCTCGTTGCCGTCGATCGCGGCGACGGCCTGGACCTCGCGCGTGGTCGAGGCGAGGAAGGCCTCCCGGGCGCCGCGCAGGTCCTCGACGTCCCAGGTGCCCTCGGTCACGTCGAGCGCCTTGACCAGGCGGTCGCGGGTGATCGACTCGAGCACGCCGTCGCTGAGCGCGGGGGTGCGCAGCTCGCCGCTGGCCGCGACCCAGAAGATCGCCGAGGTCGGCGGCTCCAGCACGGTGCCCTCCGGTCGCACCAGCACCGCCTCGTCGGCGCCGCGGCCCTTGGCGATACGGCTCGCCTGCATGTTCGCTGCGTAGGAGAGCGACTTGACCCCGTTGAGGATCACCGTCGGCGTGTAGGTGACGGTGGCGAGGCGGAGCGTCTCGGCGTGGGCTGGGATCGGCTCGGTGACGGCGATGCGGCGGCCGCCACGGGTGACGATCAGCCGCAGTTGCCCGTCCACCGGGCCGGCCTGCCCGAGCAGGGCCGCGATCTCGCGCTCCAGCGCCGGCCGATCGAACTCGAGCTCGATCGCCCGCCCGGAGCGCTGCAGGCGGTCGAGGTGGTCGACCAGGGCGAACGGCTTGCCCGCGTAGAGGCGGATCACCTCGAAGGCGCCGTCGCCGCGGTAGAGGCCGTCGTCCTTCATCGGCACCATCGCCTCCGCCGTCGGCGTCACCGTCCCGTCGACGCTGGCAAGCTCTGTGAGGCCCCCGTTCACGGCTCGCGAGGCTACCTGAGAGAGCTAGCCGCGCTTGCTTTGCAGCGGGCAGGGGCGGCGCCGGTCCTCGTCTTCGAGGCAGGCGAGCCGGCCCCAGCGGGCGCGGAAGTGGCTGTCCCAGACAACCGCGTCGTGGGCACGCAGATAGAAGACCTTGACTTCGGCGCCGTAGATGTTGGCGCCGTAGATCCAGAAGACTTCGCAGCCCACCCGCGAGCGCGCCAGCCGCTTGCATTTGATGTTGCCGGTCTCGCTATCGACGAAGCGGGCACCGAAGGCTGCGGCAAGCCGGAAGGTGGCGAATTCCCCACCGCTTTCGGTGTTCAGCGGCGGCAGCGGGGCGGCGGGATCGACGACCGGCGGCGGGCCGCCGCTTTCCACCGCCGCGACCCACTGCAGCGCCCAGGTCGAGATCGCGTCGGTGCGGGTCAGCACGTTGGGCAGTTTCGGGTTGCACATCGGCCCACCGGTGCTGGTGATGCCGACCTCGACCTGGGTGCCGTCGGGCCGCACCGCGATCGCCGGGCCGCCGCTGTCGCCGTAGCAGCCGCCGGTCGCCTTGGTCGTCGAGTCGAGGGTGCACATCTGCGCCGCCTGCGAGTAGGGCCGGTAAAAGGCCTGCGTCTTGCGCTGGCAGAAGGAGGGGGCCTGCAGCACCGTGGAGGCGGAGCGCAGGTGGCTCGGGGCGGCGCCGGCGTCGCCTTTCATCAGGCCCCAGCCGGCGAGCTGCACGGTGGCGCCGCCATCGTAGAGGGCGCTGTCGGCGCTGGTCGCGATCGCGATCGGCGGCGCCGTGGTCGCTTTCTCGAGCACGAGGACGGCGGCGTCGCCGTGCAGGTTGCCGGGGTCGAAGCCGGGGAAGACGTGGGTGGCGGTGATCCGCGAGACGTTCTCTTTCTCCGCCTCGAACGGGTTGGTCGCCCCGGTCGCGACCGCGTAGTTACGGATCGGCGTGAAGCCGCCCTTGCCCTGCAGGTCCTCGACGCAGTGGGCGGCGGTGAGGATCACCCGCGGCGCGATCACGGTCCCGGTGCAGGCGAAGCGGTTCTCTTTGTCGGCCGCTTCGATGAAGGCGAGCGAGGGGAAGTCGGTAATCGAGGCCACCTTGCCGCCGACGATCGAGGCACTGGCGCGCTCGTCGGCCTGGGCGAGGCCCGGGGTGAGCAGCGCGGCAAGCAGCGCGCAGAGCGCGATCGCGCCCGTAAGCCGTCCCGGCTGAGCTCCCCGTAGCTTCATCCCAGGACTAAGCCTAGTGGGCGGGCTGAGCGCTCAGGCGGTTTCGTAGACGGTGGCCAGGCCCTGGCCGACGCCGACGCACATCGTCGCGATGCCGTATTTGCCGCCGCGGCGGCGCAGCTCGCGGACCAGGGTGCCGCTGAGGCGGGCGCCGGAGCAGCCGAGCGGATGGCCGAGGGCGATCGCGCCGCCGTTGACGTTGAGCCGCTCCTCCTCGATCCCGAGCTCGCGGGCGCTGGCGAGGACCTGGGAGGCGAAGGCCTCGTTGAGCTCGACCAGGTCGATCTGCTCGAGCGTGAGGCCAGCGGCGGCGAGTGCGCGGGGGACGGCGAGGGCCGGGCCGATTCCCATGTAGGCGGGGTCGACCCCGGCCACGCCGAACGCGACGACGCGGGCCAGCGGCTCGACCCCGAGCTCGGCGGCGGCGGCCTCGGAGCCGATCAGCAGGCAGGCGGCCCCGTCGTTGAGGGTCGAGGAGTTGCCGGCGGTGACCGTGCCGCCCTCGCGGAAGACCGGCTTCAGCGTCGCGAGCTTCTCCAGCGAGGCGTCGGGGCGCGGACCCTCATCGGCCTCGACCAGGACCGTCTCGCGTCCGCGCGGCGCCTCGACCGGGGCGATCTCCTCGGCGAGGAGGCCGGCCTCGGCGGCGGCGACCGCACGCTGGTGGCTGCGCAGGGCGAAGGCGTCCTGGTCCTCGCGGCTCACCCCGTAGCGCGCGGCGACGTTCTCGCCGGTCTCGCCCATCGACTCGGTCGAGACCCCGAGCTCGGCCATGCGCGGGTTGACCATGCGCCAGCCGAGGGTCGTGTCGTGCATCGTCTGCGGGCCGCGGGGGAGGGGGCGCTCGGGCTTCTCGACCACCCACGGCGCCCGGCTCATCGACTCGACCCCGCCGGCCAGGTAGAGCTCGCCCTCGCCGAGCTTGACCGCGCGGGCGGCGGCGTTGACCGCCTCCAGCCCGGAGGCGCAGAGGCGGTTGACGGTGGCGCCGGGGACGCTGTGCGGCAGGCCGGCCAGCAGCGCCGCCATCCGCGCCACGTCGCGGTTGTCCTCGCCGGACTGGTTGGCGGCGCCGAGGTAGACGTCGGTGATCCGCTCCGGGTCGGCGCCGCTGCGCTCGACCGCGGCCCGGATCGTGTGCGCCGCGAGGTCGTCGGGGCGCACCCCGGAGAGGGCGCCGCGGTAGGCGCCCATCGGCGTCCGCACCGCCTCCAGTACATAGGCCTCGGGCATCGCCGGGAACCGTATCCTGGAGGCATGTGGTTCGTCCTGGGGAGTCTGGCGATAGTCGCGTTCATGATCGGCGTGCTGCTCGTCGTCGGCCACTTCTACCCCGGCACCGCCGCCGACCTGGTCGACTGGAAGCCGACCCGCCCGCCCGACGTCGAAGTCCAGAACGAGATCGACGACGTGCGCCAGATGATGGAGGCCCAGAACGAAATGCGCCGGCGCCGCGGGGTCCCGGAGATGACCGAGGCCGAGCTGGCGGAAAAGGTCGCCGAAGACGAGCGCCTGCGGCTGCGTGGCCGCGGCCCGTTCGAAGCGATGTAGCCGTGGCGCGGGCGCTGATCGTCGGCTGCGGCTGCCGCGGCAGGCTGCTGGGGGCGGAGCTGCTGGCGCAGGGCTGGGCGGTGCGCGGGACCAGCCGCCGGGAGGAGGGGCTGGAGGCGATCGCGGCAGCCGGGATCGAGCCGGCGCTGGCCGACCTCGACCGGGTCGGGACGGTGCTGGAGCAGGTCGCCGATGTCGCCGTCGTCTACCTCCTGCTCGGCTCCGCCCAGGGCGAGCCGGAGGCGGTCGCGGAGCTGCACCGGCACCGGCTCGAGCGGCTGCTGGAGAAGCTGGTCGATACCCCGGTGCGCGGAGTCGTCTACGAGGCGGTGGGCAGCGTCGACCCGGCGGTGCTGGCGGACGGGGCGGAGCTGGTCCGGGCCGCCGAACGGACCTGGCGGATCCCGGCCGCGATCGTCACCGAGCACGAGGAGGATCACGGTTTGTGGGCGCGGGAAACGGGAAAATCGGCTCTAGAGCTGCTTTCCCCAGCCGGAAACTCCAAATAGTTAAACTCGGATGGGAATTAAGGTAAATCAACGGGCGACGAGCCTGCGGACGACGAGAGGAGCGGTTCCATGGCCCTGCAGCTAGGCGACGTAGCACCCGACTTCGAGGCGGACACGACCGAGGGCCGGATCCAGTTCCACGACTGGCTCGGCGACTCCTGGGCGGTCCTCTTCTCC
>DASUNU010000074.1:0-12342 GCA_036276995.1 Solirubrobacterales bacterium
CCCCTCCACTCCGAGCCGGCGCCGTGCTCCACACATCGGCCAGCCGCGCTGATCTTGCAGAGGGCACTGCCCGAAGCGGCTCAGCGGCCCACGCCGCTACGGCTGAACGCGTCCTGGCCCGGCGGGCAACTCCACCGCTGCGAGGGGAGGGGGCAGGTACCCCTCCGAACGTTTTGCGCCGCTGGCCGAGCGCGCATTTCTCGGACGGCCGGCAAACGACCCAGCCAGTCAGGCGAGTGAGGAGGGGTACCTGCCCCCTCCCCCTTACAACGCCTAGTAGCCCGTCGGGTGACGCGCGGTGAAGCCGATGTTGTCGCGCAGATCCATATGCCAGCGCGGGCCGGATTCGCCTTCGTTGCCGGAGGTGTCCCAGCGGACGCCGGCGATCACGGCGTAGGCGTGGCCCGGGTTGGTGTAGACGGTGATCCAGCGACCGAGGCCGGCTTCTCCCCACTTGGCCATCGGGCCGGAGGGCAGCGGGCTGTCGATGAATTCGCCGCCGCGCAGAGCGAAGCTGACGGCGCCGGAGCAGTCGTAGCCTTTGTCCCACCAGCGGGCATGGCCGCCGCCGAAGACGTAGGGCTTGGTGCGGATCTTGTTCGCGGCTTCGATCACCGCGACGACGCGGGGCGGAGCGCTTTTCGGGGGAATCAGTTCCCCGGTGGGAAGAAGCTTGGCCTTGGCGGTGGGGGTGCAGGAATCCACCACGGCGGAGGTAACTCCTCCGGTGACGCAGGCCGCGGAGGCGCCGCCGGGGGCGAGGAGGGCGAAGACGACGAAGGCCGCCGATAGCGCCAACCCCGCTTTGAACTTCAAGTTGTCAGACAGCAAACCGATTCTCCTTTGTCGGCCTACGGGGTTAGCTGTCGGGCTAGCGCTAAAAGGAGCCTGCGCTCCCGCCTGAACCAGGCGAGTTAGCCCCGAAAACGTGGTTCCCCCGTTCCCGTGACGCCTCTGGGCGCCTGGGATTCGGCGTTTCGGTTCTACGGACCGGCGGCAGTCTAGACCATCGCCCGGCCGTTTGCTCATAAAACGCAAACATTTAGTGGCCTTTCGCACTTTCATCCCAGATTCCTGTCGGCTGGGCGGCTGGTAGCTTGGGCTCTGGGATGGAACTTGCCGGCCGCAAAGCACTGCTCACCGGGGCCACGGGAGGCCTTGGACGGGCGATCGCGGCGACGCTGGCGGAGCGCGGCGCGAAGCTGCTGCTCAGCGGCCGCAACGGCGAGGCCCTGGAAGCCATGGCCGCCGAGCTGCCCGGCTCCGGTCATCTCGTCCTCCCCTCCGACCTCTCCCAGCCCGGCGCGGCTGAGCAGCTGGCCGAGCAGGCGGGCGCGGTCGACGTGCTCGTCGCCAACGCTGGCCTCCCGGCTACCGGCCGCCTCCCCGAGTTCTCCGCCGAGGAGCTGACCGGGGCGCTGCGGGTCAACCTCGAGGCGCCGATGCTGCTGGCCCGCGCGGTCGAGGGCGGCATGCTCGAGCGCGGCTCCGGCCACATGGTCTTCATCTCTTCGCTCTCGGGTAAGTCGGCGACCCCGCTCTCCTCCGTCTACAACGCGACCAAGTTCGGCCTGCGCGGCTTCGCCCTCGGCCTGCGCGCTGACCTCAACCCGCTCGGCGTCGGCGTCTCGATCGTCTCCCCGGGGACGATCCGCGAAGCCGGCATGTACGCCGACTCGGGGGCGCCGCCGATCACCGGCCTCGGCACCGGCTCGCCCCAGCAGGTCGCCGCCGCGGTGCTGAAGGCGATCGAGCAGAACAAGGTCGAGGTGACCGTGGCGCCGGTTCAGCAGCGCCTGCTCGCCCACTTCGCGCTGGCCAGCCCGGGGATCGCGGTCAAGATCGCCAGCGGCGGCGCCGGCCAGAAAGCGGCGGCTGAAGTCGCCGCCGGCCAGAAGGACAAGAGGTAGCTACGACGACTCCAGGAGACACCAGATGAGCAGCGATTCCTTTGGCGCCCGTTCGACCCTCGCGGTGAGCGGGCGCGACTACGAGGTCTTCCGACTCGACGCCCTGCAGGAGCGCTTCGACGTCGCCCGCCTTCCTTACTCGATCAAGGTCCTGCTCGAGAACGTGCTGCGGCTCGAGGACGGGGTCTCGGTAAGTGCCGCCGACGTCGAGGCGATCGCCGGCTGGGACGCGGGGGCCGAGCCCAGCGTCGAGATCCCCTTCCAGCCGGCCCGGGTGCTGATGCAGGACTTCACCGGCGTCCCCGCCGTGGTCGACCTGGCGGCGATGCGCGACGCGATGGAGGAGATCGGCGGCGACCCGGCGGCGATCAACCCGCTGGTCGACGTCGACCTGGTCATCGACCACTCGGTCCAGGTCGACGCCTTCGGCAACGAGCGCGCCTTCGCGCTCAACGCCGAGCGCGACTTCGAGCGCAACCTCGAGCGCTACTCGTTCCTCAAGTGGGGCCAGCAGTCCTTCGACAACTTCCGGGTGGTGCCGCCGGCGACCGGGATCTGCCACCAGGTCAACCTCGAGCACCTGGCCCAGGTCGTCTACAACCGCGAGAACGGCGGCGTCTTCCAGGCCTACCCCGACACCCTGGTCGGGACCGACTCGCACACGACGATGGTCAACGGGCTCGGCGTGCTCGGCTGGGGCGTGGGCGGGATCGAGGCCGAGGCGGCGATGCTGGGCCAGCCGATCTCGATGCTGCTGCCGCAGGTGGTCGGGTTCAAGCTCGGTGGCGAGCTGCCCGAGGGGGCGACCGCGACCGACCTCGTGCTGACCGCGACCGAGATGCTGCGCGAGCGCGGCGTCGTCTCCAAATTCGTCGAGTTCTTCGGCCCCGGCCTGGCGACGCTGGGGCTGGCCGACCGGGCGACGCTGGGCAACATGTCGCCGGAGTTCGGCTCGACCTGCGCGATCTTCCCGGTCGACGCCGAGACCCTGCGCTACCTCGACCTGACCGGGCGCCCGACCGCGACGATCGAGCTGGTCGACGCCTACGCCCGCGAGCAGGGCATGTTCCACGACGAGTCGACCCCGGACCCGGTCTTCTCCGAGCTGCTGGAGCTGGATCTGGGCGAGGTCGTGCCCAGCATCGCCGGCCCGAAACGTCCCCAGGACCGGGTGCCGCTGAGCCAGTCCAAGCAGTCCTTCCTCGAGGCGATGGAGGAGTTCGCCCCAGAGGCGGCCGAGCGCATGGGCAGGCTGCCCGGCAACGGCGACTCGCGCGACGAGGCGATCGCCGAGTCCTTTCCCGCCTCCGACCCCCCGGCAGAGGACCACGACGGCGAGAACGGCAAGCCGCGCCCGGCGGTGACCGGCGGGCCGGCCGCGACGGTGGCGCAGGGCAGCGGCGACGAGATCGCGGTGAAGCTGGCCGACGGGAGCGAGTTCGAGCTCGACCACGGCCGGGTCGTGATCGCCGCGATCACCAGCTGCACCAACACCTCCAACCCGAGCGTGATGATCGGCGCCGGCCTGCTCGCCCGCAACGCGGTCGAGCGCGGCCTCGCCCGCAGGCCCTGGGTCAAGACCTCGCTGGCGCCGGGCTCGACCGTGGTCACCGACTACCTCGAGCGGGCCGGCCTGACCGAGTACCTCGACGCCCTCCAGTTCAACCTGGTCGGCTACGGCTGCACCACCTGCATCGGCAACGCGGGGCCCCTGGAGCCGGAGATCTCGGCGGCGGTGGCGGAGAAGGACCTGGCGGTCTGCGCGGTCCTCTCCGGCAACCGCAACTTCGAGGGCCGGATCAACCAGGACGTGAAGGCGAACTACCTCGCCTCGCCGCCGCTGGTGGTCGCCTATGCGCTCGCCGGCCGCATGGACATCGACCTGGCCGAGGAGCCGCTGGGCACGGGCTCCGACGGCGAGCCGGTCTACCTGCGCGACGTCTGGCCCAGTGCCGAGGAGATCAAGCGGGTGGTCGGCGACTCGGTCGCGGCCGAGATGTTCGCCCGCAACTACGCCGAGGTCTTTTCCGGCGACGAGCAGTGGAGCGCGGTCGAGGTCCCCTCCGGCGACCGTTATACCTGGCCCGACTCGACCTACGTGCGGCAGCCGAGCTTCTTCCAGCAGATGCCGTCCGACCCGCCCGGGGTCGAGCCGATCGCCGGCGCCCGCGTGCTCGCCCTGCTCGGCGACTCGATCACCACCGACCACATCTCGCCCGCCGGCGCGATCAAGAAGGACAGCCCCGCCGGCAGGTGGCTGATCGACCAGGGGGTGGAACCGGGTGACTTCAACTCCTACGGCGCCCGCCGCGGCAACCACGAGGTGATGATCCGGGGCACCTTCGCCAACATCCGCCTGCGCAACCAGCTGGTCGACAAGGCCGGCGGCTTCACCCGCCACTTCCCCGACGGCGAGGAGACGACGATCTACGAGGCGGCGATGGCCTACGCCGAGGAGGGCGTGCCGCTGGTTGTCCTGGCCGGCAAGGAGTACGGGTCCGGCTCCTCGCGTGACTGGGCCGCGAAGGGGACGAAACTGCTCGGGGTACGGGCGGTGATCGCCGAGAGCTTCGAGCGCATCCACCGCTCCAACCTGATCGGGATGGGAGTGCTGCCGCTGCAGTTCCCGGCCGGCGAGAACGCCGCCTCGCTGGGGCTGACCGGCGCCGAGAGCTTCGACTTCGGCGATCTCGAGCAGGGCCGGGCGAAGACGGTGAAGGTCAGCGCCGGCCGCGAGGGCGCCGCGCCGGTCGAGTTCGAGGCCACGGTGCGGCTCGACACCCCGAACGAGGTGACCTACTTCAACAACGGCGGCATTCTCCAGACCGTTCTGAGGAACTTGAGGTAACTATTCCAGCCCGCTTGCACCCAATAAAGGGTGCAGCGGGGCCGCGGGAGGCAGGGGGGTCCGCGCGACCCTCACTGCACCTGCGCGTCGGTAGCCAGGGAGGGATGCCGACGCGGCCGTTCCCCTGGACGGGACTGCCCAGAAGGAACAGTCACTACCTAGCTATACCGCCTGTTGACCCTGCGGTCAAGCTCAATCGACTGGTTTAGTGGACGATCGTCCGCGCTTTAGGCACGTTCGGAGTCTCCATACGGTCCGGGCGCGACTCCCCAGCCCTTACGCTCGATCAGCTCGATCCCGATCACGCTGCCGACCGGGCCGACCGGGGTAAGGGTCGCGGCGAGCAGGGTGTAGGGGGACTCGCGCCGTACGCAGGCGATCCAGATCACGATGCAGAGGGCGATGAAGCCGAGCCCGTGAGCCCACCCGAACACCATCGTCTCGGTTTCGAAGCCGGGCGCCAGCCAGAACACCATCAGTCCGGCGAAGACCACCAGCTCGACCCAGGAGAGACGCTTCACCCAGGTGAACAGGGGCCCCGGCACGGGCTTCTCGAACGGCCGCCCCGGCATCGGTGCTAGGCGCCGAATGTAAGGGCGGTGAGGACGATGCGTTCCTGCTCGAGCGCGTGCGCGCCGGAGTAGCCCTCGCCGGTCGAGGCGCGGCCCTGGCGGCCGATGTAGTTGAGCTCGACGCCCTCCGGCAGCAGCCCCGGCATCCGCCGCGACATCACCTTCCAGGCGCCCATGTTGCGCGGCTCCTCCTGGACCCAGGCGATCTCCTTCAGGTTCGGGTAGGAGGCGATCAGCGCTTCCAGCTGTTCTTTCGCGAACGGGTAGAGCATCTCAACCCGGGCGATCGCGACGTTCTCGGCCTCGCCGCGTTTCTCGTTGGCGTCGATGTCGTAGTAGACCTTGCCGGTGCAGAGGACGAGGCGCTCGATCTTCTCGTGACGCTCCCGCGCCTTCGGGTCGTCGAGGATGAACTGCAGTTCGCCGTTGGTCAGGTCCTCGAGGTTGGAGGTGGCGCGGTCGAGCCGCAGCAGGCCCTTGGGGGTGAAGACGACCAGCGGCCGCGGCTTGCGGATCAGCGCCTGGCGGCGCAGCAGGTGGAAGTACTGGGCGGCGGTGGTCGGGTTGGCGATGCGGATATTGCCCTCGGCGCCGAGCGCCATGAAGCGCTCAATGCGGGCGCTGGAGTGCTCCGGACCCGAGCCCTCGTAACCGTGCGGGAGCAGCAGGCTGAGGCGGCTGGTCTGGCCCCACTTCGACTCGCCGGAGACGATGAAGCTGTCGATGATCACCTGGCCGGAGTTGGCGAAGTCGCCGAACTGCGCCTCCCAGAGGATCAGCGAGTTCGGGGTGGCGGCCGAGTAGCCGTACTCGAAGCCGAGGCAGGCGGTCTCCGAGAGCGGGCTGTTGTAGAGCTCGAACGGGGCCGAGGCGTCCTCCAGGTTCTGCATCGGGCAGTACTTGAGGCCGGTGTTCTCGTCGTGGAGGACGAGGTGGCGGTGGGAGAAGGTGCCGCGCTCGGTGTCCTGGCCGGTGAGGCGGACGTGAACGCCCTCGGTCAGCAGCGAGCCGAAAGCGAGCGCCTCGGCCTGGCCGAAGTCGATCCCGCCTCCCTCCAGGGCATCGGTTCGCTTCGAGAGCGGGCGGCGCAGCTTGCGGTGGACGTTGAAGCCGTCTGGGGTGCGCAGCAGTTCCTCGTTGAGGGCGCGCAGCTTGTCCGCCTCGACCGCGGTGTGGACCGGCGGGCTGGCGGTGCGGTCGAGCAGTTCGCCGGTGCTGGTGGTGACCCCGGTCACGGTCGGGTCCTCGTACACGCCCGACTCCATCTTCTCGCGCAGGTCTTTCAGCGCGGCGGCCATCTCCTCGTGCCGCTGCTCGGAGATCCGGCCGACCTCCTCGGCCGAGACCGTGCCCTCGCCGATCAGTTGCTCGGCGTAGATCTCGGAGACCGGCGGGTGCGACTTGATCTTGGCCGCCATCGTCGGCTGCGTGTAGGCCGGCTCGTCGGTCTCGTTGTGGCCGAAGCGGCGGTAGCCGATCACGTCGATCACGATGTCGCGGTTCCAGCGCTCGCGGTAGGCCATTGCCAGCCGCACCGCTGCCGCGCAGGCCTCGACGTCGTCGGCGTTGACGTGGACGATCGGGACGTTGAAGCCCTTCGCCATGTCGGCGGCGTAGGGGGTTGAGCGCGCCTCCTCGGGGTCGGTGGTGAAGCCGACCTGGTTGTTCTGGATCAGGTGGATCGTGCCGCCGGTGCTGTACCCCTTCAGCGCCTGCAGGTTGAGCGTCTCGGCGACCACGCCCTGGGCGGGGAAGGCGGCGTCGCCGTGCAGCAGCACTGGCACCGCCCGTTTCGGGTCGTGGGTCAGCTCCGGACCCTCGAAGTCGGACTGCAGGTAGCGGGCACCGCCGGTCACCACCGGGTTGACGAACTCGAGGTGGCTCGGGTTGGGGTAGAGCCGGACCGAGATCTTCTCGCCGGCCGAGGTCTCGTAGACGCCCCTGTGGCCGTAGTGGTACTTGACGTCGCCGGTGCCGCCGTGCGGGATCCCGGCCACCGCTTTGACCGCGCCGAGGCGCTTGGAGCCCTCGAACTCGGCCAGGATCGACTCGACCGGGCGGCCGAGGTTGTGGGCGAGGACGCTGAGACGGCCGCGGTGGGCCATGCCGAAGACGACCTCCTCGGCGCCGGCGCGGTGCGCGAGTGTGACCAGCTCGTCGAGCATCGGCACGACCACGTCGAGACCCTCGATCGAGAACATCTTCTGGCCCAGGTAGGCCTTCTCGAGGAAGCGCTCAAACTGGAAGACGTCGATCAGGCGGCCGAGCAGGCGCTGTTTCTCGTCGTCGGTGAGGGGCTGGCGGTGGGCGCCGGTCTCGATCATCTCGCGCAGCCAGATCCGCTGCTGGTGCGAGGAGAGGTGCTCGAACTGGTAGGCGATCGTGCCGCAGTAGGTTTGGCGCATCCGCGGCAGCGCTTCCAGCAGGTTTTCGCCGGGAACGCCGATGCGCAGGATCGAGGCCGGGATCCGCTGCATCAGCTCCGGGGTCAGGTTGACGTTCTCCGGCTCCAGCGCCGGGTCGCCCTTTGGCTTGGAGCCGAGCGGGTCGAGCTGGGCGGCGAGATGGCCGTGGGTGCGGTAGGCCTTCAGCACCGAGGTCGCGGCCTGCACCGCCTGCAGCAGCTCCTCGTCGACTTCGCCAGGCGCCGTGCTCGGTTCGGCGGCGGGGGCGGCGACGGCCCCGGTCGCGGCGGCGAGGGGCGGCGCCGACTCGGCGGCGGGGTGGGCGGTGGTGACGCCCGTGGCGTCGATGTCGAGGTCGGCGGCGACCTTCTCGTAGAACTCGTCCTCGCCCTGCAGCAGCTGCTCAACCCGTTTCAGGAAGGCGCCGGACTCTGCTCCCTGGATCACCCGGTGGTCGTAGGTCGAGGTCATCGTCATCACCTTCGAGACCCCGAGCTGCTTCAGCCTTTCCGGCGAGGCGTGCAGCCACTCCGGCGGGTAGGCGATCGAGCCGGTGGCGATGATCGCGCTCTGGCCGCTGAGCAGGCGCGGCACCGAGGCGACGGTGCCGACCCCGCCCGGGTTGGTCAGCGAGATGTTGGTGCCCTGGAAGTCGTCGGCGGTGAGCTTGTTCTCGCGCGTCTTCGCGATCAGCTCTTCGAAGTAGGAGTGGAAGCCGGCGAAGTCGAGCCCGTCGGAGCCCTTGATCGCCGGCACCATCAGCCCGTGCGAGCCGTCCTTCTTCTCGACGTCGACCGCGATCCCGAGGTTGACCGGGCTGCCTTCGATCGCGAACGGCTTGCCGTCGCGCTGCTCGAAGGTCCGCACCATCACCGGGAAGTCTTTGGTCGCCGCGACGATCGCCCAGGCGACCAGATGCGTGAACGAGACCTTCAGCCCGCGCTCCTTCAGCACCAGGTTGATCGCCTTCCGTTTCGCGTCCAGCGTGTCGACCGCGATCGTCCGGAACGAGGTCGCGGTGGGGACGGCGCGACTCTCATCCATCGCCTTCGCCAGCATCGCCGCGGGCCCCCGCAGCGGCTTGGCCTCACCCGCAGCCGCTGGCGCAGCAGCACTTCCACCGTTGCTGGCCGCCAACACATCTTCTTTAGTGACCTTCGCTCCAGGCCCTGACCCGCTCACCGAAGCAAGATCGACGCCGTTAGCTTCCGCGACTCTCCTGGCTACGGGCGTCGCGCGCACGTCGGCGCTGCCATTGCCCGCGCTCGAACCCTGGGAGCTTTCGGACGTCCCTGCCGCGGGTGGCGCGGGGGATGGCGCCTCGCCCGCAGCCTGCGAGGACGAGGTGTCGTCCCCCGTGACAGGACCCGCGGCCCGGGGCTCCCCCGAACCCTCGCCGGGCTCCATCTCAGCCATTGGCGCCCCGACGGGAACTTCGTCGTCCACCGCGACCAGAAGTTTCACGATCACGCCGTCCATCGGCGCCGGAACCTCGGCGTCGACCTTGTCAGTCGAGACCTCGACGACGGTGTCGCCCTCCTTGACGAAATCGCCCTCGGCGACGTGCCACTCGAGGACGATTCCCTCGGTCACCGACTCGCCCATCTCGGGCATCGCGATCTGCACGGTGGCCGTCTCTGCCATTTCTGCTTCTGAGTCTATGAAACCGGGCAAGCGAGCTTGTCCTTGAAGGTAGGCTGGGGCGATGAATTACTTCGTCACCGGGGCAACCGGGTTCATCGGCCGCAATCTGGTTGAGCGGCTATTGCAGCGTGAGGGCACGATCTACGCCCTGGTACGGGCCGGGTCGCGCGGCCGCCTGGAGGAGCTGCGGACCGGCTGGGGCGCGGACGGCGCCCGCATCGTCCCGGTCGCCGGCGACCTCTCCCAGCCCGGGCTCGGGGTCTCCGAGGAGGACATGGTGGCGATGCGCGGCGAGGTCGACCACTTCTTCCACCTGGCGGCGATCTACGACATCACCGCCGATGCCGCTGCCCAGGAGATCGCCAACGTCGACGGTACCCGCCACGCGGTCGAGCTCGCCGGCGCGATCGAGGCCGGCTGTTTCCACCAGGTCAGCTCGATCGCCGCCGCCGGCCTCTACCGCGGCGAGTGGCGCGAGGACATGTTCGACGAGGCGCAGCGGCTCGACACCAACCCCTACTTCCGCACCAAGCACGAGAGCGAGCGCCTGGTCCGCGAGGAGTGCGCACGGCCCTGGCGGGTCTACCGGCCGGGGATCGTGGTCGGCGACTCGCGCACCGGCGAGATCGACAAGATCGACGGGCCCTACTACTTCTTCAAGACCCTGCAGCGGCTGCGCCGGGTGGCGCCGAACTGGTTGCCGATCCTCGGGATCGAAGGCGGCGAGATCAACATCGTCCCGGTCGACTACGTCGCCGCCGCGATCGACCACATCGCCCACAAGCCGAAACTGGACGGGCGCGCCTTCCACCTCACCGATCCGAACCCGAAGACCGCGGGTGAGGTGATCAACCTCTTCGCCAAGGCCGCGGACGCGCCGCAGATGTCGGTTCGGCTCGGCACCGACGTGACTGAGCCGGTCACCGGGGTGGCGCGGACGGCGCTGAAGTTCCTGCCGCCGGCGAAGCGGGCGCTGAAGCTGGCGCTCGGCGAGCTCGACGTCCCCGCCGACGTCCTCACCTACGTCGACTACCCGACCAGCTTCGACTCGACCCAGGCGCAGAAAGCGCTGAAGGGGTCGGGGATCGAGGTGCCGCCGCTGGAGAGCTACGCGGCCAAGGTCTGGGACTACTGGGAGCGCAACCTCGATCCCGACCTGTTCAAGGACCGCTCGCTCTCGGGCGCGGTGCGGGGCAAGATCGTGCTGATCACCGGCGCCTCTTCCGGGATTGGCAAAGCGACCGCGGTCAAGGCCGCCGACGCCGGCGCCACGGTGCTGCTGGTCGCGCGCTCGGCCGAGAAGCTGGAGGAGACCCGCGACGAGATCGTCGCCGCCGGCGGCTCCGCCCACATCCACCGCTGCGACATGGCCGACATCGAGGACATCGAGCGCATGGCCGAGGAGGTGCTGGCCTACCACGGCCACGTCGACATCCTCGTCAACAACGCCGGCCGCTCGATCCGCCGCTCGGTCGCGCTCTCCTACGACCGCTTCCACGACTTCGAGCGCACGATCCAGCTCAACTACCTGGGTGCCCTGCGGCTGATCCTCGCCCTGCTGCCGGCGATGCGCGCCCGCAAGCAGGGGCACATCATCAACATCAGCTCGATCGGGACCCAGACCAACCCGCCGCGCTTCTCCGCCTACGTCGCCTCGAAGGCGGCGCTGGACGCGTTCAGCCGGGTGATCGCCTCTGAGGTCTACGACGACAACGTCCACCTGACCACGATCAACATGCCGCTGGTGCGGACGCCGATGATCGCGCCGACCCGGATGTACGACATGTTCCCGGCGATCACCCCCGAGGAGGCGGCCGAGATGATCGCCAAGGCGATGGTCAACCGGCCGAAGAAGGTTGCGACCAAACTCGGCAACCTCGGCGAGCTGATGTACGCGGTGATGCCGCGCGCCAACGACAAAATCCTCAACGTCGCCTACAAGCTCTTCCCCGACTCGCAGGCTGCCAAAGGCAAGGGCGACGAGGCCCGCGACAAAGCCCCCTCGACCGAGGCGGTGGCTTTTGCGCACCTGATGAAAGGCGTGCACTGGTAGTTCGCCGGTAGCGTTGCGCCATGGAGCGCAGGCTGAAGCACTGGGGTTGGGGGTACGAGGACCAGGCGCCGACGGCGCAGCAGCTGCGCGAGGCGGGGGAAGGGATTCGCGAGCGGTTCGGGTTCGGCGGCGAGGTCGAGCGGCCGGTGGCGCTGGAGGACGTGGAGCTGCGGCCGCCGCGGCTGCGGGCGCCGGAGCGGTTCGGCGACCTCTTCTCGGACGGGCGCTACGAGCGGGTCGCGCACGCGCTCGGCAAGTCCTACCGCGACATCGTCCAGGGCTTCTACGGGCGCTTCCCCAACCCGCCGGACCTGGTCGCCTTCCCGCGCGACGAGTCGGAGATCGAGACCGTGCTGAGCTGGGCCGAGGCCGAGGGCGCGGCGGTGATCCCGTTCGGCGGCGGGACCAGCGTGGTCGGCGGGGTCGAGCCGCGGCTGGGCGAGCGGCCGGTGGTGACGATGGACCTGCGCCGGCTCGACCGGGTGCTCGAGGTCGATCCGGTCTCGCTGGCGGCGCGGATCCAGGCCGGCGCCACCGGGCCTGGCCTGGAGCAGCAGCTGCGCGAGCACGGTCTCACCCTGCGCCACTTCCCGCAGTCGTTCGAGTACGCGACCCTGGGCGGCTGGGTCGCGACCCGGGCCGGCGGCCACTTCGCGACCCTGGAGACGCACATCGACGACCTGGTCGAGTCGGTGCGGGCGATCACCCCGCGCGGGACCTGGGAGAGCCGGCGGCTGCCCGGCTCGGGCGCCGGTCCGTCGCCGGACCGGATGCTGATCGGCTCCGAGGGCATCCTCGGCGCGATCGCCGAGGCCTGGGTGCGAGTGCGGCCGCGGCCCGAGTTCAAGGCCTCGTGCGGGGTCGAGTTCGCCGACTTCAGCGCGGCGGCGCGCGCCGTGCGCGAGCTCTC
>DASUNU010000075.1:0-31799 GCA_036276995.1 Solirubrobacterales bacterium
GGAAGCGCTTGCTCGCGGTGCAGTCCATGCCGAGGGTCAGAAACGGCCGGATCGGGGCGTTGAAGGAAGCGCCCAGTTCCCCGTTGTTCGCCGCCGTATAGCGATATTCGTCGTGGGCAGGGTCGCCCGGCACGCCCCACATCGTGAACTTCGCGTGGCGGACCGGCGCCAGGTCACTCGTGTACGGCACTTCGGCCTTGATCGAGTAGCCCTGCTCGGGGTCGAGTTTCGGGTAGATGTGGCCGTCGGCGAGGGCGACGTGGAAGCCGAAATCCGCGGGCACGCCCTTGGGCGGCACGAGGTTGTAGACGGCGACCTTGCTCCACCAGCCGGGGTTGTTGGCGAAACCGCCGAAGCCGTGCTTGGTGGTGCCGTTGGAGAGCTCCAGGTCCATCACCCCGACCTGGGTCTCCGGCGGGCAGCCCGTGTAGGAGGTCAGCCCGGAGCGCAGGAAGTCTTTCGGCTCGCACTTCGGCACCGCCTCCGGATTGCCGATCAGACCGCGCGGGAGCGTGGTTTCGACCGTGCGGATGTGCTCTTCGGGCGTGGTCAGGCTCTGGGTGCTCTCACCGGGAGCACGCGGCGGGAGTTCCTGGTGGCGCAGGTTCATCTCGAAGTCGACCTTGAGCTCGTACGGGTGCGATCCCGCCTGCCGGGTCCGTTCGGCCGGGGCAAAGAGGCCGCCGCCGGTGTAGACGTCCGCCCGGAAGCTGCCCGGGACCGGCCCGTAGCCGGCGGGCTCGGAGCTGATCGGGACCTGGTCGACGTCGGTGTCGGGGATGAAGCCGCCGCCGCCGCTGACCGTGGTGGTCACCGCGTGCGTGCCGCTGGCCCCGGGGTCGATCGCGACGCGGACGAAGAGGAAGTTCGCCACGCCGGAGTCGAAGTTCTTTCCTGACCTGACGGAGGGGACGATCTCGTTGCTGGCGCAGAGAACCGTCGAGGTTCCTTCGCATTTCCAGCCAGCGCCCTCGTGGTCTTCCGGGTCCGCCGGCAACGGCGCCACCCGGGTGACCCCCGGCGGCAGGTCGAGCTGCACGGTGATCGGGGATCCGTTGGTGGCGAAGATGCCGTTGTTGTGGACGATGACGACGAATTCGCCCGTTCCCCCGGGTTTGAGGTTCTGATCCCCCCAGCGGGTCTGCACGTCGTAGATCGGGAAGGCGGAGGCGCTCGAGGCCGTGGCCAGGAACGCCACCAGCAGAGCGGGCAGCACCAGCAGGCGCATCGCGCGGGCTGCTCTCGATCGTGGCTTCGCGGTCCTCATCGGTTCCCCCCCTGCTTGCGGTTGGCGGACTTCTTCTTGGCACTGCCCTTCTGCGACTTCTTCTGCGCGCGGTTCTTGCCGCAGGACTGCCTCGGCTTGGCCTTGCCCTTGCGGGCCTTGCCGGCACAGCGCTTCTTGCGCTTCCTCGGCTCACCTTCGGGGGTGGCATTGCCCGCCCCCGCGATGCTGGCGCTGCCCGGCGCGCTCAGCGGCGGTGGCGCCTGCAACGGTCCCTGGCACGATTCCTCGCCGCACGGCGCCGGCGTCTCCGGCGGTGGCGGGAAGCCTCCGCCGGCCCGCGCCACGTAGACCTGGCCGACGCCGTCGCGCTCATACCCGGTCAGGTTGACGCCGGCGCGGAAGACGACGTTCATCCCGTCCTCGCCGATTCCGTAGAGGGAGAGGGTCCCGGTTCCCGCCGGGTACTGGGTGACGCCGTCGGTCACCAGCCCGATCCGGCCGTTGCGCCACTCGTAGACGTCGGAGTCGCCGTTGACGTCATCGGGCACCAGCGCATCCACGGTCTGGAAGACCACGGCGTTGCCGCCCTCGGCGACATTGTCGATCCCCAGGGCGAATTCGGCGTTCAGCCCGCCCCGGTTGCTGGTGACCCCTTCTTTGGGAGTGACGCCGGGCATGCAGCTGACGCACTCGAGGCTGCGGTCGACCTCGCTGTAGCGGAAGACCTGCTCCGTTTCACCGGTTTCGTCGGTGGTGACATCGGGGTCGAAGCCGATGAAGAAGATCGTCCGCCCGCCGTCGGCCATGGCGACGTTGGACGACGTGAACAGCGACGTTTTGCCGTTGCCCTGCGCCCGTGACGAGCCGACGTAGTCGATCTGTCCGTCGTGCCACTCGTAAAGGTTCGAGGCCTGCGGCTCCCCCACGTTCGGCACGAGCCGGTTCGGGGCTTCGAAGTAGACCCGCGAAAGGTCGCGGGAGACGACGACTCCTCGATCGTGGTTGTTGGTCCAGCCGATGCCGGCTCCCGGTCCGACGCAGGTCAGGCAGGTGTGCCCGACACCGAGCTGGTAGCGGTAGATGTCGCCGACGTCGTTGGTGTCTTCCGCCGAGAGCCGGGAGTCGGTCGTGAAGATGACCCGCGACCCATCGGCGCTGGCCCGGGCGAAGCTGCCGTTTTCACTCTGCGGACCGCCGGGCAGTGCCGGGCCGGAGATCAGCGTCGTCGTGCCCGCATCGACGTCGCGCATGAAGAGCTGCGAGTCGCCGGCGCAGGACCCATTGGCCTTGGTTTCGAAGTAGACCCGGGTCGGCGCCGCGGGGTCCGTCGTCACCCACTCATAGCCGCCGTAGCCGACGAACTCCGAGTAGCTGGTCTGCATGTTGACGCCGCAGTCCGCCGGCTCGCCATCGGCCATGATCGAGACGACCTCGGGCGGATCGGCCGTGACCTCGAGCACCTGCTCGGTGCCGTCCAGCGTGTTGGCGGTGGTGAAGACGCGCGAGAAGTCGTCGTTGGCGCGCACCGGCATGTTGGCCTGGTTGCCGGGCGAGACTTCGCCCTTGTACTCCTGGTGGAGGCCGAGGTCGACGCTGCCGTACTTGCGCGGCATCCGGGCGTTAACCCCGCTGCTGATCTCGAAGAGGAAATCGTCGAAGCTCGGGCTGGCCAGGCGGGGTTGGTAGCGCGACTCACCTTTGTCGATCAGCTGGTCGCTCGCGGGCAGGAGGCTGGTCGAGCGCCACCCATCCGGGGTGCGTTGAGCCATGAACGTGTTGCCGGCCCCGGTCGACGCTCCGGGCGCACCGCCGGTGACCGTCCAGAGGATCTTCGTCGCGTTGCGGTCGGCGAATGGCCCCGCTTCGGGCCGCTGCGCCACCTGGTTGCCCTTGTCGGGGCTGTTGACGAGCTCGATGCCGCGCTGCCGGGGGCCCTCTTCGGCGCTGGTCCGGGTGGTGAAGGCGCGATCTTCGCCGTAGGTCGTGCCCGTGGGGTTCTCGGCGACGAGCCGAAAGTGGTACGTCGTACCCGGCTGCAGACCGTCTAGCTCGGCCGAGGCGGGGAGCTGGTCTTCGCCTTCGCCGACCGGCACCGGAGCCGCCGGCAGGACGGTTCCGTAGCCGGCGTCGGTGCCGAATTCGAAGTAGTAGGAAGTCGGGGAGTTGCGCGGGTTGACCCAGCCGTTCAGCCGCGCCGTGGTTTCGGTTCTCGGGGCGGCGCCGCCGCTGTAGGCGTAGGGCGCCTCGGTGAGCGTGGTGAAGGAGGCCGCGGCGGAGGTCGCGCTCGCGCCTTTCGAGTTGCTGAGGGTCACGCGCACTTCGTATTCGAGTGCCGGCGAGAGGCCGGTCAGGTCCGCCTCGACGGTGATCGGGCTGGTCCCTTCGCCGATGCTCTGGGCCGGCAGTGGGGTCCAGCTCCCGAACCGTCCGTATTCGAAGCGGGCGATCGTCGGCTCGCCGTTCGGGTTGACCGTAGCCGACGCGTGCGCTGAGCTCGGGGTGATGCCACTGACCGTCGGCGGGCCTTCCGCCAGGGGGGCGTTGACCGGGTCATAGGCCTCGATGCCGACTCCGCCGAAGACGCCTCCGTTGAATTCCTGCACGACTTTGTCGGTTACGACATAGAGGCGGTTACCGGGTGCGCCGGCAGCAGCCAGCCCGGTCAATCCGGTTCGCTCGGTTTTGGTCGAGAAGGTCGTGATGCGGACGCCGTCCGCGCGGTAGACCCTGACGTTGCTCGTCTCCTGGGGATTTACCCGGCCGACGATGATCTGGGAGTTGTTGGGGTCGACCGCGACCAGGCCGTGGCCTTCGGAGGCAAGCGGCACGACCGTGTCGACGTGGGCGCCGGCCGGCGAGAACCGCTCCACTCGCGAGGGGGCGGCATCGAAGAAGTTGTTCCCCGGGCAGGGATCCGGTTCGCCACCGCAGTGAACGAAGACCGGGCCCTGGGAATCGAGAACGAGGATGTCGCCGTTGGGCGCGACGTCGAGGTCGAGCAGCCCGGTGAAGGCGCCGTCGGGGGAATCGGAGCCGTCGAAGTTGGAGAGGTGGGCGCCGCTGGCGGAGAAGCGCTTGACCAGGTTGCTGGCGGGGTCGGCCACGAGCAGGTCGCCCGAGATCGGATCAACGGCGATATCGGCTTCGAAATCTCCGATCTGGTCGGCCGCCGCGCCCAGGGCGGGGCTGGTGAATCCGGCGTCGATCGTGAAGGTGGGAACGGCGGCACCGTCGCTGTCGTACTTGACGATCCGATCGTTGCCCGAGTCGGTGACGTAAACGGCGCCGCTGCTCTGGTCGATCGCGATCCCGAAGGGGGCGTCCAGCCCGGCCCCGAACTGGGTCAGATAACCGCCGCCCGCAGAGTCAGGGCTGAAGACCTCGATCCGGTCGTTGCCCCGGTCGGCGACGTAGATGTCGCCGCTGCCGTTGTCGATCGCGACCCGGGCGGGCGTCGAGAGCTCCCCGTCTCCGGACCCCTCGGCGGAGAAGCTGCCGGCGTGGAGATAGAACTGATCCGCGGCGTTGGCCGAGGAGGTGAAGGCAAGCAGCATCGCCAGCGCGAGCAGTGCTCCCAGCACCCCCCGCCTCGAACTCGATCCCACGGTCGGTGCCTTCGCGTGGCGTCTCACGAATCGCTCTCCTTGTCCCGTGAGCCCCTCTGCCGGCCGCTTCCCTTAAGCAGCCCCCTTGGGCTCGGTTTCCCTGGTTCCCTGACAAAAACGCCATCTCCCTGGATGGCGAACCGGACTGTAGAGGAAAGCGTCTCTAAAAACAACCACGTTTGTTTCCGCTGGAAGACAAGCACGTATTTATCCCTGCAAATAGGCAGAAAATAAGACGGCTAAATAGGTACTAACGTGTCGTTAGAGGGGTTCCTGGGCGACCCGGATGGCCTCGGAACGACCGAGGTACGGGGTCAGGAACAGCTCGACCAGATCGGCGCGCAGATCGGGCAGTCCCTCACCCTCACCGGCTTCGACCTGGCGCACGACCAGGGCGGCCATACCGCCGATCAGGGATTCGGCGACGGCCTCCGAAGGCGCCTTGACGGCGGGCGGCTCCGGCATTCCCTCGCAGAGGTACTCGACCGCGGCCTGCATCGCCGCGCGGTAGCGGGCGGCGACTTTCTCCCCGGCCCGCTGCGGCGCGATCAGCGCAAAGCGGGCGAGGTCGGGATTGGCGGCGAGGAACTCGAGCGCGGCGCCGAGCTTGGCTGCTACCTGGCGCGGCCACTCGTCCTCCCCGCCCGCCGCCGCGTCGGTGGCGATCCGCAGGTGCTCGGTGATCGTCTCGTAGGCGGCGAAGAAGCACTCTTCCTTGGAGGAGAAGTAGGTGTAGAAGGTGCGCCGCGAGACGCCGGCGGCGGCGCAGATCTGGGTGATCGTCGAGTCGTTGAGGCCGCGCTCGGCGACGACCGCAATCGTCCCGGCGGCGAGCCGGTCGCGCTGGTTTTGGGTGACGAACTCGCGCGGTAGGCCATGCCGCCCCGGGGGTAGCCGGGCCAGGCGCAGAGCCGCTTCGTCCCCTGCCGACTCCTTATTCACAATCGGACCTTATCGGGACTGGGCGCCCCCCAGAACGCTGCGTCTCAATTCGGTACGAATCGAGTTCATAAAGACTCCCCAACCTCCGGCGGCGGCGGGATCGAGAGCTCCTCCCGGGCGACCTCGTGGCCGAGGTAGGGGCGCACCGCGATGTACATCATGTCGGGCACGAACTCTTCCGCCCGGACCACCCCCGCGCCGCTCTGCAGCTCCTTGGTCAGGGTCGCGTAGATCGAGCCGATCGCCCCTTCGGCGACGCTGCGGTTGATCGAGTCGGGGTCGTCGAGCTCCTCGCGGCCGCGGTCGATCAGGTCCGCCATCCGCTGCAGCTGGCGCTCGCGGTAGGCCTGGGCGAGGTCGCCGGCGACGAACATCTGCAGGACGCCGAAGCTGACCTCGCGCGGGTGGTCGCGGATGAAGCGGGCAGCGGCGTAGGCGCAGGCGCGAAGCCCGTCGCGCCAGGCGTCGTGCGCGTCGAAGGCGTCGTTCACCTCGGCCTCGAACTCGGCCGCGATCTCCTCGAAGAGCGCGACGTAGAGGTCGTCTTTACCAGCGAAGCGCTGGTCGAACTGCGCGCGGCTGACGCCGGCGCGGGCGACCACCGCCTCCACCGTCGCGGCCTCGTAACCGCCCTCGGCGACGAGGTCGAGGGTGGCCTCGCGGATGCGCGCCCGCTCAGCCGGCACCGCCGCTCCCCGCGCTCGGGGACAGGCTCAGGCGGGCGCGAGCAGCGCCGCGGTCGCCTCCTCGCCCAGGTAGGGCTCGATGACGATCTCCAGCACTTCCGGCAGCAGCTTGCCGACCTCGCCGGTC
The DNA here is from genome assembly GCA_036276995.1 of Solirubrobacterales bacterium. GTDB lineage: Bacteria > Actinomycetota > Thermoleophilia > Solirubrobacterales > 70-9 > VAYN01. The sequence continues at coordinate 6,589 of DASUNU010000075.1, forward strand.
TCCCCCAGCGAGATCCGCTGCTGCAGGAACCAGGTGAGGCCGCCCACCGTGGCGAACTCGAGCGTGGCCGGCAGCTCGTCCGGCACGGGGCTGTGACGGCGCCCGCCGCGCAGGACCTCGGCCGCCTCGTCGAGGTTGCGCTCGTGGTGGGAGAGCGCGGTCGAGCCAGCGGTCTGGACCTCGACCAGGGCGACCCGGGCCGCGAAGGGCTCGCTCTCGATCAGCGCCAGCAGCGTGCGCATCGCCGCCACCAGCCGCTGCGGCCAGGCGTCCGCGGCCGGCAGCGCCGCGAGGATCTGCTCGCGCCCCGCGGCGACGATCCGGTCGTAGGCAGCGAGGAAGCAGTCCTCCTTGCCGTCGAAGAGCGAGTAGAAGCTGCCGACCCCGATGTGGGCGGCGTGGACGATGTGGTCGACCGTGGTCCCCTGGTAGCCCCGCTTGGCGAAAACCTCGATCGCGGCGCTGAGGACGCGGTCGCGCTGGTGTTCGGCCAGCACCTCGCGCGGCAACCGCTGCTTGCCCACCGGGGCCGGCATCAGATGCTCCGGCAATGACGCCATTGCTTGAGGATAGCCGAGCGGTAGACGGAAGTTCCACTATGAGCAATGCGTTTCTAATTGAAGGTATGCTCGTTCCTAATTGCGGCGCGAGGTGATCAAGGGGGCGATGCTGCAGGCCAGCGGTGAGCTCGGCTACCGCCACGTCACCATGCAGCGGCTGCTCGATCTCTACGACGGCAACCGAGCCCAGTTCTACGGCCAGTTCCCCAACCTCGGCGCCTGCTTCCTCGAGGCCTACGAAACCGAGGCGAGCCGGCTCTGCGCCGAGCTGCTGGAGGCGGGCGCCGGGGCGCCGAGCTGGCGGGCGGGCCTGGGCGCGGCCCTCGAGGCGCTGGCCGGCTTCGTCGAGGCCCGGCCGATGCAGGCGCGGGCACTGCTGATCGAGGTCCACAGCGCCGGCGATGCGGCACTGGCCAAACGCAAAGAGCTGTTGGAGCGCCTCTCTGACGCTGTCGACAGCGTCCGCCGCGAGACCTGGTCTCGCCACTCTCCACCTCCGTTGACGGCCCTGTTCATCGTAAGCGCAATCGAGGCCGCGGTGGTCGCGGCGCTGACCGCCGGCGAGCCGGCGCGCTTCCGGGCGATCGTCCCCGAGCTGGTCGAGGTCGCCTCCGCCGCCTACTTCGACGACCCCTGAACGCGCAACGACCCGCGCGACGGAGGGGTGAGTCCGTCTCGCGAGCCGATGCACTCAGACGTCGCTTCTGGGTCCATGCCACGACGTCACCACTTGGGAGGACCCGGCGGCTGTATGGAACCGGCCGGGACCAAGGGGACCACGGTGCTTTCGCGACCGTAGCTCGGCGCAGTATAGAGACCCGCGTCTACAAATACAACATCGTCTGTTTTTGGACAAATATGCGAGAAACGGGAACGGCCGTCGCCTCATCCCCGCGCCTTGCAGGTTCGGGTCAGCGTCGTGCTCAGGATGGGGCCCCCTTCGAAGGCGAAAGAGGTTCGGGCGAAGGGGAAGGTGACCCTGGAGAAGCCCTTGGGAGCGGGACAGCTGGCGCTGACGTAGCTGCGGCGTTCGCCCCCGCTCGCGTAACGGCGCGAGAGGCGCAGTTCGATTCCGGTCAGGTTGCCCCAGCTGCGCAGACCGGCCGGCAGCGAGGCGGTCAGCGCCGTGCCGAACTGCCCCTTGACCTCGGCGATCGAGAAGACGATCACGAACGAGGTGGCAAAAGGCCGGGGAGCATAAATCTGTCCGTAGAGGACGGGCTTCCCACCCTCGCGACCGTTGAAGGCCAAGAGCGTGCCTTTGGTGGGATACGGCTCCTGGCCTGCGAGGGCGATTTCGGCGGTGAACGATCCTCTGCCGACCAGCGCCGAGCGACAGGCCGCGAGGGCGCGCTGGGTCGAGGCGGGCTGAATCGCCTCATGGGGACAGACCGGCAGGCCTCGGGAGTCGATGTGGCCGTTGCGGTTGAGGTGGATCGCCAAGGTCTTCAGGGTGGGCGCGGCGCCGCCGCCGATCGGCTTGATCTGCCCCCCGACCGCAACGGCGATCGGGGCGGAACCCTGCCGCGGCAGTCGCTGCGGCGAGAGCTGGCCGGAAACATCGACGCGCACGTCGCCCTTCTGGATCACCTCCGCCTGGGCGAAGGCTCCAAGACCGAAGGCGGCTAGCACGACGATGACGATTGCCGATCTCGCCATCCCGATCACCTCTCCGCCCTCCTCCCGGCGCGGTGGCGGGGGTGATGCTTCTCCGCCTTGTGCCGTGCCTGGCGGCGCTTAGCGGGCTTTCCTCCTGGCCCAGCCCCCTTTGCAGCGCTCGCGGGAGCGGGAAGGTAAGTGGGCGCGGGCGGCAGAAGGCGGGGCGGGCCGACAAGCGCGGCTTCGGAGTCCGGGCGCTCGGAGGAGCCCGATCCCGCCCCCGTCGTTGCCAGGCTCGGCAGCGGCACCGCGCTGGTCGTCGCGGCCCCGCTGGGATACGCGTAGATCGCGGCCCGCATGGTGTTGCCCGAAGTTAGGTAGACGCGTCCCTGGGTGGGAGTCTCCGAGTTGTCGACGGCGAGGCCCGGCGGGACCGCGTTGGAAACCGAGTACTTGAGCCGGCCCAGGTAGCCGCCGCCGGCATCGAAGACGTGGACCACCGTTTCCGGACGCTCGGCATACTCGGGCTGCAGGTTGTCGGAGACGTAGACCTGGCCGTTCTCCCTGTCGATGGCGATCGCGGCGTCGCGAAGGGAGACGAAGTGCCCCAGCGGGGTGGCGGAGCCGTCGATCTCCGCCACCGGCCCGGCCTCGGAGCTCAGAGGTTCCGGCGCGTAGACCTTGACCGTGTCGGTTGCGGCGTCGGCCACGTAGAGCAGCCCTTCCGTGCTGGGATATTCGGAAACGGCGACGCCATACCCGTCCAGCAGACTGCCGGCACCCAGGGTGCGAATCGGGGCGCCCACGGAGCTGAAGACGGCGATCTGGGTGCGCTGGTTCACGTACACGGCGCCGCTCCCCTGGTCGACGGCGACACCGGTCGGGCGGGCGCCGTCGGCCGTGCCGGCGCCGGAGAGGGCCGTGCCGGCGGAGAGAGAGGAGTCGTACCGGAGCACGCTGCGATGGAAGTCGTTGACGTAGAGGCCGCCGTCGGCGTCGAAGGCGAGGGTGCAGGGACCGCCGAGCGGGTCGGCGATGCCCGTGGCCTGGCCTTTGTACCCATAGGGGTAGGTGCTTTTGAGAGCCGACCCGAAGACGTCGATCGCGTTGCGGTAGTACTCCGCAACGTGGAAGTCGCCGTCCTCGTCGACCGCGATCCCACAGGGAGCTTCGAGGTCCCCTTCCGGCGGCGGAACCCGTGGCGAGCCCGCCGGCGGCGGCACCGGCCTGATCACGGCGAGGGGGTCGTCGAAGGCCGCGCGAGCGGCCGGCGCGGCGCCGACCAGCGCCAGCACCCAGCAGAGCGTCCCCAGGGCCGCGCCCAGCCGCCGCGGGCTCATCGCCCACCTCCCTGTCGGTGTTTCTTCGCGCCGCACTGGCCGCGCAGCTTGGTCGTGAAGGAGGCGCCGACGTTGTTTTGACCGAGCGCCCGCACCGTCGCCAGCGGCGGCGCCTTGCAGATGTCGGCCGAGTTGACCAGGAGGCCCCGCTTGCCGCCGAAGAGCGTCATCGTGAAACGGTCGATCGGGGCGTCGGGGACGTCGTCGAAGAGCACGCGGATGCCCTGCCTGGCGGGGCCGATCCTGCCCTCGAGGACGATCCGGATGGAGCCGCTCCTGAGGTTGGCGACGAGGTCGGGCAGCTTGTTCGAGGAGGAGCGCAGAACGACGCTGCCGCGCAGCGGCTGGTCGAACAGCGGCGTGTGGGCGACCGCCTTCCCGTAGACGGACCCCGCCGGGCACCTCTCGGCCTCGAACTGCGGCCGCGTGCAGATCTGCCTGATGTGCTCCTGGGCGAGGAACAGCGAGTGCGGCATCGTCACGTCGATCCGCCTTAGGTTCGAGTCGCGGGGCCCGCGGGCGGCGAAGGTGGCGCGCAGCGAGGGGTAGTCGGCGCGCTTGGAGCCACCGCGCAGGCGCATGCCCAGCTTCGGCCGGAAGCCGAGCGTGAGGCAGTTGAGCAGCTGGAAGTGCTTGGTGACGGTCGCCGTCGAGTCGTCGGCCCGGTTGGAAAAGGTGGGGCCGGAGCCGGTCAGGGTCGAGACGAGCGCCGACGGTTCGCAGCCGCTCGGGTTGTGGGTGAACTCCGGCCGGTCCATGTAGATGCGCACGTCCCGCAGGTGCAGGGGGATCCCGTCGATGATGTGCGGGATCGGATCCGAGGCCCGCGAGTCGATCTGCAGCTGCGCCGTCCTCGGGTCGACCTGGAAGGCGGAGCGGATCACGATCGTGCCGAGGTCGAAGGGCCCGACCGTGGCCGAGTTGATCGTCACCAGCGAGAGCGGGGCGCCGTTGTAGGGGCCGGCCAGATAGACCCGGCCCGGCGCGTAGGTGAGGGCCGCCCCGACGCCGTACCCGGTCAGGGTCCTACCCACCTGGCTCGCGCCCGGGCAGGAGGGGCCGGCGGTCTCGGCGGCGCCGCGGTTGCGCCGGGCGGCCTCGATCGCCCCCTCCGGGCAGAACGGGATACCGGCGAGCTTGCCGGTGATGCCCCTGGGCAGAACCAGCGAGTAGGAGGTGATCTCCTGTTCGGTGTCCCGCCGCGTCAGGTGGACGAAGTAAGGCGTGTAGTAGTTGACGTTCGAGTTGTAGGCGCCGGCCACCGCCTCCGGCGCGAAGGGTGGGGTGCCGGGCGGCGGGCACGGCCCGGCCCCGACTCCGGTGTTCACCGGCGAGGGCGAGGTCGAGCGGCTGGGGGCGAGCTCGGAGGCCCAGGCGTTCATCTCGATCTCGGTGACGGCCGGCCCGCAGGCCGGGGGCGAGATCAGGAAGGAGCGCTGCCCGGTGCGGAAGTTGACGTCGAGGCGCGTGTAGGGGATCTGCGGCAGGCCATCGAAGGTGGCGACGAGGTCGCCGGTCGCCGGGTCCGGCGCGATCAGCCCCGGCAGCTTGACCTCCATCCCCCGGGCCGGCAGCTTGGCGACGAGGTAGACCGCGACGACCGAGTCGAAGGGGTTCTCCGCCGCGGGGGAGCTGGTGGTCGGATCATCGGGCGTCGCCAGGTAGATCGTCCCCTCGAAGGAGCCGGCGAAGAGCTGGGTGCGGACCGTGAAGTCGCCGATCTGCGAGCCGTCCGGGCACCCCGCGCCCGGGACCGAGTACGGGGTCTCCGCCGCGTACTGGGCCGGCGAGCAGGTGCCGAGGCCGGCGCCGACCGAGGGGTTGACCGTGACCCCGGCCGGGAGGCGGACGACCGCCTTCCTGGTCGAGGGCGAGGTCGGCTGCAGGGGGTCGGTGAGGTGCGTTTCGTCGGTGTCGACGAGCTGGAAGTTGTAACCGGACGGGCTCGAGGCCTTCTCGGTGGTGAGCAGGCCGGTGGCCGCGAAGGCGAAGCGCAGCTTGGCGCAGGAGGTGATGCTCGCCGGTTCCCCGAGCGCGTCGCGGCTGACCGCCTGCGCCGTGGCCGGGCCCGGCTGCTGCCAGGAGCTCGCCGCGGCCGCGAAGGACAGTGGCCCCGCGCAGCGGGTCGGCAGGCTCAGGTAGGCGAGCGGCTGGTTGGCGCCTTCGGGGCGCCCGACCGAGCATTTGGCCCAGGGGAATTGCGGCTCCTCCTCGTTCAGGCAGTTGCCGCGTTCGCCGTCGTGCGAAGCGGCCCAGGGAGTTCCCCAGAGCGACATCCGCAGGTCGCGGACGTCGAGGGTCTGGGGGATGTTGCGGGCCCTCAGGGTGAGCGCGTAGCTGCCGTCGGTGCGCTGCGGGAGGCCGACGTCGATCACGACCGGGGCCCCGTACGGGGCGAAGCCGAGCTGCGCGGCGACGCCCGGAGGCGGCTCGAGGTTGAAGAGCCCGAAGCGCCGCGTCTCGCCGCCGCCGCGGCTGGTGGCGACTTCGACCGTGCCCACCTGGGCTTTGTCCGGGCAGCCCTCCCCCGAGAGCGACTCTTCGAAGGGCGAGGAGCGCGGAGCCGCGAACTCCAGGCCCCGGCACTGGGTGACCACGCTCGGGTTGAGCAGCAGGCCGGCTGGCAGCTGCAGGGCGAGGTCGCGCACGTCCCCGTCGGGGAAGGCGACCCCGGGCTGATCCTCGAACTCCCCGCCCTGGTTGAAGCCGAGCCGGAGATCGAGCTGGTAGGGGTGCGAGCCGGCCGCCGTCGCGGTGGCGCCGCCATCGGCGATAGCCCGGGCGGCGAACCCGGCCTCGCCGGGCCGGAAGCCGAAGCCGCCGGTGGTCGTGAAGAGGGCTTCGGCGCTGCTGGAGCCGGAAGCGTTGGTGGCGGTGAGGCGATAGCGGTAGGTGGTCGAGGGCCGCAGCCCGGCGATCGCCGCGCGGGCGGGGTGCGGCGCCGATCCCGCTCCGGCCGGAGCGGGGCCGCTCTCGATCGCACCGGCGAAGCCGCTCGCCGCGAAGCCCTCCTGGTCGATGTACTCGAAGCGGTAGGAGGTGGCCAGCCCTCCGGGGTCGACGCTGCCCTTGAGCAGGGCCGAGACCCCCTGGAGGTCGGCCGCGGCCAGCGAGCCGACGGTCGGCGGGGCGGCCTGGGCGGTGGCGCTGAACAGGGCCAGCGAGGCGACGCTCGCGATCGCGAGCAGGAGGCGCTTCATCGCCGGCCCCCCTTCCCCTTCTCCCCCTTGCCCCTGGAGCCGCCCCTGCCCTTCGCCGCGCCCTTCTTCTGGCACCGCGCCCGCTTCCTGGCGGCCACGCCCCGGCATCCCTGCGCGCGGCGGTACTTGAAGTAACGGACCTTGGGATTGCCGGGGCCGGTGACCAGCGTGTTCAGGCCGGGGTCGACCGGATCGCCGGGCAGGTTCTGGCAGGCGTCCCCGGTGCAGGGGATCGGCAGCAACGGCTCGGGGAAGCCGCCCCCCACCCGGGCGTCGTAGAGGTCGACCGAGCCGGGATCGGCGGCGACCAGGGAGCCGTCGGTGACGAAGAACGCGTCCGCGCCCGAGCTGGAGGCGTCGATGAACCGCGCTCCCCCTTCCGAGCGACCGCTGGAGATCAGGTCGATGCAGCCGTTGACCTTGGCGCAACCGCCGCCGGTCGCCTGCCACTGGTAGACGTCGAGCTCGCGGTTGACGTCGCCCGCGACCAGCGAGTCGTCGGAGTCGAAGAAGACCCACCTGCCGTCGGCCGAGAGGACGCGCGGCTTGTAGGAGACGGTCGCGCCGGCGAGCTCGCCGTTGGCAGGGGCGCCGGGGATGGTCGAGGAGCCGATCGGGCGGCTGCCGTTGGGGCGGCAGGAGACGCAGCGCAGCCGATCGGCGCCCGCCTCGTAGAGGAAGACCTGCGTGCCCGGCAGGCCGGTTTTCGCGTCGGCGTTGTCATAGCCGGTGAGCGGGGCGGCGGAGAGGAAGACGAGCCTGGAGCCGTCGGCGCTGACCCGGGCGGTGCCGGTCGCGGGGGGGAAGTTGGAGGCATCGGTCGGAACCTGGACGCCGGTCGGGACCCTGGTCGTCACGCCGCCGCTCCAGAGGTGGAGCCCGCCACTCGCCACGTAGTAGACGTGGCTGCCGTCGGCGGAGGCTCCGAGCACGCCGAGCACTTCCCCGGCCGGCGTCAGGTCGGCTGCCGTGTCGGTGGCGGCCGTGTAGCGCCACAGGTGCCCGGCCTTGGTGAAGTAGGCAACGGCGCCGTCGTCACCGGCGGCCTGGAAGGCGCCTCCTCCCCCGGCCTCGTCGTCGACCTGCTTGCTGGTGGTGCCGTCGCGCAGGAAGAGCCGGGGTTCGCCGGGACCGCTCGAGTCGACGAAGTAGACGCGCCTGCCGTCGGCCGAGATCGCGTTCGCCGGGGCGGCCAGCCGCGCGCCGGGAGCGAGGTTGAGCAGCCTCAGCCCCAGCGCCGACCACCCGTAGAGGTTCGGCCTGGCAGGGTCGCAGCCGCCGCCGAGCGAGACTTCCGCGGCACCCGGCGTCAGCGCCGCGCAGCTCTCCAGCACCACGTGGGCGAGGTCCGGCGAGGCGCCGGCGAGGCGCAGGTCGAAAGCGGCCGGCCCGAGACCGGTGGCGGCGACGTCCGCCGTCCCCAGCAACGCCTCGAACCCGGCCGCGCCCTGGCGCAGGTAGTAGTTCACGTAGCCGGCGGGAGCGTCGGTCCCGGCCAGGGGCGGGTTGGCGACCGGGCAGCCCGCTTCGGCGTTGCGGCAGTGGCGCCCGTTCAGCAGCAGCGCCCGGGAGAGATCGCCGGAGAAGAGCTGGTAGGGGACGCCGTCGGGATCGGCGCCGTAGGACCCCGAGAAGGCCGGCACGTTGAGGTTCTGGGTCGCCCAGCCCCCCGCGCCCCGGGCGGAGAGGTACTGGCTGCCCGGGGGGGCGCTCGCCGGGGCGAGCCCGAATGAGGTCGCCGAGCCGTAGGTGACCGAGTTGCCGTCGGCGGCGGCCTGGAAGACGCCGCCGCCGAAGAGCTCGCCGGGGACGGCTATCTCACCGCCGTTTTTGTCGACCGGGGAGACCAGCTCCCAGCCGCGCCCGTCGGGCAGGGCGAGGGCGGCGGCCGGGCAGAGCACGGTCATGGCGGCGGCCAGCGCCCCGGCGCGGACCGCCCTTCTCAGCCCCCGGGCAGGGAGGAATCGCCTCATCTCCGCGGGCTGGCCTGGGCTAGCGCTTGCCGCCGCGCTTGCCTTTCGCGGCCTTCCCCTTCTTGGCCTTCCCGGCCTTCTTGCACTTGGTCTTCAGCGCCGGCTTGGCCGAGTGGCTGAGGCCGTTGTGGGCGGTGAACGCGACGGTGGCCCTGTTGGTGGTGGCGCAGATGTCGCGGCTGTTGACGAGCAGGCCCTTCTTGCCACCCCGCAGTTGCAGGGTCAGCTTCGTGAACGGCACGTCCGGGATGAAGCTGAAGGTGTTCCGGATCCCGCCCCTGAACGAGTCGGTCCTCCCGGCCGACTCGAAGCGGATCGGCTGGAACGCCGGCCCGCGCAGGTCCGGGACCAGGTCCGGCAGCTTGTTGTCGGAGGACCGCAGGTAGACGTTGCCGGTGAGCGGATAGCCCAGGAGCGGCGTCTCGACCGTGACCTTGCCGTAGACGGAGGCCTGGGGGCAGGCGTCGGCGGCCCACTGGACGCGGGTGCAGACGGTGCCGATGTGCTCCTGCGCCAGGAACTCCGAGCGCGGCAGGGCGACCTGGACCGAGGCGAGGTTGGCGTCGCCCGGACGGGTCGTCAGGACCGCCGTCAGCGCCGGGTACTTGGCGCGCTTGGTGCCGCCCTTGAGCGAGAGCTCGAGGCCCGGCTTGAACCCCAGGCGGCCGCACTCGGCCAGCTGGAAGCGGTTGTTGAGAGGCGACGAGCTGCCCAGCGTCGAGAGCAGGCTGCCACTCACCTCGCTGGGGTCGCAGCTGGTCGGGTTGAGGGTGAAGTCCGGCCGGTCGAGGCGGATCGAGACCGAGCGGACGTCGAGCGGGATGCCCTCGAGGATGCTCGGGATCGGGTCGGACTTGGCGGTGATCTTCGCGGTCGCCGGATCGATCTGGAGGGCGGTCCGGACCACGATCGTGCCGAGGTCGTAGGGCCCCGCGACCGCGGGCGTGACGATCGCCAGGCTCAGCGGCGCGCCTCTGTAGGGGCCGGCGAGGTAGGCCTTGCCCGGGGTGTTGTACGGGGCGGGACCGGCGCCGGCGGCGGCGAAGACGCTGCCGACCTCAGAGGCCGCGGGACAGCTGGGAACAGCCTTCTCCTCGGCCCCGGTCTTGCCCGCCGCGGCCGCTATCGCAGCGTCGGAGCACATCTCGGTGCCGGCCAGCTTCGCGACCAGGCCCGGGGGCGGCGACAGGGTCACCTCGGAGAACTCCTGGGAGCCGTCGTCGCGCCGCAGGTTGACCACGAAGGGGCGGTACTGGCCCGCGAGCGCGGCGGTCGAGCCGGCTTCGAAGGACGGGGCGTGGGGCAGCGCCGCCGGGCTGGAGGCGCAGCTCTTGCCGCCCGGGCCCTGACTGATCGCGTAGCTGTCGGCCGGCGTCGCCGGGGGCCCCGAATCGGGGGCCGACCACGGCGTCAGCGTCGAGGTCGTCGAGTAGGTCCCGCAGGTGGGCGGAGTGCGCAGCACCCCGAAGGCGCCGCCGAAGAAGTTCAGCTTGAAGTCTTCGAAGGTCAGCTGCGGGGCCTCTTCGAAGGTCGTGGTGAGGCGCCCGGTCCGGGGATCGGGCGTGACCTTGCCGGCGAGCTTGATGACCAGGCCGCGGCCTTCGATCGCGACGTAGATCGTCAGCAGGTTGCCGAACGGGTTCTGAGTGGGCGTGGCCGCGTAGACCGACCCTTTCAGCGGGTCCGCGAAGACCGGCGTGTCGACTTCCACGGTGCCGATCCGCGAGGCCGGCGGGCAGGCCGCCGGCAGCTTGTTGAAGTGGGCCCTGGGGTCCCCGACCGGGGTATTGAGGCCGATCTGGGACGGGCTGCAGGTCTCGAGCCCGTTGGCGCCCGAGGGGTTGATCACGAGCCCTTCGGGCAGGACCACCTCGGCGGTGCGCAGCTGCGCCGTCGAGAGCCCTTCCGGGTCGACGCTCTGGGGCACGTGCACGTCGACCTCGAGGCCGCTCGGGGAGTCGGCCGCGTTGGTCGTCGGCCGCGCCGTCAGGCTCGGCTGGAAGTCGAGCGCGTCGCAGCCTTTGAGCGGGGGCAGGGTGGCGCTCGTCGTCACCCAGTTGGGGTCGGAGAGGTCGAACGTGCGGTCGGCGTTGCGCCGACCCGGGTTCTGCCAGGAGTCGGCGTGGATCGTCGTCGTCAGCGGCGTGTCGCAGCGGGCCGGGGCGGAGAGGAACGGCTGCACCGGGATCCCGGCGCTGGTCGGCCGCATCATGAATTCGCCGAAGCGCAGCGGATCGTTGACTTCGTCGGCCGGCGCCCCCCACAGGGTCAGCTCGCTCATGAACAGCGCCAGCCCCTGGTTGATGTTGTCGATGTTCGCCTGCAGGCCGTAGTCGCCGTCGGTCCGGGCCGAGATGTTGATCCGGATCAGCGAGCCGAACACTTCGGAGGCGACGACCGCGGTCTCGTCGGTGGTGGCCTCCATGTTGTAGGCGGGAATTTCGAGTTCGAAGCCGCTGTCGTCGATGGAGATGGTCAGGACGCCGACCTGCGCCGAGGGGTTGCAGAGGCCGTCGTGGTCGGTCAGGTAGGCGACGGTGCAGAACGGCAGCGCTTCCGGGTTGCCGTAAAAGCCGGCCGGCAGGTCCACCTGGATGTTGCGGGGGATCTCGTCGAGGATCGTGCGGCCGTTCGACTGCACCGTGTTGAATTCGAATCGCGTCACCGAGTCGGCGTGGATCCCCGCCTGTTCGGTCGCCGGCTTGGTGCCGACTTCTTCGGGCTGCGGCGGCGTCGGGTCGAACGGCTCCTGGTAGCCGACGCTGAACGATTTGAAGCCGAAGTCGGCGAGGGCGGGCGCGGCTCCGATCGCCCCCAGCAGGGCAAGGCAGGCGATGAGTGCTGCGGTGGTCTTTGCGGTCTTCATCGTCCGATCCTCCCGTTGCGGCTGGCGTCTCGTTTTTGACCCTGCTTCTGACTCTTCTTCTGGCCGGTCTTCTGCTGGCCCGTCTTCTGCTTCTTGCGAACCTTCTTCTTCTTTTTCTTGACCTGGTTGCGGCCGCTCTGGGAGTTGCCGGGGCCGACGAAGTTGGGGGTCACCGGGGCGGCTGCGGAGGGCGGCGTCGAGACCGCCCCGCGGCAGGCTTCGCCTTCGCAGCCGGCCGCCGGGGTCGGCGGCTGCGGGAAGCCGCCGCCGACGCGCACCGCGTAGGCATCGAGTTCGTTGGCGTCGCGGTCCTGCGGCAGCAGCGGCGTCGGCGACATCACGAACACCGTCTTGCCGTCGTCGCTGTTGTCGCCGGGGAAGGAGGAGCGGTTGCCCTGGCCCGCGGTCAGCAGCGACACCTCGCCCGCCCGGTACTGGTAGACGTCGAAGAACGCGGTCTGATCGGCGTTGACGATCGTGTCGGCGGAGCCGAAGAAGACCGTCCCGTCGTCGGCGATGTTGCGCGGCTGGGTGAGCCCCGTGGGAATCGGCGCATGCGGGTAGTCGGCGAGGAACGAGTCCCCTTGCGAAGGCGTGCCGTCGGGGCGACAGGACGCGCAGGCGAGCTCGCCGGCGCTCTCGTCATACACGTAGATCGCCGTGTGGCCGTCGTTGGTGGCGCCGTTCACCGAGGCTTTCGAGGTGAAGATCGCGAACCTGCCGTCCCGCGAGACGCGGGCAACGGCGCCGGTGCCGAGCGAAGCGACCAGCCTGGTGCTCCCGCCGCTCCAGACATAGGCGTTGACGACGCCTGGAACGGCGCCCGGCGTCAGCACCGCAGTGGTGGTGAAATAGACGTGGGTGGCGTCGTCGGAGACGATCGCGCTCCGCAGCGAGAGCCCGCCCAGGTCGCCGACGCCGCCGGGCATGCCGGGTTCGGGATTGGCGGGGGTGAGCTGCTCGAGCCGCTGACCCGCCGGCGCGTTCAGCTCGAAGCGGTAGATGCCGCCGCCCGGCGTGGCCGCGTCGGTGAGTTCGGCGGCGCTTTCGATGTAGGCGACACTGCCGTCGCTGGAGGCGCCGATCAGCTTGGCGGGATGTTCGGTCCCGACGTCGCCCGCTTTCTCCGAGGCGGAGACGGCGACCGTGCGCGGAGGGCTGACGGTCATGTCACGCTGGAGCAGCGGTCCCAGGGCGGCCCAACTGCCGGTATTGAAGAAGACCCTGCGGGCGTCGTCGGAGACGGCGCGCATGCCGCCGTGGGCGACCTTCGAGGCGAACAAGTCGGTCGCGTTGACGCCGCGATCCGTCCAGGCGCCGCTGGGGAGGGTCGCGGCGGTCGGCGATCCGTCCGGGAGGACGGTGACCAGCTGGAGATCGTCGCCTTCCCGCACGTAGATCGGCCCCTCGGCGGTGCTCATGCCCGGATAGGGTGGAACTTCTGGCAGCAGCGGCTGCGCTCCCGCCATCAGGACCACCCGGGAGAAGTCGGAGGAGGCCCCCAGGGGGCGGGTGCCGAAGCCGCCGGTGTTGCCGGTCGGGCCGTAGCTCAACAGGTGAGTGGTCCCGAGGCCGACGTCGACCATGTAGATGTCGTCGGAGTTGTTGACGTCCCTCGGGTCGAAGCTCTCGATCGAGCTGACGATCGCTTTGGTGCGGTCGGCCGAGAACCCGTTGAGGAACGAGATAATCAGGCCGGCGGTGCCCTGGACGAGGGCCGCGTTGGCGTCCTCGGTGACCCACCCCGCCGGGGTCCGATGGGCGAGCATGTAGGACCCGATCTGGGCCCCGAGCGCTTTGTCGCCCGCGACCATCGTCGTGAACCCGGTGTGATCGCCGTCGTCGCCCGCCCCCACCATCCGCATCACGTCGCCGTAGTCGCGGCTCGGAGGGTTGACCAGCTCGTAGGCGCGGCAGTCCGGCAGATTGGCCGCGAAACCGGTGCGGAAGGCCGCATTGGGGCAGCCGTCAGCCGCTCGCACCGGGGTGCCGAAGGCGAGGCTCGCCAGGAGCGCCAAGGCGCTGAGGAGGGCGAGGCGGCGGCCGCTGCCGCTGCCTTCGGTGGATCTCGCGAACGACGCCTTCGCTTGGCTTCTCACGAATTGCTCTCCTTGTCCCGTGAGCCCCTGCCGGCCGCTTTCTCAAGCGGCCCTCCCTGGTGGCTCGATCTATGTCCCTGTGAACTGCGTTCCCTGTGATTCGGTCACCCGGGGTCCAGTGGTGGACATCCGTGTTTCCTGAATCGATGCAAGGGTAGACAAACGGTTCTCCAAATGTCAAGGACAAATCTGTTTCCAGTCGTGAAACCGGCTCTGGAAAAGGAAAAAGCCGCCCGATTGGGCGGCTTTCAAAAGCTCGAGATCGGGGCGCGGAGCTAGCTGCCGTCGCCGCTGAACTTGTAGCCGACGCCGCGCACGGTGACGACCAGTTCCGGCTTCTGGGGGTCGCGCTCGACCTTCTGGCGCAGGTTGGAGATGTGGACGTCGCAGGCGCGCTCGTCGCCGTCGAACTCGGTCTGCCAGAGCTCCTCCATGATCTTCGCGCGGGGGAAGACCTCGCCGGGGCGGCCGACCAGGAGGCGCAGCAGCTGGAACTCGGAGCGGGTCAGGTTGACCGGGACGCCGCGGACGGTGGCGACGTGGCGGACGAGGTCGATCGAGACCGGGCCGGACTCGATCTTCACCGCCTGCGCCAGGGGCGAGCGGTCGAGCTCGCGGCGGCGCAGCTGGGCGCGCACGCGGCCTAGCAGCTCGCGCACCGAGAAGGGCTTCGTGACGTAGTCGTCGGCGCCGACCTCGAGCCCGACCACCTTGTCGACCTCGGCGTCCTTGGCGGTGAGGACGATGATCGGCACGGCGCTGCGCGAGCGCACGTCGCGGCAGATGTCGAGGCCGCTCGGCCCCGGCATCATGATGTCGAGGATCAGCAGGTCGAAGGGGATGCCGTCGCCGAGCTTCGCCGCCGCCTCGTCGCCATCGGCGGCCGCGGTCACCTCGAAGCCCTCCTGGGCCAGCGCGTAGCCGACCGAGTCGCGGACCGAGGGCTCGTCGTCGGCGATCAGGATGCGGCCGCTGCTCATGTTCGCTCCATATATGTCTGCTCAGTCTCCATGGTCAGGCCACCGGGGTCGGGCTCGGCTGGGCGACGGGCAGACGGACCCAGAAGGTGCTGCCGACGCCGAGCACGGAGTCGGCGCCGATCTGGCCGCCCATCACGTCGACCATGCGCCGGGCGATCGCCAGGCCGAGGCCGAAGCCCTCCTGCTTGCGCGACTCGGAGCGACGGTAGAAACGCTCGAAAACGCGCTCGATCTCCGCCGCTGGAATGCCGGTTCCAGTGTCGATTACCTCCAAGATGACCTCTGCCTCGCCGTCGTGGCGTCCGCGCACGGTAACGGTCCCGGGGGGCGGCGTGTTCTTGAAGGCGTTGGTGAGCAGGCCGATCATCACCTGGCGCAGCAGGGTCGGGTCGCCGGTCACGGCCAGGTCGGGCTCGACCTCGACCTCGAGATCGACGTGACGCGGCGCCTCGACCGCGGCGACGACGTCGCTGACCGCGGCCGGCACGTCGACGATCTCGCTCTCCGCCGCGCCGCGCGACTCGACCCGGGCCAGGGTCAGCAGCGACTGGGTCAGCCGGCTCATCCGGTCGGCGTCGTCCGCCAGCCGCGAGAGGAAGTGGTCGCGGTCCTTGGGGTCGTTCTTGGCGCCGCTCTGCAGCACCTCGATCGCGCCGGAGATCCCGGCCAGCGGGTTGCGCAGCTCGTGCGCCGCGTTGGAGATGAAGTCGGCTTCGGCGAGCTCGCGGCGCAGCTCGTCGGTGCGGTCGCGCAGCACCGCCAGCACGGCGCGCTCGTCGGGCAGCGAGCGGGCGGTCATCGCGTAGGCGCGGTCGCCGATCCGCAGCGCCGGGTGGGCCGAGAAGCCGACCTCCGAAGCGCGGTGCAGTTGCGGCAGCACCACCTGCGGCGGTTTGCCGGAGAAGTCGAGCAGGCGCGAGGCGGCGCTGTTGGAGAAGCGCACCGGGCCCTCGAAGTCGACCACCATCACCGCGTCGGTGAGGCCGTCGAAGATCGCCGCCAGCTTGTTGCGGTCGGCGGTGAGCACGCCGAAGCTCTCCTTCAGCGCCGCCCGCATCGAGTCGAGCGCACGGGCGAGGTCGCCGATCTCGTCGGGGCCGGAGACGTTGAGCGGGGCGTCGAAGGAGCCCTCGGCCATCTCGCCGGCGGCGCGGGCGAGGCGGACGACGCGGTGGGAGATCGCGACCGCGATCAGGAAGCCGGCGAGGACGCCGATCATCACCGAGGCGATCAGGGCCGACTGGTTGTCGCCGAAGAGGACGACGGCGCCGGCGGTGATCAGGCTGACCGCGGCGAAGGCGGCGGTCAGCCAGAGGCGCATCCCGATCCGGGGGACGAAGCCGCGCGCCCCCGCGCCGATCTGATCGCCATTGCTCACCAAGGCTTAGTAACACAATCCATTCACCGAGGCGGGCGGCGGGGCGTCGATTCCGCGCCTACATGGGAGAATCGGGCCGGTGCGGACTCTCGTCTTCATCCCCGCCTGGAACGAGGAGGCCTCGCTCGCCGCTGTCGTCGCCGACGTGCGCGAGCACCTGCCGGGCGCCGACATCCTCGTCGTCGACGACGGCTCGACCGACGCGACCACGGCGAAGGCGCGCGAACAGGGCGTGCTCGTCGCCACCCTGCCCTTCAACCAGGGGCTGGGGGCGGCGCTGCAGACCGGCTACCTCTACGCGCTGCGCGAGGGCTATGACTTCTGCGCCCACCTTGACGCCGACGGCCAGCACCCGGCGGCGGAGGTGCGGCGGCTGCTGACCGAGGTCGAGGGCGACCACGCCGACCTGGTGATCGGCTCGCGCTACCGCGACCCCGAGGCGCCGGCCGAGGTCGACGACTACCGGCCGACCTTCTCGCGCCGGATCGGCACCGGCGTCTTCCGCTTCTTCCTCACCCTGGCGACGCGCCAGCGCTTCACCGACACGACCAGCGGCATGCGGGCGGCGAACCGGCGGGTGATGAGCCTGTTCAGCGAGAACTACTCGCCCGACTTCGCCGAGATCGAGTCGCTGCAGCTGGCGGTGCGCGAGGGCCTGCGGGTCGAGGAGGTGCCGGTGCGGATGCTGGAGCGGGCCGGCGGCAGCTCCTTCCTGACCCCGCTGCGCTCGGCCTTCTTCATCTTCAAGGGCGTGGTCGTGCTGCTGGTCGGCCAGTTCCGGCCCAAGCACGCGGGGGCGGAGCGATGAGCTGGCTGCCCACCGCCGCCGAGGCGACCCAGGTCCACCTGACTTCGCAGACCCGGATCGTCGCCGCCGTGATCGCGATCTTCTTCATGCTGCTGATCCTCGACCTGATCCGCCGCGACCGCCTGCAGGAGCGCTACAGCGTGATCTGGTTCGTCGCCGGCCTCGGCATGCTCGCCGGCGCCGCCTTCCCCGGCCTGCTCGAGCTGCTCGCCGACGTGATGGGCGTGCGCGACACCAACGTCGCCCTCTTCTCCGTCGTCCTCCTCCTGCTGCTCGGCCTCGCCCTCAACTTCAGCGTCCTGATGTCCCGCCAGGCCGCCCAGATCACGAGGCTCGCCCAGGAGCGAGCGATCGAAAAAGCCCGCCAGCAGGCGCTCGAAGACCGCAACGGCAACGGCGTCGCTAGCGACGCCCCCGAGCGCGACCGCGCTGGCTCCTAGCGCTCGCGCGGATCCGGCGGCGGCCGCGACGGAATTTCGTCCTGGTGGGCCAGGCAGTAGAGCCCAATGACGAGAACTACCGAAAGCACGTACGCCATCAGGGCGATCATGCCTAGCTGAGGTGCCGGATCGAGCCATTTGAGGCCGGCAACCAGCGGAGGTATGAGCAGGCACATTAGACCGAAACGTATTGTCAGCGCTTTGATCATGGCGGCAGTCTAGCCAACCACCAGATCGAAGACGAACAGCAGTAGAGAGATCGCAATTCCGCTGGCGAACCCCACAGAGGTAAGCCACTCGATCTGCTCCTGTGGCGACTTTCCGAGCACCGCCAGCGCTCTCAGCCCGGTCGCCGTCAAGCCCGTCACCACAGCAGCCATGCCGGCGGCGCTCGAGACAACGTCGATCACGACGCCGGAGATGGGAAGTGCCGGTACGGCCTGCATGTTCCCGACGCTAGGGATCGAGAGCGCACGCGTGGTGCGCACAAGGTCACAGCTTTGGAATTTCTTCTAGGCCAGCTCTCGCTCGAGGCGGAAGAAGAGGGCCTCCAGGGCGAGCTCCTCGGCGACGTTGAGGTCGAGGCTGCGGCGGATCGCCTGCACGGCCTCGGCGCCGCGGCGGGCGGCGGCG
Source organism: Solirubrobacterales bacterium (assembly GCA_036276995.1). Taxonomy (GTDB): domain Bacteria; phylum Actinomycetota; class Thermoleophilia; order Solirubrobacterales; family 70-9; genus VAYN01. Next base: position 24,465 of record DASUNU010000075.1, read on the forward strand.
GGGTCGAGACCCTCGGTCTGGGAGCGGAGCTGGTCGAGGCGATCGCGGTTGAAGGCGACCTCGCCGGCACCGCTGGCGACGGCGGCGAGGTCGCGCAGCCAGAGGCCGCAGAGCTCGAGGCCGAGGTCGAGGATCTCGGTGCGGCGGCGGCGGCCGGCGCGTTTGGCGCCGTCGGTGATGTCTTTGGCGGTGCGCTTGAGGCCGCCCTGCGCCTCCTCCTCGAGCAGCTCGCGGGTCGCCGCTTCGGTCTCCTCGCCGGCCGCCTCGGCGCGCTGCAGCAGCCCTTTCCAGGGGGCGCCGGCGACCTCGCCCTCGAGCGCCGCGGCGAGACAGCGCTCGACGTCTTCGCGGACCTCGCGACCGCGCGGTCCGAGCAGCAGCCGCGCCCGCTCGAGGTCGCCGGCGGCGAGGCGGGCGGCGGCGGCGACCTCCGGGCTCCCCCCACCCAGCTCGGCTTCCAGGACCTCGGCGGAGAGCGGCGCGAAATCGACCGGCTGGCAGCGCGAGGCGATCGTCTCCAACAGCGCCTCCGGCTCGGAGCTGAGCAGGATCAGGTGGACGAACGCGGGCGGCTCCTCCAGCGTCTTCAGCAGTGCGTTTTGGCTCTCGTCGCGCATCGCCTCCGCCGCCTCGACCACGAAGACCCGCTTGCCCCCTTCGAAGGGCCGGTAGGCGGCGGCCCGGATCACCCGCTCGCGCACCTCCTCGACCAGGTGCTGGGCGCCGCGCGGGGCGAGCCAGACCAGGTCGGGGTGCGGCGAGGGGTCGAGCAGAGCGCGGCGGCGGGCGTCCTCGGGGTCCTCCGCGGCGGCGGCGAGGATCTCGGCCGCAAAGGCCCGCGCCGCCGCCCGCTTCCCCGAGCCCCGCGGCCCGCGGAAGAGGTAGGCATGCGACGGTACTCCCGCCAGCGCCGCGCTCAGCGCCACCCGCGCCCGCCCCTGGTGCTCCGTCACCTGTTCCACGCCAGCGCTCATGCTTTTTGTAGCCCTGTGGGCGACAAAAGGAGTATGCGCCTCACGTGGACCGGCTCCGGACGGCCTCCATCACCCGCTCGTGGACCTCGTCGACGCTGCCGGTGGCGTCGACGACGACGACCCGGTCGCTGGCGATGATCGCGATCTCTTCGTAGGCCTCGGCCACGGCGCGCTGCAGCTCCAGGCCCTCGCGCTCGAAGCGGTCCTCGCCCTCGGCCCGGCCCAGGCCGAGCTCGGGGTCGACCCTTAGCAGCAGGGTCAGGTCCGGCCAGAGGCCGTCGGTGGCGGCCTCGCAGAGGCCGATCACCTCGCCGACGCCGAGCCCGCGCGCCGCCCCCTGGTAGGCGACGCTGGAGTCGGAGAAGCGGTCGCTGACGACGTCGCGCCCGGCCTCCAGAGCCGGCCGGATCACCCGCTCGGTCAGGTCGGCGCGGGCGGCGAGGAAGAGCAGCAGCTCGGCCAGCGGCTCCAGCGGCACCGCCGGGTCGGCCAGCAGGCCGCGGATGCGCTCGGCCGCGTCGGTCCCCCCCGGCTCGCGGATCGCCACCGTCTCGGCGCCCAGCGCCTCGACCAGCAGCCGCGCCTGGGTGCTCTTGCCCGAGCCGTCGATCCCCTCCAGGGAGATGAACAAGGCCCGGCGGCCTCAGCCTTTGGTGCCGGCTTTGGCGCGTTTGCGCCCGCGCGTCGCCGTGTCCGCTTTGGACGCTTTGACTTTGGCTTTTTTGCCTTTGGCCGGCGCGTCCTCGTCGCCTTTCGGCTTCGGCTTCTTGTCCATCGCCGCTTTCGCGGCTTTCGCCGCTTCGCGCTCGGCCCGCCGTTTCTTCATCTCCTGCATCGACTCGCAGTCGTCGTTGAGGCAGAGGTTCCAGGGCCGACCACGGAAGGGCTGGACTTTCAGCCGCGGCGTCCGGTCGCAGATCGAGCAGCGCTCCTCGAGCCGGAAGACGTCGCCGCGCTGGGGCAGCGGGAAGGTCTGGTCGCAGGACTCGGGATCGTCGAGGGTCCAGCCGCTGCAGCCGACGAAGCGTTTGCCCGATTTTTTCGCACGGATGATCCGCAGCATGTTGGGCGAGCCGTCCTCCTTGGTGCGGCCGGCTTCTTCGCAGACCTTGCAGGGGCCGAGGATGCGGTCCTCGTCCATCCCTTTCCAGATCACCTTCGCCAGGTCCTCGCGGCTCTCGTCGATCTCGCCCCAGGTCTTGTGCAGGAGGTCGCGGCTCTCGCCGACGACGGCGCCCTTGGTCGCCTCACCGGCGGCGATCCGGTCCATCTCCGCCTCCAGCTGGGCGGTCATCTCCGGCGTCGCCATCCGCGGCACGTAGTTCTTGAAGGCCTCGAAGAGGGCGATCCCGGTCTCCGTCGGGATCGGCGGGTTGCCGTAGACGTAGCCGCGGTCGAAGAGCTTCTGAATGATGTCGGCGCGGGTCGCTTTGGTGCCGAGGTTGCGCTCCTCCATCAGCTCGATCAGTTTCGCCTGCGAGATCCGCGAGGGCGGCTGCGTCTCCTTGGCGAGGATCCAGGGGTTCTCGGTGACGCCGTCCTCGCCGGCGAACTCGGGCGGGGCGGCCAGCTCCAGCGTCTGGCCCTCCTGCAGGGCAGGGATCTCGTCGTCGGCGGAGCGGGCGTAGGTGTAGATGCCGGCGTAGCCGGGGTCGACCACGACCGAGCCGCGGACGAAGTAGGTCTCCGAGCCGGCCTCGATGTCGGCCCGGGTCGACTCGGTGATCATCGGCGGGCTGAAGGTGGCAAGGAAGCGGCGCACGACGAGTTCGTAGACCCGTTTCTTCGAGCCGTCCAGCGCCCCCGGGTGGATCGCCTGGGTCGGGTAGATCGGCGGGTGGTCGGTCGTCTCTTTTTTACCCCGGGTCGGTTTCAGCTCGCCGTCGAGCAGGCCCGAGGCGGCGGAGAACTCCTTCACCTTGACCAGCGAGGAGACCAGCTCGCGCAGCGGCAGCGAGGCCGGGTAGACCGTGTTGTCGGTACGCGGGTAGGAGATGAAGCCGTCCATGTAGAGGTCCTCGGCGATCCGCATCGCGCTGGCGGGGGTGATGCCGAGGCGGCTGGAGGCGTCGGTGCTGAAGGCGGTGGTGTTGTAGGGCGTCGGCGGCTTGCGCGTGTTTTTGCGCGCGGTCACCGATTTGACGACGCCGGGGCCCTTGGTGCCGGCGAGGGCGGCGTCGACCTCGGCTTTCTCCCAGAATTTGTCGACGCTGTGGTGGGTCTCGAAGCTGCCGTCAGGGTGCTCGAACTTGGCGAGCAGTTCCCAGAACGGTTTCGCGACGTGGGCGCGGCGCTCCATCTCGCGCTCGACGATCAGGCCCAGGGTCGGGCTCTGCACGCGGCCGACCGAGAGGAAGTTGGAGCCGAAGCGGCGGCTGGCGAGGGAGACGGCCCGGGTCAGGGTCGCGCCCCAGAGCAGGTCGATGTCCTGGCGCGCGGCGCCGGCGTTGGCGAGCGGGTAGGAGAGCGTGTCGAGCTCGTTGAAGGCGCGCTCGATCTCTTCCTTGGTCAGGGCCGAGTAGCGGGCGCGCTGGATCTCGAGGCTGCCGTCGGCGGTGCCCTCGCGCGAGCCGAGCTCGGGGTTGGAGTCGAGCATCTCCTCCAGGGCCTCGAGCCCGATCAGCTCGCCCTCGCGGTCGAAGTCGGTGGCGATCACCAGCTCGTCCGCCTGTTTGGCCACTTTTTTGATCGCTTTGACGACGTTTTTGTCGGTCGGTTCCTTGATCAACTGGGCGTCGATCAGGTCGTGCAGATCGGTCTTCTGCCAGTTCGAGTAGCCCTCGGGGAAGGCCGGGCCGAGCACGTGGCCCTTGAGGCCGATGGTCATGTGCTCGCCACCCTGGTCGTCCGTCCAGGTGTAGAACGGGACTTTGAAGGTTTTGTCGCTCTTGGCGCTGCCCTTGCCGAGAATGTCGGCAATCTTCTTGGCGCTGTTGTTCTTCTCGGTGACGATCAGTCGCATCGGGCGGCGAGGGTAGCAGGGGCGTGCGGCCGCTCCCTTGCGCCTGTCCCGCGCCGATCCCCGTAGGATCGGCGGCGCATGAGGACCCTGGTCACCGGCGGCGCCGGCTTCATCGGCTCGAATCTGGTCGACGCGCTGCTCGCGCGCGGCGACGAGGTGACCGTGGTCGACGACCTCTCGACCGGCCGCCGGGTCAACCTCGAGGGGGCACTGGCGGCCGGCGCCGAGCTGGCCGAGATCGACATCCGCGACGCCGCGGCGCTGACCGCGCTGGCGGAGGAGAAGCGGCCCGAGACCGTCTTCCACCTGGCCGCCCAGATCGATGTCCGCAAGTCGGTCGAGGATCCCGCCTTCGACGCCGCGATCAACGTCGGCGGCACCACCAACGTGCTCGACGCGGCCCGCGCCGGCGGCGCCACCCGGCTCGTCTTCATCTCCACCGGCGGCGCCCTCTACGGCGAGGGCGCCGGCAAGGAGCTGCCGCTCGACGAGTCGGCCGAGATCGAACCGATGTCCGCCTATGGCCAGAGCAAGTACGCGGCCGAGGGCTACCTGGGGCTGTACGAGCGGCTCTACGGGCTCTCCTCGATGGCGCTGCGGCTCGGCAACGTCTACGGCCCGCGCCAGGACCCGCTCGGCGAGGCCGGGGTGATCGCGATCTTCTGCGGCCTGCTCGAGTCGGGCGGGCGGCCGACCATCTTCGGCGACGGCACCCAGACCCGCGACTACATATATGTGGGCGATGTGGTCGCGGCGGCGCTGGCCGGAGCGGCCTCTGACGTCACCGGCTCTTTCAACATCGGCACCGGCCGCGAGACCAGCGTGCTCGAGCTGGCCGAGGCGCTGGGCCGGCTCAGCGGCGCCGAGAGCTTCGAGCCCGAGTTCGCGCCGCCGCGGGCCGGCGAGGTCCAGCGCATCACCCTCGACGCGAGCCGCGCCGAAGCCGAGCTGGGCTGGCGCCCCGAGACCGGCCTCGACCAGGGCCTGAAGCTCACCCTCGACGCCGTCTAACCTGTTCTCCATGCCCGCGCAGGCTTATGCCGGCAAGGAGTGCGTCTGCCAGTTCCGCAAGGGGATCTGCGACCAGTCCTGCGTGCGCGACATGCTCGAGACGCCCTTCTACATCGCCTGCCTGAAACTGAAAGGGCGGCGCTGCCTGGTCGTCGGTGGCGGCGACATCGGCCTCGAGAAGGTCGAGGGCCTGCTCGCCTGCGACGCCGACGTGACCCTCGTCGCCCCGGTCGCCCACCCACAGCTGGAGGACCTGGCGGGCGAGGGCTCGATCGCCTGGGAGAAGCGCGAGTACGGCGGCGCGGCCGACCTCGAGGGCGTCTTCATGGTGATCGCCTGCACCGACGACACCGACGTCAACATCGCCGTCTTCGACGACGCCGAGCGGCGGGCGATGCTGGTCAACATCGTCGACGTGCCGCCGCTCTGCAACTTCATCCTGCCGGCGATCGTCCGCACCGGACCGCTGGCGATCGCGATCTCCACCGCCGGCGCCTCCCCCGCCCTGGCGAAGCGGATGAAGCGCGAGGTCGCGGAGCTGTTCGGCGAGGAGTACGCACGCCTCGCGGTGATCCTCAACGACGCCCGCGGCTGGGCCAAGGGGACGCTGCCGACCTACCAGGACCGCAAGCAGTTCTTCGAGGGGATCGTCAACGGCGACCCCGACCCGGTGGCGCTGCTGCGCGACGGCCAGGAGGCAGCGGTGCTGGCGATCATCGAGTCCGCCAAGGAGCGGGCCGCGGCGGCGCTGGCCTAGTTCAGGCTGAACCGATTTCGCAGGCGCTGCCGCGGACGCGGTCGAGCGTCTCCGTCAGCCGCCCGGCCTCGGCCTCGCTGAGGTTGGCCGAGAAGGCGACCTCGAGCTCGCCGACGACCACCGGCCGCATCTCCGCCAGCAGGTCGCGGCCGGCCGGCAGCAGGGTCGCGTAGCTGACGCGGCGATCGCTCTCGCAGAAGGTGCGCTCGATCAGCCCGGCCTTGACCAGGCGGTCGACCAGCTTGGTCAGGCCGCCGCGGGTGATCACCAGCACCTCGGCCAGGTCCCCCATCCGCATCCGCTGCTCGGGAGCCTCGGCCACGGTCGAGAGCACCTCGTACCAGGGCAGCGGCGGGTAGTCGCCCTGGGCCAGGGCTTCCTGCAGGCGCTGGGTGACGGCGGCGTGGGTGCGGGTCAGCGCTCCCCAGGCCTCGCCGTGCGGGGTGGTCTGGGTCGTCCTAGGCGGGGCGGCGACTGCGCTCGCCGCGCTCGCCCGCTCGCTGATCGCTTCCTCGCTCATCGTCTGATTGTGACAGATGACCCTTGTCTCGACAATAGTTGTAACTACAAGCTTTTCTGCTACGATTGTTTCTGCGTCAATCATTTATCCGACAAATTTCAGAAGGGACTGAGAGATGAGCACGCAGACCGTCAAGCAAGAGGTTCAGGCCGGTACCTACGCGGTGGACCCGGTTCACTCCACGATCAACTTCGCCGTCGTCCACAACGGCGTCTCCACCTTCCGCAGCGGCTTCCGCGCTTACGAGGCCAAGCTCGCGGGCGGCGAGGAGGCGCGGCTCGAGGGAACGGTCGAGGTCGGCTCGATCGACATCGACGAGGAGATGCTGAAGGGGCACCTGCTCTCCCCCGAGTTCTTCGACGCCGAGCGCTACCCGCAGCTGAGGTTCCGCTCGACCGCGTTCGAGGTCGCCGAGGACGGCGCCCTGACCGTGCGCGGCGAGCTCGAGATCCGCGGCAAGACCCACGAGGTGCAGGCCAGCGGCCGCTTCGCCGACCTCGGTGCCGACCTCGCCGGCAGCGCCCGGGTCGGGCTCTCGCTGGCCGCCAGCGTCGACCGCCGCAGCTTCGGGCTCGACTGGCAGGCCGAGCTGCCGAGTGGCGGCGAGGTACTGGACTACGAGGTCGAGATCGCCGTCGACCTGGAGCTGGTCAAGGAGGACGAGTAGCGATGCGGGTCCTCGGCATCTCCGGCAGCCTACGCCGCGACTCCTACAACAGCGCCCTGCTGCGGGCGGCCGCCGAGCGGCTGCCCGCAGGGGTGGAGCTGGTCGAGTTCGAGGGCCTGAGCGAGATCCCGCCCTACGACGCCGACCTCGAACTGGAGAGCACGCCGCTGCCGGTACGGCGACTGCGCGAGGCGATGCGCGAGGCCGACGCGGTGCTGGTGGCGACCCCGGAGTACAACCACTCGATCCCGGGCGTGCTCAAGAACGCGCTCGACTGGGCCTCGCGCCCGGCCGGTCAGAGCGCCCTCAACGGGACCCCCGCGGCCGTGATCGGCGCCTCGACCGGGATGTTCGGCGCGGTCTGGGCGCAGGCAGAGACCCGCAAAGTCCTCGGCGCCCTCGGCGGCCGGGTGGTCGAGGCCGAGCTGCCGGTGGCGCGGGCGG
>DASUNU010000076.1:0-4691 GCA_036276995.1 Solirubrobacterales bacterium
CGAGATCGCCTGCCCCTTCGACGCGATCACGATGGGCCACGACTACGAGATGGCCGACTACGACCGCGAGAACCTGATCTTCACCAAGGAGATGCTGCTCGCCGAGCCGATCGAGCGCACGCCGCTGAAAAGCGAGGGCGAGTAGGGATGGAAGCGGTGCTGTTCTTCCTCGCCGCGATCGGCGCGCTCGGCGGTGCGATCGGGGTCGTCGCGATGCGCAACCCCTTCTACAGCGTGCTGGCGCTGATCGTGCACCTGTTCTCGCTGGCGGTGCTGTTCCTGCTGCTGACCGCGGCCTTCGTCGCCGCCGCCCAGGTGGTCGTCTACGCCGGCGCGGTGATGGTCCTCTACGTCTTCGTCGTCGCCTACGTCGGCGGCGGCGGGGAGTCGGCCTGGGAGCCGATCCCGGGCCAGCGCTTCCTCGCCCCGCTGCTGGCGATCGTGCTCTTCATCGAGCTCTCGGTCGCCGTCCTCTCCTCCGCCCTGCTGGCGCTGGGGACCAAGGGCCCGGACGTCGAGCCCGGCTTCGGCGACCCGACCGCGATCGGCAAGCTGCTGCTGGAGAAGTTCCTGCTGCCCTTCGAGGCCTCCTCGATCCTGCTGCTGCTGGCCGCGGTCGGCGCGGTGGTGCTGGCCGGCCGCAAACGGGAGGAGAAGGCGGCCTCGTGAACATCGAGTGGTACATCGTCCTCTCGGCGCTGCTCTTCACCACGGGCGCCGCCGGAATCCTCGTCCGCCGCAGCCCGATGGTGATCCTGCTCTGCCTCGAGCTGATGCTGAACGCCGGCAACCTCGCCCTGGTCGCCTTCAGCCGCATGGTCGGCAACCAGGAGGGGCAGGTGTTCGCGATCGTGGTGATGGTGATCGCCGCCTGCGAGGTCGTCGTCGGCCTCGGGCTGATCGTCGCCATCTTCCGCCGCAAGCTGCCGCTCAACGTCGACGACCTGCGGGAGCTGCGCGGATGAGCGCCACCGCCTGGGCCTGGCTGGTCCTGCTGCTGCCGCTGCTCGGCTCGATCGTGATCGGGCTCGGCTTCAAGGTCCTGCCGGCGAAGGCCGCCGGGGTGATCGGCACGCTCGCGATCGCCGCCGCCTTCGCCTGCGGCATCGGCGCCCTGCTCACCCTGCTCGGCGAAGACCCGCACTCGCGCCACCACGCTTCGGCGCTCTGGGACTACGCCAGCGTCGCCGGCCTCGACATCAAGCTCGGCATCTTCGTCGACCCGCTCTCGGTCTTCATGGTCCTCGTCGTCACCGGCGTCTCCACCCTGATCCACCTCTACTCCTACGGCTACATGCAGTCCGACGCCGGCTACCACCGCTTCTTCAGCTACCTCAACTTCTTCGTCTTCTCGATGCTGCTGCTGGTCCTCGCCGGCAACTTCGTGCTGCTGATCGTCGGCTGGGCCTTTGTCGGCTTCGCCTCCTACGCGCTGGTCAGCTTCTGGTACCGGCGCACGACGGCGACCCGGGCGGGGATGAAGGCCTTCGTGATCAACGTCGTCGGCGACATCGGCCTCACCCTCGCCGCCTTCCTGATCTTCAAGGAACTCGGCACCTTCGACTACGGCCCGGTCTTCGAGGCGGCGCCCGAGGCGTTCCAGACCAACGGCGGCAACATCACCGCGATCTGCCTCCTGCTCCTGGTCGGGGCCTTCGCCAAGTCGGCGCAGCTCCCCTTCCACACCTGGCTGCCGGACGCGATGGAGGGCCCGACCCCGGTCTCCTCGCTGATCCACGCCGCGACCATGGTCACCGCCGGCGTCTACCTGATCGCCCGCACCCACTCCCTCTTCGAGCTCGCCCCGACCGCCGCCGACGTCGCCGCCTTCGTCGGCCTCGCCACCCTGCTCGTCGCCGGCACGATCGCCCTGGTGATGACCGACCTGAAGCGGGCGATCGCCTACTCGACGATGAGCCAGATCGGGTACATGATCATGGGCGTCTCGATCGGCGCCTACAGCGCCGGCCTCTTCCACCTGATGACCCACGCCTTCTTCAAGGCGCTGCTGTTCATGGCCGCCGGCTCGTTCATCGCGGCGATGGCGAACCGCCAGAACATCGACGAGATGAGCGGCTTCGGCAAGGCGATGCGCTTCACCTCGATCACCTTCCTCTGCGGCGCCCTCGCCCTCGCCGCCTTCCCCGGCACCTCCGGCTTCTTCTCCAAGGACGAGATCCTCGCCTTCGCCGAGGCGCGCGGCGGCATGTACCTGATCTTCACCGTGCTCGGCTACGTCGGCGCCCTGATCACCGCCGTCTACACCTTCCGGCTCGTCTTCCGCATCCTCCCCGGCGTGCCCTGCAGGGAGGCGCAGGAGCTGATCGACAGCGGCCACGTCGCCCACGAGCCGCCGGCCAACCCGGCGACCGGCGAGGCCGAGGACACCGACGTCGGCTTCCCCGGCTCCGAGCACCACATCGCCGAGCAGTCCTGGCCGATGAAGGCGGCGATGGGCGTGCTCGCCTTCCTCGCCCTGGTCGGCGGCCTGATCCAGATCCCCGGCGTCGACGAAGTGCTCGACCTCTGGCTGGAGCCGGTGTTCGAGGCCTCGCCGCTGGCCCACATCCACCCCAGCCTCGAGGCCGACTACATCGGGCTCGGGATCGGCGGCGTGCTTTCGGTGCTCGGCATCTTCATCGCCTACTTCTTCTACGTCGCCCAGCCGGCGACCCCGGCGATCCTGATCCAGCGCCTGCGCCCGGCCTACACCCTGTTCGTCAACAAGTGGTACTTCGACGAGCTGATCGACCTGCTGATCGTGCGCCCGGCGCTGGCGATCGGGCGCTTCGCCAACCGGGTCTTCGAGCGCTTCGTCGTCGACGGCCTGGTCAGCGGCACCGAGGACGTGGTCGGCGGCGCCGGCCGCGTCGTCCGCACCGTCCAGAGCGGCTTCGTCCGTAGCTACGCGCTGCTCCTGATCGCCGGCTTCGCCGGGCTCGCCCTCTACTTCCTGCTGAGCAGCTCATGATCAACTCGCTGCTCTGGACCCCGCTCGCCTTCGGCATCGTCGGCCTCTTCCTGCCGAAGCGGCTGACCGGCTGGTGGGCGACGCTGGGCGCGCTGGTCACGCTCGGGATCGCGATCGGGATCGCGTTCGGCTTCGACAGCGGCAACTCCGGCCTGCAGTACACGGTCGACACCGCCTGGATCTCCGGCCTCGGCGTCGACTACAGCCTCGGGATCGACGGGCTCAACCTCTTCCTGATCCTGCTGACCACGGTGCTCTGGGTCGGCGGCACCGCCTTCGCCGCCTTCCGCGAACAGGACCGGGCGCCGCTCTTCTTCTTCCTGATGCTGGTCGGGGAGACGGCGACGCTGGGTGCCTTCCTCGCTCAGGACCTGCTGCTCTTCGTCCTCTTCTTCGACTTCATGCTGGTCCCGTTCTACTTCCTCTTTGGCTCCTGGGGCAGCGACCGCACCGACGGCGGCCCGACCGCCGCGGCGGCGACGCTGAAGATGATGGTCTTCACCCTGATCGGCTCGCTGCTGATGCTGGTGGCGGCGATCGCCGCGGCGATCATCTCGGCCGACGGCGGCCACCTCACCTTCTCGATCGCGGCGCTGCAGCAGCAGGGCCTCGACGTCGACAGCCAGCGCTGGATCTTCTGGTTCTTCGCCGCCGCCTTCCTGGTCAAGATGCCGGCCTTCCTCCTCCACGGATGGATGCCCGATGCCTACCGGGCGGCGCCGCTGGCGGTCCTCGTCGTCTTCTCCGGCGTGCTCGCCAAGGTCGGCGCCTACGGCTTCCTGCGGGTGGTGCTGCCGCTCTTCCCCGACGCCACGGTCGAGTTCCAGGAGGTCGTCCTGGTGATCGCCCTGGCCTCGATCCTCTACGGCTCGGTGATGGCCTTCACCCAGACCAACGTGCGGCTGATCGCCGGCTACTCCTCGATCGCCCAGCTCGGCTTCATCACCGCCGGGATCTTCGCCCTGCGCGCCGACGGGGCCGACGGGGCGATCCTGCAGATGGTCAACCACGGCCTCGTGGTGGCGCCGATCTTCGTCATCGTCGCGATCCTGGTCGAGCGCACCGGGACCGAGGACATCCGCGAGATGGGGGGGATGGCGCTGCGGGCGCCGGTGCTGGCGGCGCTGTTCCTGATCGTCGCCATGGCCACCCTGGCGATCCCAGGCTCGGCCAACTTCATCGGCGAGTTCTACATCCTCAACGGGCTCTTCCAGGAGAAGATCGTCTTCGCCTGCATCGCGATCACCGGCGTCGCGATGTCGGCCTACTACGCGCTGCGGCTCTACCAGCACGCGATGCACAACCGCAAGCCCGACGGGATCGCCTCGCGCGAGATCGGCTGGCGCGACGGGGTGGTGCTGGCGCCGCTGGTGCTCTGCATCCTCGGCCTCGCGCTCTACCCGCAGCTGATCCTCCACCGCACCGCCCCGGCCGTGCAGCAGACCGTCGCCAAGGTGACCGGCGGCGACGCCCCCGAAGCGAAGCTGGCGAGGAAGCCGTGAACTTCCACGAGCCCGTCATCGACTACGCCGGCATCGCGCCGATCATCGCCCTCGTCGTCGGGCTCTGCCTCACTCTGCTCTCGGCCGTGTTCAGGCCGGTCCAGCGCTGGTCGCCTGGGCTGACGCTGATCACGCTGGCCAGCGCCGCCGGCCTGCTGATCTGGCAGTGGGGCGAGTCGAAGAGCCTGGTCAGCGGCTCGCTGCACCTCGACGACCTG
>DASUNU010000077.1:0-7911 GCA_036276995.1 Solirubrobacterales bacterium
GCGCTCGGCCGCGGTGCGCTCGGCCAGCGCCTCGACCTCGGGTGAGACCCGGCCGAGCACCAGCGTCGTCTGGTCGCGCAGGACCGCCAGCTTCTCGGCCGCGATCTCGAGCTCGGTCTCGCCCAGCCACTCGGTGTGGTCGAGCCCAATCGAGGTCAGCACGGTCACCAGCGAGGGGATCGTGTTGGTCGCGTCGAGGCGGCCGCCGAGGCCGGCCTCGATCACCGCCGCCTTGACCCGGGCCGAGGCGAGGGCGACGAAAGTTGCTGCGGTCGAGACCTCGAACTGGGTCACCGCCTCGCCCTCCTCCAGGGTGCGGTTGACGCCCTCGGCAGCGCGAGCGACCCGTTCGACCGCGCTCGCCCAGGCCTCCGGGCCGACCTCCTCGCCGTGGATCAGGGTGCGCTCAGACCAGCGCGAGGTGTGCGGCGAGAGGGAGGCGCCGGCCCCCACCCCGTGCGCCTCCAGCAGCGCCGCCGTCATCCGGGTCACCGAGGACTTGCCGTTGGTGCCGACCACGTGGACCGAGGCAAAGCGGTGCTGCGGCAGCCCCAGCGCCGTGCTCAGCTTGTACATCCGCTCCAGTCCGAGCCGCCAGCCAATCGGCTCCAGCGATTCCAGGTAAGCGTCTGCGGCGAAGCTCAAGCCAGCTCGGCGAGTTCGGCCCGGTAGCGCTCGAGCTTGCCGCGCTCCTCCTCGACCACCTCGACCGGGGCCTTGGCGACGAAGCCCTCGTTGCCGAGTTTGCGCTCGGCCCGCTCGACCTCGTCGCGCAGCTCCTCGCGCCGCTTGTCGAGCCGCTCCGCGACCGCCGCGGCGTCGAGCTGCTCGGAGGCGAGCACGCGCACCGGGCCGACCGAGGCGACCGGCTCCGCCCCGACGCCATCGAACTCGAAGCGCGAGAGGCGGGCAACGAACTCGGGCGGCTCGACCCCGTCGATCAGCGCGACCAGCATTGCCCCAGCGGGGACCCCGGCGAGGTCGCGCCAGGCGCGCAGGCGCTGGGTCAGCGCGATCCCGTCTTCGACGTCGGCCTCGGCCGCGTCGTCGAAGCGCGACTGGTCGGCGACCGGGAAGGCGTGGACGACGAGGTGGCCGCGGCGGGCCGGGTGGAAGGACCAGATCTCCTCGGTCACGAACGGCATCGTCGGGTGCAGCAGCGCCAGCAGCCGCTCGAGCACATGCAGCAGCGTCGCCGAGACCTCCTCCTCGCCGTCGTAGAGCCGCGGCTTGACGATCTCCAGGTACCAGTCGCAGAGGTCGCGCCAGAAGAACGAGTAGGCCTCCTGCACGGCGTGGGCGAAGTCGTAGGTCTCGAGCTTCTCCGTGACCGAGGCGATCGTCCGCTCCAGGCGGGAGAGGATCCAGCGGTCCTCGACGTGCAGCGGCCGCGGCGCCGGCTCGACCTCAGCGGCGTTAAGCAGGATCAGGCGGCTGGCGTTCCAGAGCTTGTTGGTCATGTCCCGGCCCTGCTCGACCTTGGCGTCGGAGAAGCGCACGTCCTGGGTCGAGGACATCGCCAGCAACCCGAAGCGCAGCGCGTCGGCGCCGTGGACGCTGATTTCGTCGAGCGGGTCGATCCCGGTGCCGAGGCTCTTCGACATCCGTCGCCCGTCGCGCGCCTGGATCACCGAGTGCACGTAGACGTCGCGGAAGGGGATCGCGCCGGGGAACTCGATCCCCATCATGATCATCCGCGCGACCCAGAGGAAGAGGATCTCGCGCGCCGTGGTGAGGAAGCTGGTCGGGTAGAAGGCGCGCAGCTCGGGGGTCTCCGCGGGCCAGCCGAGCGTGGCGAAGGGCCAGATCGCCGAGCTGAACCAGGTGTCGAGCACGTCCTCCTCCTGGCGCAGCTCGCCGCCGCAGGCGCCGCATCCCTGGGGCGTGGACTCGGCGACGATCGTCTCTTCGCAGGGGTCGCAGTACCAAACCGGGATCCGGTGCCCCCACCAGAGCTGGCGCGAGACACACCAGGGCCGGATCTCCCGCATCCAGTCGAGGTAGACGCGCTTCCACTGCCCCGGCGCGATCCGCACCTCGTCGCTCTCGACCGCGGCGATCGCCGGCCCCGCCAGCTCGTCCATGCGGCAGAACCACTGCAGCGAGATCAGCGGCTCGATCCGCTCGCCGGAGCGGTGCGAGAACGGGACCGAGTGGACATAGGGCTCCTCGGCCCGCAAACGGCCCTCCTCGCGCAACGCCGCAACCACGGCCTCCTGGGCCTCGGCCGCGGTCAGGCCGGCGAAGCGCTCGCCGGCCTCAGCGGTGAGGCGGCCGTCGGGGCCGATCACGACCAGCTCCTCGAGCCCGTGCTTGCGACCGATCTCGAAGTCGTTGGGGTCGTGGCCGGGGGTGATCTTCAGCGCCCCGGTGCCGAACTCGGGATCGACGTGCTCGTCGGCGATGATCGGCAGCCGGCGCCCGACCAGCGGCAGCTCGCAGAACTGGCCGACCAGGTCGCCGTAGCGCTCGTCGCTTGGGTTGACCGCGACCGCGGTGTCGCCCAGCATCGTCTCCGGCCGCACCGTCGCCACCGTCAGCACCCGGTCAGAGTCGGCGACCGGGTAGTCGATCGAGTAGAGCGTGTCCTCGACCTCTTTGTTCTCGACCTCGAGGTCGGAGATCGCCGAGTGCGAGCCCGGGTCCCAGTTGACCATGTAGTTGTCGCGGTAGATGTAGCCCTTGTCGTAGAGCTGCTTGAAGACGCGGTAGACAGCGGTGACGTAGCCCTCGTCGAGGGTGAAGCGCTCGCGCTCGTAGTCGCAGGAGGCGCCGAGTCGCTTGTACTGCTCGACGATCCGCGAGCCGTACTCGGCTTTCCACTCCCAGACCCGCTCGACGAATGCCTCGCGGCCGAGGTCGTGGCGGCTCTTCCCTTCTTTCTTCAGCTCCTTCTCGACCACCGACTGGGTGGCGATGCCGGCGTGGTCGGTGCCGAGGATCCACAGCGCATTGCGCCCCCGCATCCGGTTCATCCGCACCAGCGCGTCCTGCATCGAGCCGTTCAGCGCGTGGCCCATGTGCAGCGCCCCGGTCACGTTCGGCGGCGGAATCGCCACCGAGAAGTTGTGCTCAGGCGAGCCCTCGGCCTCCGGGTGGAAGTACCCACCCTCGACCCATTCGGAGAAGACGCGACCCTCGACCTCGGCCGGGTCGTAGCGAGTCGTCTGCTCGAGCTTTTGCCGGCGCTCGTCGTTCACGGAGCGCGAGTCTAGTTCAGCGTCGGGGGCAGCTCGCGCGCAAGGGCTTGGACGCCTTGCCGACGTTGCCGGCCCGGTCAGCGGGGACGACCTGGAACCAGTAGGGGACCCCGGGCTTGCCCTTGTAGGTGAGCTTGGTGCGCGCGTAGTCGTGCCTGAAGGGGCGGAACTTGCCCCGCTTGCTGGTCGCCACCGAGATCGAGTAGCCGGCGACGCCGCTGCCCTTGTCGGCGCCCTTCCAGCGCAGCGCGACACGGCAGGACTTGCGGCCGCCGGAGCCAAGCGCCTTAGCCTTGCGCAGGGTGGCGTTCGGCCGGTCGCGGTCGATCGTGTTGACGAAGGTCGGGGTCTCGATCGCCGCGTTCTTGTCGAAGACGATGCGGGCGCCGTTCTGGATCTTCGTGCCGCTCTTGAGATCGCGCTTCTGGGCGACGGAGAAGGTCACCGCGCCCTCGCCGATCGGGGGCGCGGTGTTCGCCGGCAGGAACCCGGCGAGCGGGTCTTCGGGGAAGAGCTGCGTCCCCGGGTCGATCGTCTTGAAGTGCCAGGTGGCGAGGCCGTTGCCGTCGAGCGCGGCGTCGACCGTCACGATCACCGGCTTCGCCGGCCGTAGGTCGACGCTGCCACTCCAGGCGCGCAGGCCGGGCGGCGGGGTGATCACCCGGTTGCCGAACCAGACCGGCCCGAGCGTGAACGTCGCCAGGTCGAGCTTCGAGCCGTCGAGCCTGTCGGTGATCACGACCTCGCGCGCCGGCGCGCTCGCGGTCGGTTTGTTTTCGAACATGATCGTGTACGGCATCGAGCGGTTGGGCAGGATGTAGCCGGCCTTGCCGGCGCCGGCGGGACCGACCTTGGTGTTCGGGTCGTCGGGGGTGATGACCTCGATCGGGAGATCGCTTTCGTCGTCGTCGCCGGGGTCTTCTTCCTTTTCCTTTTCTTTTTCTTTCTCTTTGCCTTTGTCTTCGCTCTCTTCGCGCGAGCACTCGATGAAGATCTGCTTCTGCTTGTCCTTGCCGCCGCCGGCGTTGTCGAGCTTGGCGGCGTCGACGATCTGGGCCTCCCACGACTGGACCGCCGAGGCGGCGATCGAGATCGTCCGCTCGGCCCACTCTTCGGCCTCCGGCGAGGGCGGAGCGCTCGAGGACTGCAGCAGCCTGCCGGTGTGAATCAGCGCCAGCACCGGGTGCGTGTACATAGCCTTGAGCCGCTTCTGGTCGGCGGCGCTGAGCATCCCGTGGCGCTGCATGCAGTCGATCAGCTGGTCGTAGTGGAGCTTGACCCCGCCGGTCATCGGCCAGACCGGGTTGTCGACCCCGAGCACCTTGAGCCCGGCCGCGTCGATCGAGAGCTCGAGCCGCACGCCCCCCTGGGCCTTGGTCGGCGACCCCGTCGGCGGCCGCGAGGCGGTCGCGTGCTGGGGCGCGGTCACCGTCACCCGCAGCCCCCCGCCGTTCTCGTCGAACGTCGTCTGGGTCCGCTCAGGGGCGGAGCCGGTCTCGCTCAGCTTGTAGGGGATCGTGGCCGTGCCGGCGCTGTTCGTGACGCTGACCTGGCCTGACTCGGCACCGCCGCTGCTCGAGGTCACCGTCCGCGTCACCGTCGACCGCGTCTCGGTCAGCTTCGGCACTCCCCCGCCGGAGCTGTTGCGCAGGAGGCTGGCGTGCAGGTTGTAGACCGAGTGACCGGGGCCGACCGGCACGAACCGGGCGAGCACCACTTTCGAGGAGCGCGCCGGGATCCGCTCGACCGTGACCAGCAGGGAGCGACTGGCGCCATCGTCGAGCACCGTCCCCGAGGCGCCGGCGCCGAGCAGCGTCACCTTGGCCCCCGTGTGGAACCCGTCGATGCGGGCGGTGGCGTTGATCGCGTCCTTGCCCCCGTAGTTCGTCAGCAGCAGCGAGGCGGTGTACGGGTAGTGGCCCGCCTGCGGACGACCGACCAGTTGCAGTCCCACCTGCGGCCCCCTGGCGCTCGCCGCAGCGGGCTTGGCCGGCGTCGAGGCCTGCGCCCCGATTCCGCCCGTCGAGAGGCTGGGACCGCCGCCTGGGCCGCCGCCGAGGCCGGGTTCCAGACCGGGACCAGGACCAGGACCGGGGCCGGGGCCGGGATCCACCGGAGGAACCTCGCGGTCGAAGATCGCCATCGCCCCGCCGCCGCTATTGGCGTAGACGTTCCTGCCGTCCGGCGAGGTCAGGACCGTGGAGGTCGGCATCGCCCGCGCGACGGTGCAGCCGCCGGCGCCGGACCCGGTGTGGCAGCCGTCCGCCCCCAGCTTCTGGGTCAGCAGACCGGTCGCCGGATCGCGGTCGAACACCACGACGCCGGCGTTGCTGTTGGCCGCGGTGGCGACGTAGACCTGGAGCCCGTCGGGGCTGACGGCCGCGTCCTGGGGGCCGCTCATGCTGGTGCCGGCCGGGAAACAGGGAGCGCCCAGCGCCGAGACGCAGGTGCCGAATTCCTCCGTCGCCTGCGTGAGCTCGCCGTTGGTGGTGTTGCGGTTGAAGATCGCGAGGCTGTCGTTGGTGGCGACGTAGATGTTCTTCCCATCAGGGCTGAGATCGAGGCCAAAGCGGCCGCCACCGCCGTCGATGAACTCGCCCTCCTGGCATTCCGCCTGCGCCGCGGCGCCGGTGGCCAGCCAGCAGCCCGCGACGCCGGCCTTCTGCGTGAGCAGGCCGGTGGCGGGATCGCGGTCGAACACCGTCACGGCCCGCTCACGCGAGCCGACGTAGACGTTTTTCCCGTCGGGGCTGATGCCGATCGCCTCGGGTACGAAGAGACCGCGACCGTCGACGCAGGTCGTCGCGGGGAACCCGCCCCCCTCGCTCCCGTCGTTGGAGATGCAAGCGCCGTCCGAGGGGACCGGCACCGTGAGCACGCCGGAGTCGGGATCACGATCGTAGGTGGTGACCGCTCCGCCTCCCTGCTGAGACTGCGCGTACAGGTTTTTGCCGTCAGGGCTGACCGCGAGGTGGAAAGCGAGCGACGAGGCGGGCGAGTTGGCACAGGTCAAACCGTTGCCGTTGACGACCATGCAGCCTTCGACATCGGGCTTTCTCGTCAGCAGACCGGAGGTTTCGTCGATGTCGAAGGTGAGGATCGTGCCGGTGTGGAAGTCGCTGACGTAGAGGTTCTCGCCGTCAGGATCGATCGCGATCCCGGACGGCTTCGTGAGGCCGAGCACTTCGCAGCTCCCCGACGCTCCGGTGTTCTGCCAGCACCCCGCCGGCCCCGGCAGCGGCGTCACGGCCCCGGTCGCGGTGTCGCGCTTGAAGATCTGGATCGCGGAGCGGGTCTCCCACGCCTCCGTGTAGATGTGTTCGCCGTCTGGGCTGATCACGGCGATGCGGCCGACCTGCGGCGCGGTCGCGCAGCCCGCGCTGCCGTCGAACGTCACGCACCCCGCCGTGCCGGGCTTCTGCGTCAGCTCGCCCGCGGCCCGGCCGCTCGCGGGCGCGAGCAGCAGCGCCAGGATCAGCGCAAGCAGGGTCGCGCCGAAGATACCCGCGCCCCCACGCGAAATGGACAAAGACGACCGCACGCGGCCGACCCTACAAGCCAGGCCGGCCCGATTAGAAAAATCTGTCCGAAGACTGTACTTACGCTGACTCTTCGCCCAGCGTCGCTTCGTCGGCCGGGCCGATGTCCTGGTGGACCGCCTCCGTCACCAGCGTCGGCCGCCGGCCCTCGGCGATCGTCTCCCTGGTGACCACGCACTTGGTCACGTCGCGCCGCGAGGGCAGCTCGAACTGGACGTCGAGCAGGGTCTCCTCGAGAATCGAGCGCAGGCCGCGGGCACCGGTCTCGCGCTCCAGGGCTTTGTCGGCGATCGCCTCGAGGCTGTCCTCGGAGAAGACCAGCTCGATGTCGTCGAACTCGAAGAAGCGCTGGAACTGGCGGGTCAGCGCGTGCTTGGGCTCGGTCAGGATCGTGGTCAGGTCGTCGCGGTTGAGCTGGTGAATCGCCGTGATCACCGGCAGGCGGCCGATGAACTCCGGGATCAGGCCGTACTCGATCAGGTCCTCGGGCAGCACCTGCTCGAACCACTCGCCGGCGTCCTTCTTCACCCGCGAGGAGATTTCCGCCCCGAAGCCGACGCCGCGGTCGCCCACCCGGCGCTCGATCACCTTGTCGAGCTCGGCGAAGGAGCCGCCGCAGATGAAGAGGATGTTGGTGGTGTCGATCGTGAGGAACTCCTGGTGCGGGTGCTTGCGCCCGCCCTGCGGCGGCACCGAGGCTGTGGTCCCCTCGAGGATCTTCAGCAGCGCCTGCTGCACGCCTTCGCCGGAGACGTCGCGGGTGATCGACGGGTTGTCGGCTTTGCGCGCGATCTTGTCGATCTCGTCGATGTAGATGATCCCGGTCTCGGCCTTTTTGACGTCGTAGTCGGCCGCCTGGATCAGCTTCAGCAGGATGTTCTCGACGTCCTCGCCGACGTATCCGGCCTCGGTCAGCGCGGTCGCGTCGGCGATCGCGAAGGGGACGTTGAGGATGCGGGCGAGGGTCTGGGCGAGCAGCGTCTTGCCGCAGCCGGTCGGTCCCAGCATCATGATGTTCGACTTCTGCAGCTCGATGTCCGCGTCTTCGGACTGGGCGATCTGGACCCGCTTGTAGTGGTTGTAGACGGCAACCGACAGCGCCCGCTTGGCCGCGTCCTGCCCGACCACGTACTCGTTCAGGATCGAGTTGATCTCGCGGGGCTTCGGCAGCG
>DASUNU010000078.1:0-7396 GCA_036276995.1 Solirubrobacterales bacterium
ACTCCGGTCCATGGATCGCGAGTCTGCACGTCAGAACCTCCGCGCCGGGCTCCTCGCCGGTGGCATCGCCGCCGGCGTCTTCGCCCTCTGCTTCGTTGCCGCCTTCCTCTACATCGCCGCCTAACCCGATGAGCGAGCACCGACACGTCACCGAGCCCGGCGAGCTGGTCTACGCGCCGAAGCCGTCCTGGGCGCCGGTCTTCTTCGCGATTGGCGTCCTCGGCCTGGTCTGCGGCACCTATGCCTCCGGCTTCATCTTCGCGCCCTACATCTACGCGGTGATCGGCGCCGTCTTCGCCCTCGCCGCCTTCCGCGGCCTCGTCCGCAGCGCGATCCGTAGCTACTACGCACTACCCCGCAAGCAGCGCGTCCGTGGCGCGGCCCTGCCGGTCGAAACCATCTCGACCCCGCCGAAGCCCTAGTTCGTCCCAGAGCCTCCAGGGAGGCTCATTTCCGACGTCGCTCCTTCGGAGGTCCACACCCTCACGATGTCGCGCATCGAGAGCACGCCGACCGGCTCGGCCGCGTCGAAGACGACCAGGTGGCGGACGTTGCGGCGCGACATCTCAGCCGCGGCGCGCTCCAGGCTCCAGTCCGGCGCGGCGGCGATCACGCGCTCGCTCATGTGCTCGCCGACCTTCTCGACGTCGGGATCCTCGCCGCCGCCGATCGAGATCAGCAGGTCGCGCTCGGTGACGATCCCGGGGGTCGGCAAATCCGCGTCGGAGACCAGCGCCGCGCCGGTTCCCTTCTCGACCATCATCCTCGCCGCCTCGCGCAGGGTGTGCGTGGGGCCCACGGTCAGCGACACCTCCGACATCCCATCCTTGACCTGCATCTGTGCCCTCCCTTCGGCTGCGTGGAGCTAGTGCGAATCGCTGCAAGCGTACCCCACCCGCAGGGGGCGACAAACACGCTTTCACGGGGCGCTGACATATAGACTCCGACGCCCGCTCAGCCATGCCCCGCCTCTCGCACCTCATTCGCCCGCTGCTCGCCCTCGCCGCCCTGGCAGGACTCGTAGTGGTCGCCTCCGGTTGCGGGACCACGACGGCGGACACCGAGCGCGGTCGCGTCCTCTTCATCCAGAAGTGCGGCACCTGCCACGCAATGGCCCAGGCGGGAACTACGGCTGAAGTCGGGCCCAGCATGGAGAGCGCCTTCGCTTCCGCCCGCGAAATCGGCCAGAACAGCGACACGATCGAAGGGATCGTCAAGGCCCAGGTCGAGAACCCGCGGCCGAGCAACGGCAACCCGGCGGTCTCGATGCCGGCCGACATCGTCACCGGCCAGGACCTCGACGACGTCGCCGCCTACATCGGCAAATACGCCGGCGTGCCCGGTGCGGCGCCCCCGAAGGTGCCCGGCGGCCCCGGCGCCCAGGTCTTCGCCAACAACGGCTGCGGCGGCTGTCACACGCTGGCCGCCGCGAAAACCGGTGGCGTCACCGGCCCCAACCTCGACGAAGTCCTCCCCGGCCAGAGCCTGGACAAAATCCACGAGGACATCGTCGACCCGAACAAAGTCATCGCCGAGGGCTACCCGCCCAACGTGATGCCGGCGACCTACGAGCAGACGCTGTCGCCGAAAGAACTCGAAGACCTCGTCAAATACCTGTTCGACGAAACCTCCGGCGGCAAAGGCTCCAAAGCCGCCGGCTCGAGCAAAGGCTGAGGCCGGGCGGCCGCCGGCCGCTGCGATCATCTGACGAATGCGGCAACGCCTCCAAGCGCGCCTCGAGATCTCCCCCCGGCGCTACGCCCAGGTGACCGCGATCGCGCTCGCCTCGCTGACCCTGATCGTGCTCACCGGCGCCGCCGTGCGGATCACCGGCTCCGGGCTCGGCTGCCCGGACTGGCCGAAATGCTACGGCGGCACCACCCCGCCGCTGGAAACGCACGCGGTTATCGAGTACGGCAACCGGCTGCTGACCGGGTTCGTCGGCCTCGCCGTGATCGCCGCCAGCGCCCTCGCCTTCTTCCGCCGCCCCTACCGCTGGCACCTGGCCGTGTTCGGCGCCCTGCTGCCGCTGGGCGTGCTCGGGCAGGCCATCCTCGGCGCTTTGGTGGTCAAGTTCCACCTCGCCCCGGGGCTGGTGATGTCCCACTTCATCCTCTCGATGATGCTGCTCGACGCCGCCTTCGCGCTCGCCTGGTGCGCGCGCTATGAGCCCTGGGAGCGAAGGCGCTCGAACGACCGCCTCGGGGTCTGGGCGGTGCGGGCGCTGATCCCGCTCGGGCAGCTGACGATCCTGGCCGGAACGATCGCCACCGCCTCCGGGCCGCACGCCGGCGCCCACGACGGCGAGCTCGTCCATCGCTTCGACTTCTACGGCGTCGAGACGCTCGAGTGGGTGGTCCAGCGTCACGCCGCGCTGGCGACGATCTACGGTCTCGCCGCGATCGGCGTCTGGTTCCTCCTACGCCGCCCAGGAGGCGACAGGAGGGCCGTGAAGCCCCTGACGGTGGTCCTGGGCCTCCTCGCCCTTCAGGGGCTCATAGGAGGCGTCCAGTGGGCGCTGGAGCTGCCGGCGGAGATCGTCTGGGTGCACGTGGCCCTGGCGACCTTCAACTGGCTGGCGATGCTCTGGACCGTTGCCGCGGCCGGCCGACTCGAGCCCCGCGAGGGAACGGCGCCGTCCGGCGCGGACAGCGCCGGCGACGAGCGCCCGGCGACAACGCCCGCCGAGGCCCTGTAGCGCCGCCACCCAGGGGACGT
This sequence comes from Solirubrobacterales bacterium, assembly GCA_036276995.1. Classification (GTDB taxonomy): domain Bacteria; phylum Actinomycetota; class Thermoleophilia; order Solirubrobacterales; family 70-9; genus VAYN01. The sequence goes on from DASUNU010000078.1 coordinate 2,719, forward strand.
CGCGGTGCTCTCCTTCGCCCCCTCGATCGCCGCGCTGAGCCTGCTGCAGGCGGCGCTGGTCCTCGCCCCGCGCCCCGCCCCCACTTTCCCGCTCCGACGCCTCCAGGGCAACGCCTGGGCGCTGCTGCCGCCGCTCTCGATCGTCGTCGTGGTCGCCGCGATCGCGCTTGATTCCGCCGCCGCCGACTTCCTCACCTACCTCGCCCTGGTCGCGGTGCCGCCGCTGGCCGCCCTGGCCCTGGCCGTCATCGTCCGCGGCGGCCGCCCGGCGCTGGCGCTGCTGGCGATCCCGCTCTTCGCCCTCGCCTGGGCCGCCCGTGGCTCACTGGGCGGTGAGACCGCCGCCCTGGCTCTCTCCGCCCTGGCCTGCGTCAGCCTCGGCTGGCTGCTCGTCTGCCTCGTCCCCGGCCGCTGGCTGCGGCTGGGGATCTACGCGATGGCCGCGATCGACGCCTACCTGGTCGGCTCCAACCTCCTGCAGGAGCCCAACGCCGTCCTCAACGCCGCCACCCCGGGCACCCTCCCGCGCCTGCAGTTCGTCGCCTTCGGCGACGCCGTGATGGGCTTCGGCGACATCTTCCTCGCCGCCACCCTCGGCGCCCTGCTGGCCCCGAACCGCCGCCTGCAGCTGACCGGCGCCGCCCTCCTCGCCGTAGTCGCGCTCAGCTTCGACCTGCTCTTCTTCACCCTCGACTCCCTGCCCGCAACCGTCCCCGTCGCCCTCACCCTGGCGGTCCTCGAGCTGACCCGGCGCGACGATCTCAGGTCCGCCTGGCGATCAGCCCCCTGAATCGCCCTCGCGCCATCTCCGCACGGCCCAGCGATACCCGTGCCAGGACGCCACCAACGCCAGGACCAGCCCCCAGATCGCCCCGAACAACGGTCGCGTCAGCAGGGTCAGCGCGATGATCGACGCAGCCGCCACACCGACAATCACAACCCACCTGAACACTGCCGCCTCGTTGATCCCGATGTTCATCTCAGCTCATCCTCGCCGAAGCGCAATTCGAGCGACGGACGGGCGCGAAAACCAAGCAGGTCGGTGGACGCAGGGAGCGAGGTGAGGGGAGCGCACTTTTCGTGCGTGACCCGATCCGAGTCGACCGAGGACGCCGAGATGCGCCGGTTTGCAGCGTCCGCGCCTAGAGGATGTAGACGGTCACGTAAACGATGATCCACATGACGTCGACAAAGTGCCAGTAGATGCCGGGGACCTCGACGCCGAGGTGGTCCTTGGCCGCGGGGCCGAAGTGGCCACGGAAGGCGCGGATCGTGGCGAAGCTGAGCAGCATCAGGCCGACGAAGACGTGGGCGCCGTGGAGGCCGGTGAGGCTGTAGAAGATCGCGCCGAAGCCGAGATCGCGGGCGCTGAAACCGATGTGCACGTACTCGTTGACCTGGATGAAGAGGAAGGTCGCGCCCAGCATCCAGGTCAGCAGCAAGCCCAGTTTCAGCCCCTGCTTGTTGCCGCGGCGGATCGCCTCGAGGGCGTAGTGGATCGTGAAGCTGGAGGAGACCAGGATCGCGGTGTTGATGCCGGCGACGCCGACCGGGAGCTCGTACGGGCTCGGCGGCCAGCTGGGCGGATCGACGACGACGCGGAGGAAGAAGTAGGAGGCGAAGAAGGCCCCGAACAGCATCACCTCGGAGATGATGAAAAGGAGGATTCCCAGGGTCTGTTTGTCGATCCGCGAGCTCTCGTGAGCCTCCGGTGGCCCGTGGTGCTCCTCGGCGTGATCGTGCCCCAGGGCGACGGTGGCGCTCTCCATCAGGACTCCTCTCCCTCGGCCACGGCGGCGGCGACTGCCGCGGCCGGACGGCCCACCTCGATGTGCTCGACCTGCTTCTCGGTGATCTCACGCACCCGCCCGATCAGGTCCTCCTCGAGCCAGCGCGAGCGCTCACCGGCGAAGGTCGAGATCAGAACCTCGTCGACCCGGTAGTGCTCGATCGCGTTCTTGACGGCGAGAAACGGGTCCGGGCTCATCGGCTGGCCGGTCGCGTCGATGTCGGCTTTGTAGAGCTCGGCCAGCGTCGCGGCGAGGTCGCGGACGATCTCGGCCTCGCTGACGCCGTCGGCGCTGGGGCAGATGATCGTGTAGCGGTGGGGCCGGTCTCCGGCTCGCTCCTTAAGGCGGTTGACCAGGTCCGGCGTCGCCACGGTCTGGGTGGCGACGACGAGCGTGTGAATCACGTCCCAGCGAATCGCGTCATCTTCGATCCGCACCGGGATGTGGGTCAGCTTGGTCTCGGGCTCGATCCGCTCACGGGCCCACTCGACCAGGTCTTTGCGGGTGAAGCCGAAGCGGGTGTCGTAGAGGCAGGAGAGCAGGACCTCGCCGGGATCATGGGCGCGGACCGCGTCATCGAGCGCCAGCGAGGGCTCGGGATCCATCACCTCGCCGACCGACTCGATGCCGAACTCGGCCAGCACCGACATCGTCACCTCGACCCGCGCCCGCGCGGCCTCGCGCAGCTCGCCGGCATCGATCAACTGCCCCACCGCGGGCTGGTTCTGGGGGGCGGCGACAACCACGCCGGAAGCCTTCTCGACGCGCTCGCGCACAGCTTCCAGCAGCTTGCGGCCGCCGGCTACCTCATTGAGAAAGACCAGCAGCGGCCGGCCCTCGACGGCGGCGCTCACGTCGTCCCCACCACGCTTTTCTCGGGGGCCGGTGCCTCGGCGCCTTCGCCGGGCATGATCGCGTGCTTGGCGCCGGGGACGCCGAACTCATACGGGCCACCGACGACGCGCGGGATCTCAGGGAAGTTGTAGATCGGCGGCGGCGAGGAGACCTGCCACTCGATCGAGTTGGCCCGCCAGGGGTTGGCCTCGGCCTTCGGGCCGAAGCGCCAGCTGACGACCATGTTGTAGAGGAAGACCAACTGGGCAGCGCCGAGCATGAAGGCGAAGCAGCTGATCAGCAGGTTCCAGTTGCCGAACTGCTCGGCGTAGTCGGCGACGCGCCGCGGCATCCCGTCCATGCCGACCCAGTGCATCGGGATGAAGGTGCCCCAGGTGCCGAGCAGGGTGCCCCAGAAGTGGACCCGACCCAGTTTCTCGTCGTACATGCGCCCGGTCATCTTCGGGAACCAGTGGTAGATCCCGGCGAAGATCGTGAAGACGGAGCCGCCGAAGAGGACGAAGTGGATGTGGGCGACGATGAAGTAGGTGTCGGAGACGTGGATGTCGATCGGCACCATGCCGAGCATGACGCCACTGATGCCGCCGATCGTGAAGGTGACGATGAAGGCGAGCGCAAACAGCATCGCGGTCGAGTACGTGTGGATCTTGCCGACATAGAGGGTTCCGAGCCAGGAGAAGATCTTGATCCCGGTCGGAACCGCGATCAGCAGGGTCGTGATCATCATCGGCACGCGTAGCCAACTGAACATGCCGGCGACGAACATGTGGTGGGCCCAGACCGAGTAGCTGAGCACGACGATCCCGATCAGCGCCAGGGCCATCAAGCGATAGCCGAAGATCGGCTTGCGGGCATGGGTCGAGATGACCTCGCTGATAATCCCGAACCCGGGCAACATCATGATGTAGACGGCTGGGTGCGAGTAGAACCAGAAGATGTGCTGGTAGCTGATCACGTCGCCGCCGGCGGCGAACTCGAAGAAGTTGGTGTGGAGGACGCGGTCGAAGAGGACCATGAACTGGACGCCGGCGATGAACGGGGTCGCGGCGACGACCAGCAGTGAGGTCGAGAGGTTGGCCCAGACCAGCAGCGGCATCCGCCAGAAGGTCATGCCGGGCGCACGCATGGTGATGATCGTGACCAGGAAGTTGAGCGCGGTCGCGATCGAGGAGGCGCCCGCGAACTGGACGCCGAGGTTGAAGAACGACTGCCCTAACGGGGCGCCGGTCGAGAGCGGCGCGTAACCGGTCCAGCCGGCGTCGAAGGCGCCGCCGGGGGCGAGGAAGCTGCCGATGAAGAGCAGGCCGGCCAGTGGCAGCATCCAGAAGCTGAGCGCGTTGAGGCGCGGGAAGGCCATGTCCGGCGCGCCGATCATCAGCGGCAGGACGTAGTTGGCGATCCCGGCGAAGACCGGGATCACGAAGACGAAGATCATCAGCACCGCGTGGGTGGAGAAGAGGCTGTTGAAGGCCGCCGCATCGACGATCTGGGTGCCGGGCTGCGCCAGCTCGGCCCGGATCATCATCGCCATCAGGCCGCCAACGAAGAAGAAGAAGAAGGTGGTGACGATGTACTGGATGCCGATCACCTTGTGATCGGTGTTGAAGCGGAAGTAGTCCTTCCAGCTCGTGGCACCGTGCTGGGAGTGGTCCTCGGGGATGGTCGGCAGGCCGGCGGCCCAGCGCAGCCAGTAGTCGAAGCAGCCGAAGCCGGCGAGGAAGCCGAGCGGAGCGGTGATCAGCGGCACGATCACATGCGGGTAGCCGGTCTGTTCGGTCTGGTAGAGCGGCAGATCGGAGATCGCGCGCAGGGCAATCACCAGCCCGAAGCCGAATGCACCGGCGGCGAGCGCGCCGAGTGCGCCTCGAATCCAGCCGGGTCGCTTGATCGCAGCGACCATCAGATCTCCCTCATTATGCCCCGCCCGCTCCGACGGGAGTCGGGTCGGTTTCGGTGTCCTGTTTGAGCGACTCCAGGAAGTCGTCCGGGATCTTCCGCTCCTGTTCGCCGACCCACTTCTGGAAGTCCTTGGG
>DASUNU010000079.1:0-6824 GCA_036276995.1 Solirubrobacterales bacterium
GGGGCGGCGGCTTCGGCGCCGAAGCCGCCCTGCTCGACGGTCACGATCGTGACGATACGCGGGTTGGGGTACGGGGCGAGGACCGCGTACCAGGACTGATCTCCCTGGCCTTCACGTTCCACCGTGCCGGTCTTGCCGGCAACGTCGACCGGGAAGCCGCCGAAGACGCCGTAGGACGTGCCCCCGGAGACCTGCGCCGCCTGGTGCAGGCCCTCGAGGATGGAGGCCCGGTAGGCGGGGTCGATCTTGATCCTGCCCTGCGGCTTCGGGTCGAACTCCTTCAGCACCCGGCCGGCGGCGTCCTCGATTTCCATCCCCACGTGCGGGGTGACGATGGTGCCGTCGTTGGCCAGAGCCGCGTAGGCGATCGCCATTTGCAGCGGGTTGGTCTGCAGGTCGCCCTGGCCGATCGCCAGCTGGATGTTGTCGCCGGCCGACCAGGGTCGGTCGGTGTTGCCTTCGGCGTAGAGATCGTCGCGCCATTTTTTGCTCGGCACCAGGCCTTCGCTCTCGCCGGGCAGGTCGAGACCGGACTCCTTGCCGATCCCCAGCTTCGCCGCCCAGCGCTGCAGCTGGTTGGTCTCCCACATGCGCAAACCGAGCGTGTAGAAGTAGACGTCGGAGGAGACCTGCAGGGCACGGACCAGTTCGACCGGCCCGTACGATTCGCCGCCGGCGTTCTGGAATTCCTGGCCGCCGATTTCGATCGAGCCGCCGTCGAAGATCGGTTCCGAGAGGGTCACCTCGCCGCCGTCGAGCGCCGCCAGGGCGGTGATGATCTTGAAGGTCGATCCGGTCGGGTAATAGCTTTCGGTCGCACGGTTGGTCAGCGGCGCCAGCACCGGGTCGCGGTAGAGCTGGTTGACCTGGGCCTGGGTCATCGGCCGGGTGAAGACGGTTGGGTCGAAGGTCGGCGAGGAGCCCATCGCGAGGACCTGCCCGTTGCGCACGTCCATCGTCACGAAGGCGCCGGGGAGGCCAAAGGAGGAGAGCGCGCTTTCCCCTGCCGCCTGCACGTCGGGGTCGATCGTCAGCTTCAGGTTGTCGCCGGGGATCGGCGGCTCGGAGACCAACTGCCCCCCGGGCGTCGGCTGCCCGAGCGCGTTGACCTGGATCCGGGTCAGCCCCGGTTCCCCGCGCAGATAGTCGTCGTAGCTGTACTCGACCCCGTTCTTGCCGATCTCGTCCCCCGGCTCGAGCCCCTTGTACTCCGGCTCCTTCAGCTCTTCTTCGTTGATCTCGCCGACGCTGCCGACCACGTGAGCGGCGCGGGTGCTGTCGGGGTAGGCGCGGACGAAGACCCGTTGCACCGAGACCCCCGGAAAGCGGTCCTGGTTCTCTTCCAGGTAGTAGACGAGGTCGTAGCCGACGTCCTTGCGCAGCGTCACCGGCGCCCCCGCGGCGACTTCTTCGCCTTCCTTGATCGTGCGCCGGATCTTGCGCAGCGACATGCCGGCGAGCCCGCCGAGACGCCTCAGCTCCTCGCGTTCTTCGGCCGGGTCCTCGGGCAGTTTCTGGGTGTTGAGCTGCAGCGCCAGGCTGGTCCGGTTGTCGACCAGGACGTTGCCGTCGCGGTCGAGGATGTCGCCGCGCGGGGCGATCACTTTGAACTCGCGGGTGCGGTTGTTCTTCGCCTCCGCCAGGTACTCGGCCCCGGAGAGCACCTGCAGGTCCCAGAGCCGGAAGGCGAGCACGGCGAAGAGGGCGACGGCGACGCCGCCGACCACAGCGACCCGCAGGACGAGGCGCGGGCTGGACCCCGGTCGATCGCCTGAGCGCTCGTACATCGCTAGGCCCCCAGCGCGGTCGGGCGGCGCGAGCGCCGGGAACGGCGCGGGCGGCGCAGGGTCGGCCGGCGTCGCGGGCGGCGGCGCTGGGCCGGCTCCTCGACCAGGGCGGGGCGCAGCAGCCGGCGCAGGCCGAGGTAGAGCGGCCAACCGAGGAGGAAGGCGTAGACGGCCTTGATCAGGATGTCGCGCACGACCAGGCCGCTGACCGTGGCGTCGACGCCGAGCATCAGCTCGACCGCGCCGAAGCCGAGTTCGGCGAAGACGGTGAGGCCGGCGCAGAGCAGCGGCGGCACCAGGGCGCTGTGGATCTCGAAGCGCTCGCGGAAGAGGCCGGCCAGGTAGCCGACGCCGAGCAGGACCAGGGAGCCGCCGCCGAGCGGCGCCACCAGCAGGCAGTCGAGCAGCAGCCCGACCGAGAAGCCGGCGACCGCACCGGTCATCGAGCCGCCGAGCAGGCCGAGCACGACGACCAGCGCCGGCAGGACGTTGGGGCTGACGTGGAAGATCGCGACCCCGGAGAAGAAGGAGAGCTGCAGGATCACCCCGAGCAGCACGATCGCGACCAGGCGGGCGAGGATCTTCGGGGTCAGGATCATCCGCGCGAGCCTCCGGTCAGGACCTGGACCAGGTCGAGGTCCTGGAGGTCGGCGAAGGGCCGGATGTGGACCTGCTGCTGGGCCTCCTGCTCGACGATCGAGGCCTTGACGACTTCGCCGATCGGCAGGTTTGGCGGAAAGCGCGATTCGATCCCCTGGCCGCGCCAGCCGGCGGTGACCACGTCCTGACCCTTATGCACGTGTTTGGCCGAGTCGATGAAGTCGAGGATGAGGTCGCCGGGATCGCCGACGTTGGGCCGGACCACGCCCTGCACCCCGAGCGGCACGACCTTGGCCGAGACGCCGCTGGAGTGGTCGGCGATCAGCGTCACCTGGGCGCTGCCGCCGGTAACGGCGGCAACCGTGCCGACCAGGCCGTCGCCGTTGACGACCGGGTCGTCAACCTCGACGCCGTCGCCGCTGCCGACGTCGATCGTGACGTCGGAGAACCAGACCGATGGGGAGCGCGCGATCACCCTCCCCGTAACCGGGTCATAGCCGGAAGGGATCGCTCCGCTGCGATCGAGTTTGAGCAGGTTGCGCAGCTGCGCGTTTTCGGCGAGCGCGGCGTCGGCCCCGATCGCCTGCTTGCGGGCCTCCTGCAGTTCACCCCGCAGCTCGCTGTTTTCGCCGCGCGCGTCGAAGGTCTGGTCGAACCAGTTGACCAGGTCGCGGGCAGGCTTGAGCGCCCGGTCGGCGACCGACTGGACCGGACTGAAGATCGTGCTGACGCCGCGCTGGAGCCCGTTCGAGCCCTGCCCATAGGTGACCGTCAGCAACACGAAGGAGCCGACGATCAACAATGCCAGCACCGCCCTGCGGCGGCGTACTTGCTTTCGATACACGTGGAAGACCTAGTTTTGGCGCTTTTTTCCGGCACGGTGGATCGCCTCGAACTCCTCGAGCGAGATGCCCGAGCCGACCGCCACGCACGTCAACGGCGACTCTGCCAGTTGACAGGGCATCTGGCACTCGTCGCGTAGGCGCTGCTCCAGTCCTTGCAAGAGCGCGCCACCGCCGGCGAGGGTGATGCCGCGGTCCATGATGTCACCCGCCAGCTCCGGGGGCGTGCGATCGAGCGTCTCCTTGACCGCGTCGACGATGTGGCTGACCGTCTCGTCGAGCGCCTCGCGCACCTCCTCGGAGCCGAGCTCGACCGTCTTCGGCAGCCCCGAGACGAGGTCGCGGCCGCGGATCTCGGTCTGCACCTCGCGCGCCAGCGGCGCCGCCGAGCCGGCCTCGAGCTTCACCTTCTCCGCCGTCTGAGCGCCGATCGCCAGCTTGTAGACACGCTTGCAGTGGTTGACGATGGCGTCGTCGAGCTCGTCGCCGCCAATCCGGATCGACTGCGAGACGACGATGCCGCCGAGCGAGATCACCGCCACCTCGGTGGTGCCGCCGCCGACGTCGACGACCATCGAGCCGACCGGCTCGGCCACCGGCAGCCCGGCCCCGATCGCCGCCGCCATCGGCTCCTCGATCAGGTAGGCCTGGCGGGCGCCGGCGGAGAGGCAGGCCTCCTCGACCGCGCGCTTCTCGACCCCGGTGACGCCGGAGGGGACGCAGACGACGACCCGCGGGTGGGCGAAGTTGTTGGAGCGGGCCGCCTTGATGAAGTAGCGCAGCATCTGCTCGGCGACGTCGAAATCGGCGATCACGCCGTCCTTGAGCGGCCGGATCGCGGTGATCGTGCCCGGCGTCCGCCCCAGCATTCGCTTCGCCTCGGCCCCGACCGCATGGACCTGGCCGTTGCGCGAGTCGATCGCCACCACCGAGGGCTCGGAGAGCACTATCCCCCGCCCCCGTACGTAGACGAGGGTGTTGGCGGTTCCGAGGTCGACGGCCACATCGCGACCGCCGAGCCGTCTCAGGAAGCTGAATAGGCCCATCGCGCGATTTCCAGGCCAATCGTCCCACACCCGCGCAACCGGGCGGAGTTTTTCCGCTCAGGAAACCGCGAACAGCTCGGGCGCGAGCTCGAACAGCAGCCCGACCGGCAGCCCCACCACGTTGGAAACACTCCCCTCGACCCGCTCGACCAGGGTCGACCCCAACGTCTGAATCGCATACCCCCCGGAGCGCCCCTCCCACTCACCAAAGGCAACGTAGCGCTCCTTTTCGGCCTCAGAGAGCGATTTGAAGACGACCGTAGTCCGCTCCAACCCACTCCGCTCCTCACCATCCGCCAGGACGACGAGACCGCTCAGCACTTCATGCTCCCGCCCGGACATCCGGTCGAGGTACCGCCGCGAATCCGCAGCATCGACGGGCTTCCCAAGCACCTCGCCATCCAGAACCACATCCGTATCGCAGGCAACGATCGTGAGCGGGGAGGGAGAGGTACCGAGAACGAATACCTCGCCCGCAGGTGCCTCTCCCTCCCCGCCCGCAACCGCCAAAGCCTTCATGCGAGCGTTCTCGACCACAAGGTGCTCCGGATCCCCGTCGGAGAGCTCCTCGACTCCAGGCACAACGACCTCGAACTCGAGGCCCAGCTTGTTGAGGATCTCCCGCCGCTGCGGAGATCCTGAGGCTAGGACAGCTCGGGGAACCAGATCCCGATCTCGCGCTCGGCCGACTCATCGGAGTCGGAGCCGTGAACCATGTTGAAGGTCACCTCGAGGGCGAAATCGCCGCGGATCGAGCCGGGAGCGGCCTCGACCGGGTTGGTCGCGCCGATCAGCTGGCGCGCCGCCGGAACCGCTTCCACGCCCTCAAGGACAAGGGCGACCAGGGTGCCGCCGGTGATGAACTCAACCAGCTCGCCGAAGAACGGCTTCTCGGTGTGCTCGGCGTAGTGCTGGTTGGCGATCTCCTCGGTCGCGCGCAACGACTTCAGCGCGGCGATCCGCAGGCCCTTGCGCTCGAAGCGGGCGATTACCTCGCCGGTCAGGGCGCGCTCGAAGGCGTCAGGCTTGACGAGGATCAGGGTCCGGCTCACGGCTGGGGCTCCTTTGTTCTGGTTGTGAGGACGACGCCTCGGCGTCGTCGCGGGAAGTCTCTCGGCGCTCCGCCTCGGCGGGCGCTTTTCTGGCCGGCGCTTTTTTACGCCGGGGCTGCTTCACGGCCTCTTTCTCGGCCGCTGCTTCGGCCTCACGGCGCGAACGCCGCTCTCCTTCGGGCGCGCGCTCGCGTTTTTTCCCCTGGCGACGCGGCTGCTCGCCGCCCCCACCGAGCGTGGTCTCGCAGTACGGGCAGAGGCCCCAGCGCGGGTCGACCGGCTTGCTGCAGGTCGGGCAAGGGTCCTTGAGCCGGCGCTGGCAGTTGGGGCAACGCAGGTAGTTTTTCTCGACCGGGTACTCGCAGTTGGGGCAGGTCTGCTCGCGCAGCTGGCGCACCTTCAGCTCCGCCGCTTTGATCTCCAGCTCGCGCTCGTGCGCGTCCTCGAGGAACTCCGGCGGCCGCACGATCGCGTAGACGGCGGTGCCGATGTAGGGGAAGAAGGAGGCGACGGTGGCACAGGCGACCAGGAAGGGGTCGGAGATGCGGCGGCGCGCGTCGAGGTAGGTGTAGACGATCAGCGCCAGCCAGAGCACAACCAGCATCAGCACGAACAGGGTCGCGACCAGGTTGAGGCCGTCGTTGGTGATGCCGAAGATCGCTAGTGACATGGGTCCAATGGGGTAGGTCCCGCCGAGGGGACGGGCAGTCTACTTCGCCGCAGCCGCGTCGAACCCTTCGGCATCACTGGGAGATCGCGACCGCTAAAGGAAAAGTCGGCCAAACAGGTAGCCGACCCCGAAGAAGACGAGAATCACGATCGCGACGACGGCCGCGACCAGCGCCATCATCGAGAGCAATTCGGAGCCGGCGCTGCGGTTGCTGCCCATCAGCAGATCCTCGCAGAGAGCGGTTCAGAGGTGAAGCGCCGCCCGGGCGGGCGCGATCGAGTAGTGGGAGCCGGCGACGAGGACGACTCCGCTGGGCGGCTCGGCGGCGAGCTCGCGGGCGCGCTGCAGAGCCCGGGCGAAGTCCGGCTCCGCCTCTGCGAGCAGGCCGGCCTGCGCACAGACCGCCGCCAACTCGTCCGCCGGCAGCACGGCCCGCGGTGCCGGCGACTCGGTGCAGATGGCGCGGTCGAGGACCGGGGCCAGGGCCGCCACCATCGCGGCGGCGTCCTTGTCGGCGAGCACGGCGAGGCAGGCGACCACACGGCGGCCGGCGGCGGCCGCGGGCAGGGCCTCTGCCAGGGCGCGGGCGCCATCGGGATTGTGGGCGGCGTCGATCAGCACCGGCGGCTCGGCCGCGATCCGCTCGAGCCGGCCCGGGACCGTGAGCGTGGCCGCAACCCGCGCGACCGCGGCGGGATCGAGCTCGCCGAGGAAGGCCTCGGCCGCTGTCGTCGCCAGAGCGAAGTTGCGGCGCTGGAACTCCCCGGCCGCGAGCAGCTCGATCTCGGGGCCGGGATCGACGGGGGCGCGCAGCAGGCGGGCACCGC
>DASUNU010000080.1:0-2191 GCA_036276995.1 Solirubrobacterales bacterium
CGACACGCTGATCGTCGCCTACGAGCCGGTCTGGGCGATCGGCACCGGCCGCACGCCGGGCCGGGACGACATTCTGCGCACCCACGCCCATCTGCGGCGGCGGGTGGGGGATGTCGCGCTGCTGTACGGCGGCTCGGTCAAGAGCGCCAACGCCCGCGAGATCCTGGCGGTGCCCGAGGTCGATGGCGCGCTGGTGGGCGGCGCCAGCCTTGATGCCAAGGAGTTCTGGGCCATCTACACCGCGGGGCAAGGTGCCGGCTGAGTCCGGCCGCGCCGCCGCGTCGCTGCGACTCGAAACCCGACTGTGATCAGGGCATGACGACCATCATTCTGATCGTGCATCTGCTGATCGCGCTGGCGCTGGTCGGCGTGATCCTGCTGCAGCGCAGCGAGGGCGGGGCGCTGGGCATCGGGGGCGGCGGCTTCGGCGGCCTGATGACCGGCCGCTCGTCGGCCAACCTGCTCACCCGGACGACGGCCATCCTGGCGGCGGGCTTCATCGCGACCAGCCTGCTGCTGGCGATCCTCGCGAGCCACAGCCGGGCGCCGCAGTCGATCCTCGACCAGCCGGCGGCGCCCGTGCCGGCGGCGCCGCAGGCGCCCGCCGAGCCGAGCGCGCCGCTTGCCGACTGAGCGACTGTGTTGCGGGTCAAGCGGGTTGCCACGGGATTTGGTCTCGCAGGATGGCGTTGAGGATGACCAGGAGCTTGCGCATGCAGGCGGTGATCGCGACTTTGGCCGGCCGGCCGCGCCCGATCAGGCGCTGGTAGAAGGCTTGCAGCGCAGGATTGCGGCGAATGGCGGTCAAGGTCGGCATGTATAGGGCGGTGCGGACGCTGGCGCGACCGCCCATGACCATGCGCCGGCCGCGAAAGCAGCCGCTGTCACGGTTGATCGGCGCGACCCCGACCAGGGCCGCGATCTTGCGGCGATCGAGGCGGCCGAGCTCGGGCAGCTCGGCGATCAGGGTGCGGGCGGAGGTCTTGCCGATGCCCGGCACCGAGGCGAGCAGGTCCTCGGCGGCGCGCCAGGCCGGGGTGCCGCGGACCGCGTCGTCGAGGTCGGTCTCGAGAGCGGCGAGCTCGGTTTGCAGCCAGGTGACATGCGCCTCGAGGCGGCGCCCCAGCCGCGGGTCGCGAACCTGGCGACGTCGCTGGCCCTCGCTGGTGATCATCTCGACCAGCTGGCGCCGGCGGGCGACCAGCTCGCCGAGCGCTTGGGCGGCGGCGCTCGGCACCGGTCGTGGCGCCGGTCGGACGGCCTCGGCAAAGCGGGCGATCGCCGCCGCATCCAGGCGATCGGTCTTGGCCAGGCGCCCGGTGGCCCGGGCGAAGTCGCGGATCTGCCTCGGGTTGACCACGACCAGAGGCAGCCCGGCGGCGGCCAGTGCGCCCGCGACCGCGACCTCGAAGCCGCCGGTCGCTTCCAGCACCACCAGCGCTGGGCGCAGCGCTGCCAAGCGCTCGACCAACGCTTCCAGGCCCCCGCCGTCACGGCTGAGCGCCACGGCCTCGCCCGAGGGGCGCAAGTGCACGTCGAGGCGATCCTTGGCGACATCGATGCCGACGAAGGTCGGCGCAGCAGGAGAGCGCTCCATGACCCGTCCTTGCGAATACGGGCTCGACCGCGGCCGGCCCGAGCGACTGTTCGGGTTCGAGAGCGGTGTGGCGGACGGGGCGCCGAGCTCAGTCACGGGCTCGTTCACCCCAGGCGGGCACGGGCTCCCGTCCACCCCCAAGCTCGCCCGGCCGGGCGAGCTTGGCAACTGAGACATACAAGGCGGGCGCGGCCGGGCCGGGGGGAAGGATCATGATCAATCTCGCCGACATCGAGGCCGCCGCCGGCGTTCTGGAAGGGCACGTCGTGCGCACGCCCTGTCTGCGCTCGGAGCGGCTGTCCGAGATCCTCGGCGCCGAGATCACCCTCAAGCTCGAGACCTTCCAGCACAGCTCCTCGTTCAAGGACCGCGGCGCGCTGGTCAAGCTCGCGAGCCTCACCGCCGCGGAGCGGGCACGCGGCGTGATCGCGATGTCGGCCGGCAACCACGCCCAGGGTGTCGCCTACCACGCGACCCGCCTCGGCATTCCGGCGACCATCGTGATGCCGCGCCTGACGCCGTTCGTGAAGGTCGAGAAGACCACCCAGTTCGGCGCCAAGGTGCTGCTCGAAGGCGACACGGTCGACGAGGCCG
>DASUNU010000081.1:0-8825 GCA_036276995.1 Solirubrobacterales bacterium
AAGGACTACCGATGAGACGCGCGCGCGCTCAGAACCCGTAGGCCGCCTTCAGCTCCGGGTCCTTCTCCGCCAGCATCTTGGCGAGATTCACCATCACCTTGCACTGCTTCCAGGTGGCGTCGTCCTGCATCTTGCCGTCGATCATGTGCACGCCGCGGCCGTCGGGGATCGCCTCGAGCACTTTCTTGGCGAACTTGACCTCGTCGACCGGCGGGCTGAAGACCTTCTTCGCGATGTCGATCTGGACCGGGTGCAGCGACCAGGCGCCGACGCAGCCGAGCAGGAAGGCGGAGCGGAACTGGGTCTCGCAGCCGGCCGTGTCCTTGATGTCGCCGAAGGGGCCGTAGAAGGGCAGGATCCCGGTCGCGGCGCAGGCGTCGACCATGCGGGCGATCGAGTAATGCCAGGGGTCCTGCTGGGCGGTGACGCGGTCCGCCTCGGGGTTCTCCGGGTCGACCGGGTCCTCCATCGAGCGGTAGCCGGGGTGGCCGCCGCCGACCCGGGTCGTCTTCATCCGCCGCGAGGCGGCAAGGTCGGCCGGGCCGAAGCTCATCCCCTGCATGCGCGGGGAGGCGGCGGCGATCTCCTCGACGTTGACCACGCCCTGGGCGGTCTCGAGGATCGCGTGGACGAGGATCGGGCGGTCGAGCTTGGCCTTCGCCTCGAGCTGGGCGAGCAGGCGGTCGACGTAGTGGATGTCCCAGGGACCCTCGACCTTCGGCACCATCACGACCTCGAGCTGGTCGCCGATCTCGGTGACCAGGGTGGTGAGGTCGTCGAGCACCCAGGGGCTCTCCAGCGAGTTGACCCGGGTCCACAGCGCCGTGTTGCCGAAGTCGCTCTCCTTCGCCGCCTTGATCAGGCCCTGGCGCGCCGCCTCCTTGCGGTCGACCGGGATCGCGTCCTCGAGGTTGCCGAGCAGGATGTCGGTCTTCTCGGCGATGCCCGCGGCCTTTTCGACCATCTTCTCGTTCGAGAAGTCGAGGAAGTGGATCATCCGCGAGGGAGTGACGGGGATCTCACGCAGCGGCTCCGGCGCGCCGATCGCCTGCGGCTGGAAGAAGTCTCTCGGGTTTCTCAAAACGCTCCTCGGGTCGTCATAACTGGGGGAGGCGGAATCTATCTGGCGCTTCGGTGTCTTTGCCTGCCGCCACATTTGCCGCCTGCGGCGTCCGTAAATTGCGCAGAAATGGAGGGCTCTGAGCGCGACAACACGCAGGACTGGCTGCTGCCCGAGGAGGCGGCGCCACCGTTGTTGAGCGAGCTGGAGAGCCGCATCGACGAGGCCCTGATCGTCGCCAAGGCCTCGGAAAAGGCGGCGATCGAGATCGGCGACGCCGCTCTCGATGCCGCTGCCCAGGCGCGCCGTGCCGCCGACCTGGCCGAGCGCGCCAGTGAGGCGGCGCTGAGCGCGAGCGCCGCACCGGCGGCCCCGCTGGCGCCGGCGAGCGACGAGGACCCGGACCTGCGCAGCTTCAGCGAGCGCGCCGACCGGGTGGTGGCGCGGCTGCGGGCACTGGAACGGCTCCCGATCGGCCGCGGCTAGCTCGGTTCAGCAGCGCGAGCCGAAGTGCTGGGCCCAGACCTTGGTCCCCGGGCTGCCGGCGAGGACACCGGTGCGCAGGTCGATCCCGGTCTGGGCGTAGTCGCCGAGGATGTTGGCGCGGTGCTCGGGGGAGCGCATCCAGGCGCGGAAGATCGAGCGCACCGTGCCGTACTGGCCGCTGCCCCAGGCGAGGTTCTCGCCGACCCGCCAGCAGGGTGCCGCGGTGTAGCCGCTCTGCCGCATCCAGTAGCTGAACTCGCGCCCGCAGGCGGTGTGGCTGAAGCTGTCGCAGGCGAGGATGTCATCGGCCTTCTCGCGCGCCGATTCGGCCAGCTCTGCGGTCGCTTCCAGGCCCCCCTCGCCGCTCTGGGCGCGGGCGAAGTTGACCATGCAGAGCATCGTCTCCTCCTGAGCCGCGGCTGAGGCGTCACGGCTTTCCTGCTCGGGGCAGGCGTCGGCGGGGGCGATCAGACCGGCCGCGGAAGCGGGGGCGGCGGCGAGCGCGGCGGCGCAGAGCGCGGCCGCGAGCGCAGCCAGCAGGGGGGAGAGGCGGGTCACGCCGCCTGTATCGCCGCCAGGGCGCTTGCACCCGTGCTTGGACCCTCGGAGTGGACGAACGTACGGGTTGATCCCTCGACGGGTGCCCGATGCCCCTCTGGACTGGACGCTTTTCTTGGCTCTACAAAAGGGTTTGAGAGCTGTCTTCCGGGCTGAATCTGGACGGGGAAACCTTGAGGTCAAGTACCAAATTTAGCCAGATGTTCTATCGCCAGCCTCGTTCGAATGTCCTACCTTCGCCGCTGCTTGGGGGCTCGCCACAGAGGCGCCTCCCGACTTTCCAAATTGCCCAAATCCAGTTAGGAGAACCTCTGATGAACGTCCCGTCCCGCGTACCAGCCAATGCCCGCCTGGTGGCGGCAGCTGTCGCGGCTCTCGTGTCCCTGTTCTGCCTCGTGCTGCTCGCGAGCTCGGCCGAGGCGGCCACGAAATCGTCGGCAATCAATCTCTGCGTCGTTAAGAGCGGCCCCGAAAAGGGAGTCGTCCACTTCTCGGCCTCCCCCAAATGCAAGAAAGGCGAACAGCTGCTGCAGGTGACGGCCAGCAACGGCCAGCAGGGCGTCCTTGGCGCCTCGGAAGGCAGTGGCCAGAAGGGCGACACCGGTGCCCAGGGGGCGACCGGCCCGCAGGGCGCGATTGGCCCCGTTGGTCCCAAAGGTGAGACCGGTGCCCAGGGCGCTCCTGGTGAGCCCGGTAAAGACGGCAAAGATGGAAAAGACGGGAAAGACGGCCTGAACGGTGCCGACGGCGCTCAGGGCCCCAAGGGCGAGGACGGCGCTGACGGTCAGGATGGCGCTCAGGGCCCGAAGGGCGAGACCGGCGAGCAGGGTCCCAAGGGGGACACCGGCGAGCAGGGTGAGAAGGGCGAGACCGGGGAGAAGGGCGACACCGGTGAGCAGGGCCCGCAGGGTGAGAAGGGCGAGGCCGGCGAGGCTGGTCCGCAGGGTCCTGCCGGTGAGAATGGCGCCCCCGGAGCCGATGGTCAGAACGGTGCCGACGGTAAAGACGGCAACGGCGTGCTCAGCGGCGAGGGTGCCCCGAGCAGCGAGACCGGTCGCAACGGCGACTTCTACATCGACACCACCACCTACGAGATCTTCGGCCCCAAGGCCGGGGAGGAGTGGACCGACGCGATCTCCCTGAAAGGCCCGCAGGGCGAGCAGGGCGAGACCGGTGAGCAGGGTCCGCAGGGTGAGGTTGGCCCCGAAGGTCCGGCTGGCCCGCAGGGTGAGCAGGGTCCGCAGGGCGAGAAGGGCGAGACCGGCGACGTCGGTCCGGAAGGTCCCGCTGGCCCGCAGGGCGAGAAGGGCGAGAAGGGCGACACCGGCGAGCAGGGCCCGCAGGGCGAGGTCGGCCCCGAAGGTCCGGTCGGCCCCGCTGGTCAGGACGGTAAAGACGGTGCCGTCGGTCCGCAGGGACCCGCTGGTAAAGACGGCAAAGACGGCGCCACCGGTGCCCAGGGCCCGAAAGGCGACGCGGGTCTCGGCACCCCGTCGGTGGCCTCCAATGCCACCAGTTCCAGCCGCAACAACGCCGCTTACGGCGCGCTGACCGGCGGCGGCACCAACCCCTCGGTGACCCTGACCACGGGCACCAGGGCGATGGTGATCGTCACCAGCTACATCGACCCGACGTCGACCGGATACGCCAGCTTCTCAGTGTCCGGCGCGACGACGCAGAACGCCAGCGATGAGCGCGCGGTCATCCGCGAGCACGGAACCAGCTCCGACACGGGCGGGATCCAGGCGAGCACGACCACGGTCATCACCAACCTGACCGCCGGCTCGAACACGTTCACCCTGCAGTACAAGGGCAACGCCTCGTTCGCGAACCGGTCGATCACGGTCATCCCGCTTGGTTAGGGAGGGTTAAGCGCCGCCCGGCGCTAAGCCGAAGCAGTCACGAACGGGCCGCCGCAAGGCGGCCCGTTCGCCATCTCCGGCGCAGTCGCTCGGCGAGCCGCTGACTGAGCTCGTCGCAAAGGGGAAGTTCGGCGCCGTCGAGAGAGTGGACGGGCTCGATGCCGCGCACCGAGCCGGTGAGGACGACGCCGTCCGCGCCGAGCAGCTCGTCGCGCCCCAGGCGGCCCTCGCGCACCTCTATCCCCGCCTCCCGAGCGATCTCGATCACCGCGGCGCGGGCGGTCCCGGGCAGGATCCGGCCGTCGGCCGCGGGTGTGAAGAGGGCCTGGCCGACGATCGCGAAGACGTTGCCGCGGCTCGCCTCCAGCACCTCGTCGCCCTCGTCGAGCAGCAGCGAGACGGGTCCCGAAGGGGTTTCGGCGAGCGGTCGCCGGTCGGCCCACTTGTGTGCGCCGAGGCCACCGAGGCAACGGACCGAGCGCAGCCGCGGACCGCGCTCCTGCGCGGGAAAGAAAGTGAGCGGATCGACGGTCTGCGTCGCGAAGCTGACCTCGCCGTCGGGGGTGACGACGATCCGCATCCGTCCCAGCTCGTGGCCGCGGGCGCGCTCGGCCGCTTCCCCGGCGAGCCCGGCCGGCAGCTCGGCGCCGAAGACGGCGGCGAGCCCGGCCCCGAGGCGGTCGAGGTGGGGGTCGAGCGCGACCGGCTCGCCGTCGAGGACCAAGAGGGTCTCGAACAGGCCGTGCTCGCGGTCGGGGGTGGGGAGGGTCTCCATTGCCGAAGTAGTTTGCTGCCAGGCTCTCCTGTACAGCTCCACACATGCTGACACTGCTGATCGACAACTACGACTCCTTCACCTGGAACCTCTTCCAGCTGCTGGCCGAGGAGAACGGGGCCGAGCCGTTTGTCGTCCGCAACGACGAGGCGAGCTGGGAGGAGCTGGCGCAGCTGGACTTCGACAACGTCGTCCTCTCGCCAGGCCCGGGCCGGCCCGAGCGCGAGCGCGACTTCGGCGTCTGCGCCGAGGCGATCCGCCACTGCGAGGCGCCGCTGCTCGGCGTCTGCCTCGGCCATCAGGGCCTCGGCTGGGTCCACGGCGGCCGCGTCGTCCCGTCCCTGGAGCCGCTGCACGGCCGCGTCCGCACGGTCGAGCACGCAGGTGCGCCGCTCTTCGCCGGCATCCCGGCCCGCTTTGAGGCGACCCGCTACCACTCGCTCTGTCTCGAGCACCCGCTTCCCCCCGAGCTCGAGCAGATCGCCTGGGACGACGACGGCGTGCCGATGGCCGTCGCCCACCGCACCCGCCCCCAGTGGGGCGTCCAGTTCCACCCCGAGTCGGTGGCGACTCCCCAGGGGCGGCAGTTGCTCGCGAACTTTGGAGCGTTGAGCGAGGGCTCCAAGGTTCGCGAACCCTCGGCGGGGCGGGTCGACTTAGTGCGCCATAGGCGTACCAACTCGACCCGCCCCCGGCTGAGCTGGCGGAGGCTCGACGGGTTGCCGGATCCCGGGAGGGTTTTCGGAGCTCTTTTCGGAGCGAGTCGCAGCGCGTTCTGGCTCGACAGCGCCCGCCAGGACGCCGGCGCGCGCTTTTCCTTCATGGGCGACGCTTCGGGTCCGCTGGCAGCGACCGTCACCTACGACGTATCCGTGGGCGAGGTCACGACCGAGCGCGGGGGAGAGGCTGAGGTCACCAAGGAGTCGATCTTCGACTACCTCCAGCGCGAGCTGGAGCGCCTGCGCCCCGCGACCGTTCCCGACCTCCCCTTCGACTTTGGCTGCGGCTTCGCCGGCTACCTCGGCTACGAGCTGAAGGCCGACTGCGGCGCGAACAACGCCCACGCCTCGAAGCACCCCGACGGCGCCTTCATCCTCGCCGATCGCCTGCTCGCTTTCGACCACGACGAAGGCTGCGTTTACCTGCTCTGCCTACACGAGACCGACGGCGCTTCCGCCGCCGACGAGTGGCTCACCACCACCGCCACGCGCCTCGAAGCAATGAGTGACGGCGCCCCCCACCTGCACCGCTCCCACGCGGAATACCTCGACGCCATCGAGCAATGCAAGGACCTCCTCCAGGCCGGCGAGTCATACGAGATCTGCCTCACCAACGAGCTCTCGACCCAGCTCGCCGGCGTCGACCCGCTCTCCCTCTATATGGAGCTGCGCCGCGTCAACCCGGCCCCGTTCGCCTCCTACCTCCGCTTCGGCGACCTCGCCGTCCTCAGCTCCTCCCCCGAGCGCTTCCTCCGCGTCGACCCCGACGGCGGCGCCGAGGCAAAGCCGATCAAGGGCACCGCTCCCCGCGGCGCAGCCCCTGAGGAGGACGCGCTTCTCGCCGAGCGCCTGCGCACGAACGAGAAGGACCGGGCCGAGAACCTGATGATTGTCGACCTCCTGCGCAATGACCTCGGCAGCGTCTGCGCGGTCGGCAGCGTCGAGGTGCCGGCGCTGATGGAGGTCGAGAGCTACGAGACCGTGCACCAACTGGTTTCGACCGTGCGCGGGCGGTTGCGTCCCGGCGCCGGCCCGGTCGACGCGGTCCGCGCCTGCTTCCCGCCCGGCTCGATGACCGGGGCGCCGAAGCTGCGCACGCTGGAGATCCTCGACCGGCTTGAGGGCCGCGCCCGCGGCATCTACTCCGGCGCGATCGGCTGGTTCGGGCTCGGCGGCGGCTGCGACCTCAGCGTCACGATCCGGACCATCGTTCTCGACCGTCGGGAGGGCGGGGACCGGGGTGCTTGGCAGGCCGCGGTCGGGGCCGGCGGGGCGATCGTGCTGCAGTCCGAGCCCGACCGCGAGTACGGCGAGATGCTGCTCAAGGCGGCGGCGCCGCTGCGCGCCCTCCGCCTCGAGCTCGATCCCGCCTGCGATGCGGGCTCCGGCTCCGCGCCTATATCCTTGACCCTCCCGCGCCGCGCGGCGCCCGCGCCGCTGCCGGCATCAGCCCACGACTTGAAGAGCTAGGAGCCATGGCCGTAGACACCGCTTACCGCGAGATGACCGACGAGCAGCAGGCGATCATCGAAATGGTCCGCCAGTTCGCGGACGAGCAGATCATCCCCAACGCCGAGCACTACGACCACGAGGACTCCTTCCCGGAGCCGATCGTCGAGCAGATGAAGGAGCTCGGCCTCTTCGGTGTGACCATTCCCGAGGAGTACGGCGGCATGGGGCTCGACCTGGCCACCTACGCGATGATCGTCGAAGAGCTCTCGCGCGGCTGGATCTCGATCTCCGGCGTCGTCAACACCCACTTCATCGGCTCCTACCTGCTGATGAAGTTCGGCACCGACGAGCAGAAGGAGTACTTCCTGCCGAAGATGGCGACCGGCGAGATCCGCGCCGCCTTCTCGCTCTCCGAGCCGGAGATCGGCTCCGACGTCCAGGGCCTGAAGGCGACCGCCAAGAAGGGCGAGGACGGCAACTGGGAGCTGAACGGCCAGAAGATGTGGGTCACCAACGGGCTCGGCTCCAGCGTCGTCTTCGTGCTGATGAAGAGCGACCCGAAGGCGGACCCGCCCTACAAGGGCATGACCTGCTTCATCACCGAGAAGAAGCCCTGGGAGGAAACCCAGAGCGGCGAGTTCGAGGGCCTGATCGTGCCGCCGAAGATCAAGAAGATGGGCTACAAGGGCGTCGAGTCGACCGAGCTCGTCTACGACGGCTACAAGTGCCCGCCGGAGCGGGTGCTCGGCGGCGAGGAGTCCGGAGTGGGCGCCGGCTTCACGCAGATGATGGACGCGCTCGAGGTCGGCCGCGTCAACGTCGCCGCCCGTGGCGTCGGCATCGCCCAGCGCGCCCTCGAGCTGGCGCTCCGCTACAGCCAGGAGCGCAAGACCTTCGGCAAGCCGATCGCCCAGCACCAGGCGATCCAGTTCAAGCTCGCCGACATGGCGACCAAGATCGAGGCCGCCCGCCTGGTCACCCGCAAAGCCGCGCAGATGAAGGACGCCGGCATCCGCTCCGACCTCGAGGCCGGCATGGCCAAGCTCCTCGCGTCGGAGACCGGCAAGGAGTGCGTCGAGGAGGCCTTCCGCATCCACGGCGGCTACGGCTACTCGAAGGAGTACGAGATCGAGCGGCTCTACCGCGACGCGCCGCTGCTCTTGATCGGCGAGGGGACGTCGGAGATCCAGCGCATGGTGATCGGCAAGAAGCTGCTGCAGCGCCACAAGATCTAAGCGCTTCGCAACGCTGCTGAAAAGAGCCGCCTCCGGGCGGCTCTTTTCGTGGAGCGACGGATCTTTGCACCGCACGCAGTGGTCGGCTCGAAAGTCGGTCGCACGTCAGGTGCAGGGGAAGCGATGGACGCCCGATTCGCGGCGGCGCGGGGCACGGCGCCGCGATTGACGCGGAGACGCCGATCGCCTTTCTTAGGAGCGCATGCTTCGCAAGCTCCAGATCCTCTCCTTCGCTCTGCTCGCGACGCTCGCGATCGCGAGCCCGATCGGCGCTCCCGCCGCTTCGGCAGCGGAATTCCACGTCCAGGTCCCCTCCGAGATAACAGCCGACCTGACAGGCACCGGGCTGTCGAACGCCATCGACATGCAGTTCGGCGAACTCAAATGCACGACGGTCAAATACGACG
The DNA here is from genome assembly GCA_036276995.1 of Solirubrobacterales bacterium. Taxonomy (GTDB): domain Bacteria; phylum Actinomycetota; class Thermoleophilia; order Solirubrobacterales; family 70-9; genus VAYN01. The sequence goes on from DASUNU010000081.1 coordinate 8,555, forward strand.
CGACAGGGGAGGCGCACACATTCAGTGCGCTCACAGTCACTCCCAGCTACGAAGGCTGCACCCTCGCCGGCGCTGCCGCGACGGTCGATATGAACGGCTGCATCTACACATTGCACCTCGAAGAAGGCCCGCCCTACAAAGGCCCACTCGACATCCTCTGCGAAACAGGCCAGGAAATCACAATCACAGGGGGAGCCAAATGCACGATCCACATCCCCTCCCAGGAAGGCCTTGGGCCGATCGCCTATGAAAACGTCGGCGCCGGGCTGAC
>DASUNU010000082.1:0-2357 GCA_036276995.1 Solirubrobacterales bacterium
GAACCTGCAGGCCTTCGTCGACGCCGCCGCCGAGTTCGACCTCAACCGCGAGCGCGAGGGGGAGAGCGAGGTGCCGCCGCTGGAGGAGTTCCTGCAGCAGATCTCGCTGCTCTCAGACCAGGACGCGCTCGAGGACCAGGAGGAGCAGATCACCCTGATGACCGTCCACAACGCCAAGGGGCTCGAGTACGACACGGTCTTCGTGGTCGGCTGCGAGGACGGCTCCTTCCCGCACATGCGGGCGCTGGAAGAGGGCGGCGAAGAAGAGGAGCGGCGGCTCTGTTACGTCGCGATCACCCGCGCCCGCCAGCGCCTCTACATGACCTGGGCGCGCGAGCGGCGCCTGTTTGGGCGCTCCGAGCACAACCTGCCCTCGCGCTTCATCGACGAGCTGCCGGCCGAGCTGACCGAGCGCCACCAGAAATCGGCGGCCTCCGGAGGCATGTCCTGGAACACGCCGGTCACCGGACCGACCCCGACTGAACCGCTCGACCCCGGACCGGCCCTTGAAATGCGGACCGGCGACGACGTCGTTCACGCCAGCTTCGGCGACGGGGTCGTGACCGCGGTCGAGCCGGGTGGGGTGGTCGTTGTGCGCTTCTCCAGCGATGGCTCCGAGCGCAAGCTGATGGCCGACTACGCCCCGATCAGGAAGCGCTAGCGGTGGCGGCCCGGGTCATCGACGGCAAAGCCGTGGGCGCGGCCGTGCGCGAGCGCGTTCGCGGGGAGGTCGCCGCCTACGCGGCTGAGGCCGGGCGGGTGCCGAACCTGGCGACGGTGATCGTCGGTGACGACCCCGCCTCCGAGATCTACGTCGCCAACAAGCACCGGGGCTGCGAGGAGGCGGGGATGCGCTCGTCTCACCACGGACTCGGCGGCGATACGAGCGAGGCCGAGCTGCTGGAGCTGGTCCGCGAGCTGGGCCGCGACGATGACGTCGACGGCATCCTCGTGCAGCTCCCGGTGCCGGCCCAGATCGACCCCGACGCGATCGTCGGCGCGCTCGACCCGCGCAAGGACGTCGACGGGCTGACCCCGCTCAACGCCGGCCTGCTCGCGCACGGCACCCCGGGGCTGGTGCCCTGCACGCCGGCGGGGGTGATCGAGCTGCTGCGCCACGAGGGAGTCGAGCTGGAGGGGGCCGAGGCGGTCGTGGTCGGCCGCTCGAAGCTGGTCGGAGTCCCGGTCGCGCGCCTGCTGCTGGCGGCTAACGCGACCGTCACCGTCTGCCACTCGCGTACCCGCGACCTCGCCGCCACCTGCGCCCGCGCCGATGTCCTCGTCGCCGCGGTCGGGGTGCCGGAGCTGCTCGGCGCCGACGCGGTCAAGCCCGGCGCCGTGGTGATCGATGTCGGCATGAACCGGACCGAGGACGGCCTGCGCGGCGACGTCGAGTTCGCGGCCGCGGCTGAGCGGGCCGCGGCGATCACGCCGGTGCCCGGCGGCGTCGGCCCGATGACGATCGCGATGTTGCTGGCAAACACCTTGCAGGCCGCCCGCGCCCGCACCCTTGGCTAGAAGGGTCGGCCAGATAGCCCTCGAATAAGGCCCGCAGCGGATATAGGGTCGGATTCGACCGCCCACGCTCCCACGGAGGGATATGCAGATGGACGTAGACAAGCTCAACACCGGAGAGAAGGTCGCCGGGGTCTCGGCCGTCCTGCTCTTCATATTCATGTTCTTCGACTGGTTCGGGGTCGAGGTCACGGGCTCCGGCGGCTTCTCGCAGACCGTGCCCGACGCCGGCGGCAGCGCCTGGGACGCGCTCGACTTCATCCCGATCGTCCTCGTGGTGACGATCGTGATTGCCCTCGTCAACGTCTTCCTCCGCCTCAGCGACTCCGAGTACGAGCCGCCGGTCTCGATGAACGTCGCGGTCGCGATCCTCGGCGGCATCTCGGTCCTGCTGATCCTCTTCCGGATCATCAGCCCGCCCGGCTTCGGCTCCTTCGGCGGCATCTCGGTCGACGCCACGCTCTCCTTCGGAATCTTCCTCGGCCTGCTCAGCGCCGCCGGCATCGCCTTCGGTGGCTACCGCGGCATGCAGGAAGAGGGCTCGACCTTCGGCGGCGCCGCCGACAAGCTCTCCGGTGGCGGCAGCCCACCACCCCCAAGCGCCCCCACCGGCACCCAGCCCCCGCCGCCACCCCCAAGCAGCGGCCAGGCACCGCCCCCGCCTCCTCCGCCACCACCTGCTCAGTAGCTAAGCGAGCAGCCCCGCCACCGTTTCGTTGGCGGGGGATTGGGCGGGGGTGGAGCGTCTTCAACTTTTTCGGCGGAGCGGCCGCGGACGAGCGCCGACGCTCCTCGAAAAAGTTAAGCGGAACCCCCGCCCAATCCCCCGCTCGCAATCCCCC